>NZ_JAMXAX010000091.1 GCF_023913775.1 Acidovorax facilis
ACTTCCCCCGCAGCCGAAGCTCCAAGGGCAATCCCGCCAGCAACCCACCCGACACCGCAAACAGATATCGCAGGCGTGCCGACAACGTCCGGATGCTGTTGAACCCCGTGGTTCGGAACACAAAGCTGCCCAACTCATCACCAGCCGTACCCGCTTCGGTACTGCCATCCGCCTCCACCCGCACATGCAGCCTTCCATACGGCTTGCAGTTCCCATCCTGCGCAAGCGGGCACACCGCAGGCGAAGGGCAGGGCAGGCTCTGCATCCCCGACAGAGTCACCCGCTTGCAGCTCTCCCCATCTCCCACACACAGCGGCCTTCCCGTGGCCCGGTCAAACATCGTGTAGTTCGCCCTAAGGCTCAGATCTGGATCGTCAAACAGCAGCCGCACTGGAATGCTGCGCAGCTTGGCCCCCGGCTCCTTGCGCAGTTGGGCATCCACCGGATGTGGCACCCACCCCTCCTTGTTCTGAACCTGGCTGGTGAGCGTGAACTCATCGTCCTTCTCGGGCAGGCGACGCCCGTTCTTCTCCACCACCCGCCCAATCGCAATGCGCCCGATCACAGGCGGTGTCAAAGCCAAACCTTTGAGCATGTGAATCTCCTCGTTGAATGTGAATGCACCCCCAAAGCACAACGGGCCTCACCGTTGCCGATGAAGCCCGTCTGGGGAATGCGTTGAACTGAAATGAATGAACCCTTGGCCCCGATGAACCAGCCTCAGGTCTGCACGAGAAACCTCCTGCTCCCAGGTTTGGGCACCGTGTAGGCCTTGACGATCTCCGGCTGTTCCTTGGCCAGCCGTGCTGTATCGAGCTGCGTCCCATCCCGGCTGCGTTTGAAGCTCACCTCGCCGTTCTCAAACACCGCCCGGCTGGAATCCGCCATGCGTTGCTGAATCGTCTGCTTAAGCTGGGCTTCCAAGGCCGTGTTGGTCGCCAGCACCTCTCGCACCGCCAACAGGTCAGAGAACACCGCCCCCATCACCAGGTCATGCTTGAGATTCAGGGTGAAGCCGGTATCTCGGGGATACAGCGCCCGCAAAGCCCGGTCTGCCGAATCCGACCCATCGGCCGGAGGCGCCTGGCCCCGCTCCACATAGCCCCAAAATTCGCGCTCCAGGGTGATGAGCTGGGCGATCAGCTCCTCATCCCGCTCGATCCGAAAAATCTGCAACTCCTGGCCCCCGAGCAACACAGCCACATCCGCCGCCTGTTTGCCCGTCACGGCCAACTGGTGCTGGACTTGCAACTGCACATACTCCGGCACCCCATCCCGCCAGAGCCAGGCCCCTTGAATCCCCGCTGTCTTGCATTCCAGCAACTGGACATCCGTCGCCCCCAGCACCTCCCGGTCGATATTGGCCAGCATCCATGGGTGCTCAGGATGCTGCAGCACCGCGTTGATGCGCCGTACCCGATTGCCCGTACGGCGGGTGTAGTGCGCAGCCACGATGGGCTCCAGCAGCGAACCCCAGTACATCGGACTCAGATCATCCGCATCTCCGTCACCCGGTGGGGCCACAGGGGCACGTCCGGTCTTCTCCATCCATAGCTCCAGCTGCGACTGATAGGGATTGAGCCCGACTGCCGCTGCTGCATCTGAACTGCCGATACCACCCTTGCGCACCTGCAACCACTGATCGCGATCCAGGTCCTGGGTCTTGACCAGCCTAAGGGCAGGGCGGGGACGCGGTGACGCCTCAGACCCCGGTGAAACAACAGGACGAACCATGCTGACTCCTTGAAGTGAAAACAACAAAAGCAACAACAACGACAACCACGACGCCACACCGCCCCCCAAAACAAAAGACCCCGGTCCACTGAAGGAGCCGGGGTCTATGCCGTGAAGGGCGGTGAGGGCGGATGGATGAACCGCAAAGGACGGCAGACACCGTCATGACGCCAGCTGCAACGCCTGCTCCAGTGCTCGCTGCTTGAGTGCGGCCCCCTGGCCAAACCAGGCACTGTCCAGGCGGTATTCCTGACTGCGCGCCCGGCGCTCGTGGTCCACGAACTCGGTCACGGCGCACAAGAGGCCCCAGGCCGTGCCCTTGGCGGCTGCCAGCTCCGCCCCCCGGCCCTGACCCTCGTACATGGCCTGTACCTTCTTGAGTGCGCGTTCGTTGGTCAGGCCTGCCGATGCATCCGCATGCCCATCCGTCTGGCACAGCACCTTCAGGAAATAGTTCATGGACTCGTGGCTCTTGACCTTGCGCTCGGACAAGGTCTTCATGCGGTACATGAAACCGTCCCACTGCGAGACGGCAATCCCCAACTGCTTCTTGACCGCCTGCGCGTCAAAGCTCGTGCTGTGAGGCACCTTGATCGCACTCGACGTCCCAGACAGGGCAATCGACAGCGTGTTGTTGCAGACCACACGCACCGTCGTCGGTGTGGCCGTGGTCGCCAGTGTCCCGTCACAGGAAGTAGCCAACAGCAGATAGCCGTTAACCACATCGTTGCCCTTGAGCGCCGAGGACTTTCCGGTACGGGCCAGGGCCCAGAACTTGCGCCCGGCCTTGAGAACCCCGGCGGTCTCCAGCTCGTACCCAGAGACTTCCGTCAGATCCCGGTAGAACTCCAGCACCTGCTTGGGCTGCACGACCTGGTAGCGGGCACTGACCACCGACAGAGGGGCCTTGGTATCGCTGCGGTACAGCACCTTCTGGTCGGGGAACTCCATGGGTTCGGCATACAGCGCGGAGACGGAAGAGGGGGCCTGGCCAGCCGGGCCGGATTGAGTGGCCATGTAGCGCACGGGTGCCTCACGGATGGTCCAGTCCATGCCCGCTTCACGGGCCCAGACATCGATGGGTTGTTTGGCGGGCAGTTGCTGACCCAGGTTGTGCCAGGGGGTCTCGCCGACATAGGCCATGGTTTGAACGAGGTGTGCCATTGGAATGCTCCTTGATAAATGAATGAATAAAAAGAGAACGAGGGGAGGGAAGTGAGAAAAGCGACAAGCCTGAAGAGCGCGAAAAGAGCAAAAAGGGCGAGCGCTCAGGCGTACGGATCCCGGAAGCGGTACCCGCACTCCAGGCAGTGGTGGTTCTTGAGACAGTTCTGGTCGACGGCCTTGCCGATCTGACTGCCGATCTCGCAGCCGACGGCGCCGCCGCTGAGGCCTCCCATGGCGGCTCCGGCGACGGCACCGAGTACGGTTCCAGCGGGGCCGACGAGCGAGCCATAGGTGGCACCGAGTTGGGCGGTGCGCAGGGCGGTTGCGGCGCCGCTGGCGGCTCCTGCGACTGCGCCGATGGCGGCGCCTGCGGTGCGGCCGCGGTCAAGGGTTTCGACGCGGGGGGATTGGCATTGGGGGCAACTGATCACGGGGGATCTCCTTGGGGGTGTGATGTGAAGGAAAGAAGAGCGACGGAACGAACGGCTAAAGAAAAAGCCCCGGGTGCTAGGCACGCGGGGCTTGGGGTGGGGATGCGGACAGGTTTGGCGCTACCGAGACGGCATAGCGCCCGGCAGCGCTAGTGGGGCGTGCCGGGCGTTTGGTGCGTTACTTGGTTGGAAGCTGAGCACGGGGTTCACGCGCATTGGTGATATGTGATTGAAATAGATTTGGATCGACTTGCCCAGCTTCAAGCCATCTGGAAGCCGAGTTGGTTCTCCGGTGGCAGTTGCCATTCATCCCCCCTATTGTTAGTCTTGATTCGATGTTTTCAGGCGCGGAAAACCTCTTCCACCATGTTGTCGAGCTTCTCCTTCACGGCCCTCCAGTTCGGCATGTGCCGATCTAAGGTGCGGTAAAACTTGGGACTGTGGTTGTGGTGGAGCAGGTGGCACAGCTCATGGAGTAGCACGTAGTCGATGCACTCCCTTGGAGCCTTCACCAGCAACGGGTTCAGCGTGATTCGGCCCGAGGGTGAGCAACTGCCCCATTGCACCGTCATGAACTGCAGGCGTGTCTGTGGAAGCTGCTTGACCCAACGGAGCGGGGCGGCAATCGCCGTCAGTCGATCTGCAAACACCTCCCGTGCTCGCTGCCGATACCAGGCATCCAAGGCCATCTTGATCGGGGCCGCGGCTTGTTCAGGCGTCGTCACGGTGATGAAAGCGCCGCGCATCCGTGCCTCTGCCCTGGCCCCGGCGTCGACCACGACCTTCAAGCGATAGCGGCGCCCCAGATAGTGCAAGGACTCCCCGCTCACATACTCGCGGGGCAGCACATGAGCAAGTCGTGCCCTGGCTGCTTCCACATGCTGGCTGATCCAGCGCACCCGCTTTTTCACGGCAGCCAACACATCTTCCAAGGGCGCTGCATCGGGTGCATCCACCATCACGCGTGCGTCTGGCTCAACATGGATGGCAACGCGCGTCACAACGCGCGACGGTTGGCGGCGCAGACTGAAGGCAATGACTTCGTCGCCATAGGCGATGCGATGCTGAGAGACGCGTTCAGTGACCTGCATGCTCAAGACTTGCTCAACCCGACGCGCGTGATCTGGATGACTTGCTCGACCACCAGCTTGGCGTTGTCCAAACCCAGCGTGCCAAACAACAAGGGCAACAGACCCTTGCGAATGGCCGCCTCGATGTTCTGTGGGTTGAGCGAGTTCTCTGCCACGGCGTCGCGCACCACGGTGTCCATTGCAATTGCTTGTTGCACCAGCTTGTCCGTGGCATCACCACCCAGTGCGGCAAAGGCCTCGTCCCCCAGCACCAGACGCATGGCGCCAAAGTAGGCCTTGGCATGTGGCTTGTCTGCCAGTGCATCCGGCATGTCCGGGGTGGCACGGGCGTCCAGCTTTTCCTCGAAGGACTTGAACAGGGCGTACTGCTTCAGCGGATGATCGAACATGGCTTCCGCTTCAGCGATGGCCTGACGCAGCAGTTCGCCAAACACCTTCTGCGCATAGGGGTCGGCCGCCAGTTCCTGCTCGATGGTCTTACGTAGCCGGGTGCGGATCATGTCCGTCTCATTGCGCGTTTTCTCTTCCGACCAGTCCTTCGGGTCTTCGGCTTGCCCCAGTTGGTGCACCAAATAGACACCCTCGGGTTCGCGCACTTCTGTCCCGATGACCTG
Source organism: Acidovorax facilis (assembly GCF_023913775.1). Taxonomy (GTDB): domain Bacteria; phylum Pseudomonadota; class Gammaproteobacteria; order Burkholderiales; family Burkholderiaceae_C; genus Acidovorax; species Acidovorax facilis. The sequence continues at coordinate 5,038 of NZ_JAMXAX010000091.1, forward strand.
CTTATCCACCAGCTTGCGGATTTGTTCCTCGTAGACGCTGTAGTCCACCGTCTCCATGGCATCGCGGCGGGCGGTCTGGCGCAGCTCGGTGAAGAAACGAAGATCTGCCTTGTACCGGGCAATCTGCGCTTCAGAAAAGCTCTTGTCCTCAAAGAAGCTGCGTGAGGAGAGCGCCGTCTGCAAGCACAAGCCGAAGGCGGTCAGTGCCTCGTAGAAGTCGTCTCGCAGTTTTTGCCGCTCGTCGTACTCCTCGCCATCACTGCCCTTCACGAACTTCGGTGCCAGCACTTGCCGGTACTGCTCGCGATCGAGCTTGTTGGTCACCGACTTGAAGAACGACCACAGTTCATCGTGCAAAGCAGGCAGGCGCTTGTACTCCGTGCTGAACTGGTGGTACAGGCCCTCCAGGTCACTGATGTCAAAACCACCTTGCGTGCGAGCTTCCAAGTCTTGGTAGGCGCGGATGGCGGTGTCGAGTTCCTTCAAGATGCCTCGGTAGTCCACCAGCACGCCGTACCGCTTGGCGTCATGCAGGCGGTTGACGCGCGCCACCGCCTGAATCAGGTTGTGCCCTTTCAGGGGCTTGTCGATGTACAGCACCGTGTTGCGTGGCTCGTCGAAACCCGTCAGCAGCTTGTCCACGACGATCAGCAAGTCAGGTGCGCCGTCCGTGCCAAAGTCATTGACCACCTGTTTCTCGTAGGTCTCGGCATCGTTGCCGCAGGTGGCCATGGCTTGCTTCCACCACTTTTGAACCTCAGGCAGCGTGTCCTCGTCCACATCGGAGTTGCCTTCACGCGTATCCGGGGCTGAGATCACCACCGCACTGGTCGCCAAGCCGGTGTCGTCCAGCGCCTTCTTGTAGCGGATGGCGTCGAGCTTGCTGTCGGTGGCCACCTGCCCCTTCAGGCCAAGCCCCAGCTTCTTGATGTTCTCGTTGAAGTGGGTGGCAATGTCCCAGGCAATCAGCTCGATGCGGTTGGCTGCACCGTAGATGGCGCCCTTCTTGGCGAATTTCTTTTTCAGGTCGGTGCGCTGGGCATCGCTGAGGTTGCTGGTGATTTTCTCGAACCAGCGGTTCACCGCCTCTTCGTTGATGTCCAGCTCGGGCACACGCTCTTCGTACAGCAGCGGGGCCACGGTTTCATCTTCCACCGCGCGCTGCATGGTGTAGGCGTGCACGATGGGGCCGAACTTGTTCGCCGTCTTTTCATCCTTGAGCAAGGGCGTGCCGGTGAAGGCGATGTAGGCCGCCTTGGGCAGGGCCTTCTTCATGCGCTCATGGGTCTCGCCGCCGTGGCTGCGGTGGCCTTCGTCCACCAGCACGATCATGTCGGCCGAGTCGTTGCGGCACTCCGGCAACTTCGACGCCGTGTTGAACTTGTGTACCAGCGTGAAGGTGATGCGCTCGGTGCCTTTGCCAATGCGCTGGGCCAGGTCACGACCAGACAGGGTGCGGCTCTTCTCGCCGTCTTTCTGTGTGGCGATGCTGGAGCCAAAGGCCCCACCGGTCATGAAGTTGCGGGCGAGCTGGGTTTCCAGGTCAATGCGGTCGGTCACCACCACCACGCGGCATTCCTTCAGGGCATCCACCAACAGCAGCGCCTTGGTCAGGAACACCATGGTGAAGCTCTTGCCCGACCCCGTGGTGTGCCACACCACGCCACCCTCGCGGCCACCGCCTTGCGATTCGGGTTTCTTCTGGCTGATGCGCGCCAGCAGCGCACGGATGCCAAAGAACTGCTGGTAGCGGGCCACGATCTTGCCCACCTTGCGGTCGAACAGCACGTAGCCGCGCAGGAATTCAAGCAGCCGTGCCGGGGTCAACAGGCTCACCAGCAAGCGGTCCTGTTCGGTGGCCTGCATGGGGGCGCTCCACAGCGTGTTGAAGTACGCCGCCAGCGCGGCAGGCTTGCCGTCGAACAGCGCCGCACGCACATCCGGCTTGAGTGCCTTGTTCTTGAGCGCCTGCATGTGGGCCTCGTCGAACTCCTCTTCCCGCCACTTGGCCCAGAACTTGGCTGCCGTGTGCGTGGTGCCGTAGCGCCCCTCGGTCTGGCTGATGGACAGCAGCAGCTGGGCGTATGCAAACAGGTTGGGAATCTCGTCGGGCCGCTGGTTGCGCAGGTGCTGGCTGATGCCTTCTGTCACCATCGCCTTGGCGGGGTGGCTGCCACCGCCCGACTCCGGCCGCTTGGCCTCGATCACCACCAGCGGAATGCCATTCACATACGCCACCACATCGGGCGTGCGGTGGTGCGTGCCCTGCGCGGCCAGCACCTCCAGCTCTTCGGTCACATCCCAGCGGTTGGCCGTGGCGTCGGTCCAGTCGATCACTGCGATGGTCGGCTGGTGCTTCTTGCCATCGGGCATGAACTCCGTCACCGTGATGCCCAACGCCAGCTTGCCGTACAGGCGCTCGTTGGCGGGCATCAGCCCTTCGGCCAGGCTGAGTGCCGACAACTCCCGCACGATCTGGTCGATGCCGCTGGGTGACAGCGGGTACCACTGGCCCTTGTATTCGTAGCGCCGGGTTTGCAGCACTTCGATCAGCCGGGGCTTGAGCAGCACCTCGCGCGTGCTGCCACGCAGGGCCAGCGCCTGCGCCGTGGTCAGAAAGTTCCAACCCAGGTTGCACAGCAGGTGCAGTGCGGGCAGGTGGGCGCTGTATTGCTCGCGGGAGTTGGGCGTGGTGTTCATGCCTGCACCCCTGATTCGGCATCCGGCAGCTTGACGCGGCGTTTGCCGGTCAGCAGTTGGGACATGAGGGCAGCTTTTTCATCGCGCAAAAGTTCCAACTGAGCTTGAATCAGTTCCGCCTCACGCACTGCACCGGCCAATACCTTTGCGATGGCCCGCTGCTCTTCAATTGGTGGCAGTGGAATGTGAAGATTGCGAAAGTCCTTCCAACGCAGGCTTCCTCTGCGGTCAACGGAAGCGTTGGTTGCAGAAGCGAATATCTGTCGGTAGTGCTCTGTCTTCAGCAGCGCAAACAAGTAGGCGTCATCAACTTCATCGTTGGCTTTGAAAACGGTGTACATCGGACTGACCAGTCCAAAGTCGTACAAGTCTTGGTAGCCGATGGAGCCCTCGTCGATGTGATTTGTCGCGTACACGAAACAGCCTCTGGGGACCACCTTGTAGGTGGATGTGTCTGCGCTGAATACCTGCTTATTGAAGTAAGCCAAAGAGTCAACCAACCCTTTGTGTTTCGTGCAGGACAGTACCGGATAGGGATCTTCACCCCCAAGTTTTTGACTCACCTCGACAGCCAGGTCACCGATTCGGCGGTACCCCCACTCGATGGGCAATGCCCCATAGGGTGTCTTTTGCTTGCGTCCGCTGGCCGGAAATTCTTTGAGGCGCACTTTGCCGGTCAACATCTGCTGGGATATCAACAGTTTCTGCTCCTGACTGTTGAGCAGGAGTCGCTCCGTAGTGGCAATGGCTTGATCCCAACTGGCGAGAATTTTGGCGATGCGGCGCTGTTCTCCGTAAGGTGGAACTGGCACATCAAATCCCTTGATGATTCCGCCGTTCAGGTTCTTTTGTGTCCCGGCATTGCCCAGTTCGCGCAGCTTGTCGTACTGAGAAATAAGGTACTGAAAGTAGAAGTCAACGTCGTGCTTGTCCCGTAGGTGGATCGCTGCACAAGCCTGATTGGTCGCTGCTTCAATGCTCAGCTTCGCAACCTGCCCCCGCGTCTTTCCTTGTCCGTACATGGCCATCAACAGCGTGCCAGGTGGAAAGACTTTGGCTGCGGAATTCTGCAAACCCGCTGCGGTGATCTTCTCGACGGTGTCAGTGATGGTGTTGAATTGAATCTCGCCGGTCGTGACCCATGGAACATCGCCGCCCCAATAGTCTGGTCGGCTTCGATCAGGTGTACCACCCGAAGTGATATGGGCGATTTCGCCCAGCGTTGAACGGCGCCATGCTTTAGGCAGCATCACGGCCTCCCTTCTTCTTTGTCAGCCGCTTAGCGACCTTGCCCAACTCCTCCAAGGCGCCATCATCTGCCGATGCCGCACCGAGCATGCGGACGGCACAAGCCTCGCCTTCCGCCTCCAGCGCCGCACGTCGCTGCGCAGCAAACTGCTCATACTCGCTCTGTGCATGGGCCACCGCCTGCTTGTGTGACACCTTGCCAGCGCCCACCAAGACTTGCCGGTCATTGAAGCTGAGGAAGGCATCGAGCTTTTCGGCCCAGTCTTTCAGGAACACCTCTTTGCGGCGCGTGGCCTGGTCTTCGGCAAAGTCCAGCCACATGGTGACGATGCGGTTCAGCTCGCTGATCTCCTGCTCGTTCAGGTAGTTCTTGGCCACGCCCACATCGGCCTTCTGCACCTGGCCCTTGCGGGTGGTGGTCAGGCCCATGTTGGGCTGGGTGTGGTCGGCACGGCGGCGGATGATTTCGGCGGCCGTCTGGCCCGACACGGCGTAGTGCAGCTTGTTCTGGATGATGCGGAAGAAGGTGGTGGTCTCGGGCAGCGTGGGGGCGTAGTCGGCGGCCAGGGCGAAGATTTCGCGCACCCGCAGGTACATGCGGCGTTCGCTGGCACGGATGTCGCGGATGCGCTCCAGCAACTCGCCGAAGCGGTCTGGCAAGACCGAGTCGCCCACGGGTGGGTTCTTCAGGCGCTCATCGTCCATCACAAAGCCTTTGAGCAGGTACTCGCTCAGGTTGGCCGTGGCCCATTGGCGGAACTGGGTGCCGCGTGCCGAACGCGCCCGGTAGCCCACGGCCAAGATGACGTCGAGGCTGTAGAAGCGCACACTGCGGCGGACGAGCCGACCACCCTCTTGGCGAACTTGTAAGCCGGACTTACAAGTTGCTTCGGGGTCGGCTTCACCCTCGGCATAGATGGCTTTCACATGCTGGGTGACGTTCTGCGGCGTGGTCTGGAACAGCGTGGCGATTTCGGCCTGGCTGAGCCATAGCGAACCGCCTTCGGCCCGCATTTCTACGCGGGTGAGGCCGTCGTCTGTGGTGTAGAGAACGAATTCGCCCTGGCTTTCGGCGCTGGCTGATGCCTGCAAATTCACCGGCGTTGTCATCGCCTTGGTGGGCGTGTTGGCACGCTTGGTAGGCCTTGGAGTCTTACTCATAGCCCAGCTCCTTCAGGTAGACGGCCATCTGGGTTTCCAGGCTGGCCAGCTCGCCCTTGAGTTGCTCACGCTCTTTGCGCACGGCCATCAGGTCGATTTCGGCTTCTTCCTCGAACGTGTCCACATAACGTGGGATATTGAGGTTGAAGTCGTTCTCGGCGATTTCGGCAGGCGTGGCGAGGTAGGCGTACTTGTCCACGCTCTGCCGTGTGGCGGCGGTGGTCAGGATGCGCTGCAGGTCGGTTTCGCGCAGCAGGTTCTGGTTCTTGCCGGCCTCAAAGTCGCGGCTGGCGTCGATGAACAGCACCTTGTCGTCGGCCTTGTTCTTGCGGAACACCAACACAGCGGCGGGGATGCCGGTGCCGTAGAAAAGCTTTTCGGGCAGGCCAATCACCACGTCGAGCAGGTTTTCTTCGATCAGCTTCTGGCGAATGCGGCCCTCCGCAGCGCCACGGAAGAGCACGCCATGGGGTACGACCACCGCCATGCGGCCGGTACCTGGCTTCATGGTCTCGATCATGTGCAGGATGAAGGCGTAGTCGCCCTTGGTGCGCGGCGGCACGCCCCGGCGGAAGCGGCTGAACTTGTCGGCGTCGGCCCCCTCGAAGCCCCACTTTTCCAGGCTGAACGGCGGGTTGGCCACCACGATGTCGAAATGCTTGAGGCTGGCCGCACCGTCGAGCAGCTTGGGGTTGCGGATGGTGTCGCCCCATTCGATCCGGTGGTTGTCCTCTCCATGCAGGAACATGTTCATCTTGGCCAGCGCCCAGGTGCTGCCGATGGCCTCTTGCCCATAGAGCGCGTACTTGCGCGAACCGGTGTTCTCGCGGATCAGACGGCCGCACTTCATCAACAGCGACCCGGAGCCGCAGGTGGGGTCGCAGATTTCGTCGCCTTCTTGCGGCGCCATCAGGCGCGCCATGAGTGCGGATACTTCGGGCGGGGTGTAGAACTCGCCAGCCTTCTTGCCGCTGGTGGATGCAAAGTTCTTGATGAGGAATTCGTAGGCGTTGCCGATCACGTCGAGCTGGCCGACACGGCTGGGGCGCAAATCCAGTTCGGGCTTGGCGAAGTCTTCCAGCAGGTGGCGCAGGATGTCGTTCTTCTGCTGCTCGTCGCCCAGCTTGTTGGAATTGAAGCTGATGTCCTGGAACACATCGCGCAGCTTGGTGATGTTGGCCTCTTCGATGGCGTGCAAGGCCTTGTCGATGCGCTCGCCGTTGCCGGGGCTGTGCCGCAGGGTGTGCAGGGCATAGAAGCTGGCGCTGGCTGGCAGCACGAAACGCTCGTTCTTGAGCATTTCCTCAATCAGCTCGGGGTGGTCGCCGTACTGTTTCTTGTAGGCGTCGTAGTGGTCTTGCCAGACATCCGACACGTACTTGAGGAACAGCATGGTCAGGACGAAGTCCTTGTAGATGCTGGGGTCCACGGTGCCGCGAAAGGTGTCGCAGGCGGCCCAGACGGCGGCGTTGATGTCGTCCTGGCTGACAGAGGTGATTTCGGTGGTGATGTCGTTCATGGTGGGGGTTCCCTGGGTTGTTCAGTGAGCGGCCTGTGCGGCATGCGCAAGACCTTCCGCAAGCGCCTGGAGTTGTTGCTCGCGGTTGTGAATGAGTTGGTGGAGGGTGCGTCGCTCCCGACGCGCAAGGTCGACCAAGTCAACGATGCGTTGCTGGTCCGCCAGCGACGGCACGCTCAGAGTGAGCGATTCCAGCACCGGGCGGCGGATGCTGAGCTGGCTGCTGCCTTCAGCGGCTTGCTGAAGCTGACGCTGGAACGGGGGCTGGTTGATTTGCCAGGCCAAAAAGGCTGGCAGCAGTGCGGCCCGTGGCAACACTTGAAGCAGGAAGAAGTGCGGGCTGCACACGGCCGCGCTGGGCGGCTCGTCAATGCAGACCGCATAGAACCGGGCACCTTTGGAGACGAACAGGACATCACCAGCTTTGAGCCAGTCTGGGTGCTTGCGACCGGCAAGAGAAGTGCGGATGACGCCAGACCAGTTCACCCCATTGTCGGGGTCGACGTCCTTCATCTGGACAGCCAGGGTGCTGCCGTCAGCCGACTCCTCTATGGAGCCCCGGAAGGGGTAGCCGCCTTGCAGGGAGGCCAAGTCGGCAATGGGGAGAGGTTTTGCATCAAATGACATGATGCAAATAATACAGGAGATTTCCTAATGTGCAAGAGAATTTGCATCACGTCGATTGATGCTGATTTTTTGAGTCTATCCCGCACACCCAGGATTACGGGCTTCAATTCCAGAGCGTGACATCTTCGGTCAAGTTCTCCCGCCTCGTCGGGTCGGAAGCTTCGCGCGGGAATCTCTTTACTGGACGTCAGTCTCGACGACGGAATACGCTCGAAGCCGCGAGTGCACCCCCGAGGTTGGATGGCCAGTAGTCGGGTATCCTTTTGCAGGATGTAACTGAGCGGGTACGCTCGCACGCCATAGGTAAGGGAGCGGCTTGATGCAGATGGTGACAGACGAGGAACTGAGAGAGGCAGCCGCGCATGCGGTAGATAAATTCGGCGATGTCGCGGGCTATCGGGACTGGTTCCCACGTCTTGAGTCTCACATTGCCAAAGTACAGGCTGCAGGCCGTGAAGAGTTTATGTCTCCGGCGTTTCAAGACGAACTCTGGGACGGCGAAGCAGTGTCCGCCACCGGGATGGGTCATATCGATGTGACCGCAGCAAAGGCCGACCCAGGTGTCCTTGCGTTGCTTTGGGACATTCGACACCGCAAATTTCCCGACGGGGGACTTGCTCGTGCGGAATCCATCGCAGCTGCGTGGCAAGCGGTTGCTGAAGCCGCCGAGAAGTTCACAAGGCGGCGTCCCCGCCTGAAGATTCACCGTGTGCTCGCCGCACTGCTTCCAAGTGACTTCACGACGATTGCGCATGCGCGCAAGCTCCGGCAACTGGCCAAGGCCATGGGAATTGGGAAAACGGGCAGCAAAGATCCCGTTGTGCTGCACGCAGAGGTGCTTGCCCGACTGGAGCAGGCGCTAGGCCGCGTCCCGGCTCCGCCGGATCCGGATGGCGTCCGCAGGATGGCGTTGCCGTGGCTCCTATACGCGGCGCATATCCAGGCTCAGGGGGATGAAGCCACCGAAGTGGAGGACGAGGAGGCACCTTCGGAAAAGCTGAACCCCTTGCCGGCCGAGAGAAGGCGCAAGGGTCTTTTAGCCATTGCCGGTTACCTGCCCGCAATCCGCAGCATGATCGAGTTCGCGCGGGACGGGTGCACACGAGAGGACCTGCGGGAGCACATCAAGTCTGTCAATCCAAAGCTGTCCGACCCGTCGGTAAACACGAACATCAATGCCCTGATTGCCGAATGGGGCGTTCTAAAAGCGGCGGGCAATGACATTCAGCTGACCCCTCGTGGCGAAGCACTTCTCGAGACAGGCGACCCTGAAGAAGTCTCCGACTGGCTCCTCACGCGGATTCTCGGGTTCGACAATGTGCTGTACCGACTGAGAGAAGGACCCGCCAAACCGGATCAAATGGGCTCCATGTTGCAGGAGGTCAATCCGGGCTGGACGACTCGCTTCGCGCCGGACGTTTTGGTCAAGTGGGTAGGGCGTCTTGGTCTTGCGGCATTGAATTCCAGTGGTGAATTTCAGCTCACGGAAGATGGAAAGGCGTGGGCCGAAAGAATTCACTGGACTCCAGGCAAATTGCCGACTGAGAGCGCAAAGCCGGAAACGGCCGTGGTGGACACCCATGCTGCAGAAGGCGGCATCGGCGCAGTCAAGCGCCCCGAACTTCCCGCTGTCGCTGCAGCGCTTGCGGATAGCGGCTTCTTCGCGGCTCGGACTGTCGCGGCCCTTGATGCAGGGTTGTGGCTGCATTCCCGCAGACACTTCGCCGTGTTAACGGGCCTAAGTGGCGCGGGCAAGACGCTGCTGGCACGCAGCTACGGGCGCGCGCTCTGGTCCGGCTCGTCACAGCTTGACGTTGGAACATTGGTGCTCCCGGTGCAACCTGGCTGGCAAGATCCGTCCCCTCTGCTCGGCTACGTCAACCCGCTGTCCCAAAGCATATACGTCCGGCCGCCGTTCCTCGATTTTCTTCTCGCCGCAGCAGGAGATCCCAGCAGGCCTTATACCGTGGTGCTTGATGAAATGAATCTGTCGCACCCGGAGCAATACCTCGCACCGCTCTTGTCGGCGATGGAAACTGGAGACCCGCTCGTGTTCCATGGATCCGACGAGGAGATCAGCGGCGTGCCTCCGGCGATCGCCTATCCCTCCAACCTTGTCATCATCGGCACGGTGAACATGGATGAGACGACACACGGGCTCAGCGACAAGGTTCTCGACCGCGCATGCGTGATTGACTTCTGGAAGGTGGACGTAACCGCCTACCCTGGATGGAAGACTGCGGAGCTGCCAAAAGAGACGTTGGAACTAGCCCGGAGCACTCTCTCTGCTTTAAGTGCGGCGCTCGAGCCAGTGCGTCTCCATTTCGGATGGCGGACGGTGAGCGACATCATCGGATTCCTGCAGGTGGCTGCGACTGGCGCCACCCTATCGCCGGGTGAAGCGCTCGACCAGGCCGTCTACTCCAAGATTCTGCCGAAGTTGCGAGGCGAGGACAGCGTACGGCTTCGAACCGCTCTGAAGAATGCCCACACCGTGATGCAGCAGCAGAACTTGCCCCTTGCGTCGGGGAAAGTAGCTGAATTGCTGGACGATCTGAGGGAGATGGGCAGTGCCCGCTTCTGGCGCTGAACTGCGGCTCTCCGTTCGGCGGGTCGACGGGGGCACGCAAGTGCCGCTGCTCAATGCCGAGGGAACGCTACTGACAGGCTGCGAGGAGAACGGGAGGTATGAATTTCAGCTGCCAGACAGTCTCGTGGCCAGCGCCGTGTTGGTCGATGATGTGCCGTTGAATGCAGTGTCAGGTGCAACCAATTGCTGGTCATGGCAGCCAGGCTTCTATGCTGGATCCGTCGTAGCCGAAGTGTTCGATGGGATGGCGCGCCTGGTGGGCAGTTGGACGATCGACGTCTCACCCCACCCGGCGAAACTGGGCCGCGATGTATTCCTTGCCATGGTTCGGGAATTGCATGCCTTCGATCCGCGACTTGTGTTCGGCGACTCCCCTGCACACAGCCCCTTCGGCGCGGAAGGACGGTGGTCTGATCCCTTCCTGCGCTACGCACGGCTCAAAGCCAACGGACTTTTATTTGTGGAAGCGATGAAGACCCTCGCAAGGGCACCTCAAAGGCAACTCGTGCATCGGCGCGAACTCACACCCCTACATCAGGCTCGCAGCCTCGACGTCCAGACCGTGCTTTCAGCCGCCCGGTCAGCAACTGCGATAGCGGCGCTCGGCCTCACAGGCAACAACGTGGAGTCCTCGGAGGAAGTTCTCTTCGACGTGCCGTCAAGCTACAGGACCGAAGACAGCCCTGCGAATCGCACGATGCTCGCACGACTGCTATCGGTCTTGCGCAATGTCCGCGACGTGCGGACGACTTTCGTCAATGGACAGGGAGCCCTCGCCGGAAGGTATTCGAACGAAGCGCTTCAAGCGAGCCTGCCGGCGAGAATTCGATATCTGGAGAAGCTGGAAGAAGAACTGCGCGGCATCCTGCGGCGCTCACCTTTCGACCGAGTGCGCCGGGCGGAAGTCTCGGCGACCGGACTTAACGCGGTCGCAGCGAATCCCGATTATGGGAAAGCCGCGAAGCTGGGTTGGCGCGCGATTCGTCCCGGGATCGAGGGCGCGGCCGCTTTCGACCAGCTCCCCATGGGGCCCACGTGGCAGGTGTTTGAGCGGTGGGCATTCCTCCAATTGGTGAAGGCCTCACAAGCTCTGTTGCCTGGAAATGCCTTGCTAATCGACCGCCAGGGGGCGCGCGACGACTGCTTTAGGGTTACGCTGGATACCGACAAGGGCTGCCTCGCCATCCACTTGCAGCCGCGATTTCCTGCATTCGACCAAGGGGACTCACATGGCTTCAGGAGCGTGTCAGCAGAGCGCTACCCGGACTTGGTCGTGACTTGGCAGACCGATGGCGTCGAACGTTTTGTCGTTTTCGACGCTAAGTACCGAGTTTCGAGGTATGGAGTCCTGGATGGCATGGAGTCCGCGCATCTCTACCGGGACAGCCTGCGCTACATGGGAGTGCGACCCTCTCACGCTTTTCTCCTCACACCTGCGCCCACCGAGACTGGTACGTTGGAAGCCGATGACTATTTTGATGCCGAAGGCGTCGGCATCATTCCGCTGAACGACGCTGCCCAGCCGCGACTTATTGAACTCTTACGTCGGCACCTTCTCGCTTAACCGCTGTCACCTTTGCACGGACAACTCCCGATTGTTGCACTTTGGCGCTCTTGGGCTTGATGGTGCCGCCGAACTGGTGCACGGCCGCATAGATCAGATTGCTCACCACCTCGACGGACCTGCTGCTCACCACTTGCGACACCAGCTCGCTGCGCAAGTAGCCGCGCAGGGTGCCCGCGTCTATGGACGCAGTATGGTCGATGACGAAACCGACAACAGCTTGAATCTAAACTTGTCCAGCAGTGTCCCACTAGAGACAACATGCCATGGCATATCAAATGGCATACCCGTCAGCGTCAAAAAGAAAAAACCCCAAGTGAATCAATCACTTGGGGTTGCGTAATGGCGGAGAGGGCGTCTGTCATGTTGACGTCTAGAAAGATCCAATAAAACTCAAAAAACCATTAAAAATCAATGAGATGGAAGAAACTTTGATCTGCTGAAGTCCAACTTGTTCTCACCAAATCTAGATCTTTATGTGGGATAAGATGTGGGACAAATAGTTCGACGGAGAGAGTCATGCCAAGAAAGGCCAAGGAACTGTCAGCGCTGGCAGTCACCAAGCTTAAAGCCGAAGGTCGTCACGCAGTAGGCGGCGTGGATGGATTGCATCTTCGCATCTCGGGCGGATCACGGGCATGGGTGTTGCGCATCGCCGTGGGCACGCGCCCGGGCAAAGATGGTCAAGCGACGCTGCACCGCAGGGACGTTGGACTGGGAAGCTTTCCCGAGGTGTCACTGGCCGAGGCGCGCGAACGCGCCCGTGAACTCAGAAAACAAGTGCGTGATGGTATCGACCCCGTTCAGGAGCGCCAGACGGTCAAAGCCCAATCTGCGCTGGAGATCGCCAAAACCAAGACCTTCGAAGACTGCGCCACGGCTTACATTGATGCCAATCGCGCCGCCTGGAAAAACGACAAGCATGCCCAGCAGTGGACCAACACGCTGGCGACCTATGTCTATCCGAAGTTCGGCCACCTGCCAGCAGCATCGATCGATACCGGAATGGTTCTGGACGTGCTCCAGCAATCCGTGGGCAAGGCTGGCGAGACCCTCTGGCTTAACAAAACAGAAACTGCCAGCAGACTGCGGGGGCGCATCGAATCCATCCTGGATTGGGCCACATTTCGGGGATACCGCCAGGGAGAGAACCCAGCGCGCTGGAAAGGCCACCTCGAACACGAGCTACCTGCCCGCAACAAAGTACAGAAAGTCGAGCACCATGCAGCACTGCCTTATGCTGAGATGGCAGCCTTCATGGCTGAACTGCGATCCAAAGAAGGCGTATCAGCTCGCGCATTGGAATTTGCGATCCTCACAGCTGCCCGCTCAGGTGAAGTGCGCGGCGCCAAGTGGACAGAAATCGACCTGCAAAACAAAATCTGGACCATCCCCGCTGAGCGCATGAAGGCAGGCAAAGAACATCGAGTGCCCTTGGCCTGCCAGGTCATCGCACTATTGAAGGCGTTGCCGCGTGAGGAAAATATCGATCACGTTTTCCTTGCACCCAGGGGAGGCCAACTCTCCGATATGTCCTTGACGGCCGTGTTGCGACGCATGGGGCGAAGTGGCCTGACTCAGCACGGATTCCGCTCCACCTTCCGTGATTGGGCGGGGGAAACAACGACCTATCCTCGTGAGGTGTGCGAACATGCTTTAGCTCATAGATTGGCTGACGGCGTTGAAGCAGCTTACCAGCGGGGTGACCTCTTGGCCAAGCGTGCAGGGTTGATGTCCGATTGGGCCAACTATTGCAATTCACCGCCTGCCAACTGAGGGGCCAGCGGCACATACAAGTGTTCTAAAACTAAAAGCAGCCTGTGTCGATCAACGACACAGGCTGCTTTTTTTATTCGGTAGGTTCGTGTAAGCCCAGCAACAAGTTCCTGTGACTGAGGCGTTCACGAATATAGGTTTCCTTTTCCGCTTCGCCATTGATGATCAGTTCGATGATTTCTGCACGAGTCAAATGATGCTTTTTGGAAAGCTTATCTAGCTTTGATATTGTCTTCAGCGAAAGGACAAAGCTGCGTTGCTTCTCATCTGGTTTCTTCTCCCTACGCAGCCGCTGGTTCCAAATTTTCCTGGCATCCTTGCTGTAAAGTTCCTTCGTGTCTCTTGTAAATATCGGATGATCAAAAAAAATAAAGAGATCCTCGTGTGATTGGAATTTATGATAATCATTGATTTCATTAGGAATTCTATTTTTTAGAAAACTCCAAAAACAATCCCTTTTTTTATCTGCATCCATCCCTTCAAGCCACGAGAATAGTTTGTCTGATTCTGTGTGCTTGTTCCATTCAGACTCCATTTCTTTGCAATATTGAATGGCTGTGGTCATCTCAGAAAACGACTTGGCCAACCAGTAATCTACCAATGCAACGTTCCTCTCTCGGTTCGACAGATAAGAAGGTATAGACGTGGGTAGTTTATGAATTACTAGAGACAGGTCGCTCCTTATTTTTTTTAGTTGTGATTTTTTAAGTTCGGAAATGTAGTTGAGGATCCAATAAAACTGCCTTTGATTGTCTTTAATCCAATTAATACGCTCCTGCGGCACTAGCATCTTTAGCATGCTGTCTTTTATAAAAACTCCTGCCTCGGAATTTTTATTAACATATTCCTTTAGTGTTTTTTTGAGATCGTGAGCATTTGGATTCAAATCTGCTAAGGATGAATCTTCTTGAGCAGCTACCAGCCAAGCCACTGATGCAATACGTGACGAATTTTCGCCAGTAGAGTCAATTTTTAATGAGAAGCTGTCAGGAGTGTGAAGTGCCATTTTGCAAAAATTTATAGACTGATCAAAGAAAAAAGATCTAGAAGCAATCCGGAAGCAATCCGGAAGCAATCCGGAAGCAATCTAGAAGCAATCCGGAAGCAATCTAGGGGCAATCTAGGGGCAATCTAGGGGCAATCTAGGGGCAATCTAGGGGCAATCTAGGGGCAATCTAGAGCAAATTTAGGCGCATTCTAACTGAAAAATGCTTAGCATCCTTAGCAGTTTCCTCGGTGCGCAGAAAGAGGGCCGTGTAGAGCATGACCAACAACTTGCTGTCTAGAGCAGGGCAACGATTCTGAATCGATTGCTGTGGAACATTTTCATGGTCTACCGGCAGTCAACTCCATAGCTTATGTCTCTCCAGGTGGAGTTGGTAAGCGGCTTGAGGGTGATTGAACAAGGCGTCGATGTGCTGCCGGGCCATTTGCGAGGAGCTCACCGCCGAGGTATGGCCCCTATGGGCGGGCTCAGAAGAAGATTGCAGTGGTAGCCACGGCGGATATCAAAAGTCTCCCAAAAACGCGAGCTTATGGGAAATTCAAGTGGAAGCTAGCGGGCAAACGCTTAGCCGCGGTAGCGCATACGGCTTCGCGGGATTGTTCAGGGAGCATTAGGGCAATCAGGCGCAGGATGATAAAAAAATAAACAATCACGCATGCATTGGACAAACTACTAACGAGTGAATTCCATGCGTATCTTGCGACTACCTGCAGTAAGTGAATTGACGGGACTGCCACGGTCCACGTTGTATCTGTACATGAGTAAGGGCTTCTTCCCCAAGCCCATTAAGCTCGGCGTCAAATCTGTCGGCTGGATCCAGGAGGAGGTGGATCAGTGGCTGCGTCAGAAAATGGAATCGCGGGCTTCTTAAGCCGAATCCCATTTTTCCAGAGCAGATTAGCCTTTGGTTTTTATCAATAACCCCAGGGGTTGCCTATTTTGGCGTGCTGATGTTGCTGTTGTTTTGGACTGTTCTTGCCTCGGTATTGGTAGTATAGATAGATATAGAGCTATGGGCAATCTATACCGGTAAAGCATCCAGGCACAGCACATACATCGGCCACCATGCAGCCAAGGGGGGCACTTGTGTGAGGTGAACGTGTTTTACAGTGATTTTGAGATAAACAAGAATCATCGCCTGTACAGTGATGGGGTGTACCAGTCTTTGCCTGTGATGAATGGGCACTACCCCATGATTGAGGATTATCTTCGGGCATTGCATGAGGTGCTTTACAAGGCAATTCATCAGTATCGAAGAGTTTTTGCCTTCAGGGTGGATCTGCACTTTCCTGCCGGAACCGGGGGACGTCACGCGGAGTTCTGCAACTCAGCCGTGTCCAGGTTCATCGAATCATTCAAGGCCAAGATTCGGCATAACCGTGCGGTGGCTTCAAAGACAGGCTCCTACACTCATGGAACCAAGGTGCGTTACTTCTGGGTCAGGGAGGTTGGTGAATGCGGTAGGGTTCACTACCATATCTTGTTCCTCCTGAATGGGGATGCTTTCAACTGGCTGGGAAACTACCAGTCATCGGCAGCAAACATGGCCCATCGAGTATGGGAGGCCTGGGCCAGTGCTTTGGGCGAAAGCGTGGAGAGGGCCAAGACCCTGGTGCACTTTCCGGAGAATCCGTCGTACATGATCCTGCGCGATGATCCCGAGTCATCTGCTGCGCTCTTTCATCGTGCCAGTTATCTGTGCAAGGCAAGGACGAAGCAGTATGGGGCGGGGCACCACGGGTATGGCGCTAGCAGGAGCTAATAGACTGACTCTGACGAGAGACTGAGGTGCAATGGTCGGAGGGCATTAATCACCCGCTGTCTCAAGAAGGAACTCCTCTCCCATCACCCCGTCAGCCGTGAATGCGGCTGACGGGTGTAAGCACCCCTAGAACAGCACCTTCTGCGCACTCGTCAACGCCACAAAACTGTCGCCCAATGGCTGAAGAATCGCGTCAGCGATCGGCTGAAGTTGCTTGGTGAGGTAGTGCTCATAGTCAATGCGGGATTGCCGGGTCTCCAGAGGCTCTGGACCGCTCTGCGTCATCACGTAATGGATCCAGCCACCACGCTGGTACTGCTGGGGACGGTTCAACTTCGCGTTGTGTGCATCAGCGATGCGCGCCGCGCGCACCTGGGGCGGCACATTGACCTCGTAGGCATCGAGCCGGTGGCGCAGACGCTTGCGGTAGACGAGCAGCGCATCCATCTGGCCCTCCAGCATCGACCGCGCATAGTGGGCCACGAAGTCCCGATAGGGCTCGCCGTGGAAGATGCGTGACAGCAAGCCCTCCTGGAACTGGCGTGCCAACAGGGTCCAGTCGCTGCGGGCCATCTCCAGCCCGCGATAGACCATCTCTTCCTGCCCCGCTTCATCGACGCTCAGGCCTGCGTAGCGCTTCTTGCTGCCGACATCCGATCCCCGGATAGTGGGCATGAAGAACTTGGCGTAGTGGGTGTCGAACTCGATTTCGAGGAAGTTCTCCAGTTGCTGCTCTTCATGCAGCTTGCGTGTCCACCAGGCGTTGATCTCCTGCACCAAGCCGGCCGCAATGGCGTGTGCCTCCGCGTTGGGGTAGGTGCGCTTAAGCCAGATGAAGATGGAGTCGGTGTCTCCGTAGATGACCTGGTATCCCCGCTGCTCCACGAAGATCCGTGTGAGCTTCATTACCTCATGGCCGCGCAGGGTCACGGCGGACACCAGCTTCGGATTGAAGAAGCGGCACTCGGACGCACCCAACACTCCAGCGAAGGAGTTCATGAGCAGCTTCAGGGCCTGCGACAGCGGCTGGTTGCGCGCCCGCTTGGCCTCGTCCCGCGCAGTCGATAGGGTGGTCACGATGTCCGGCAGGCAGTGTTTCTCGCGCGAGAACAGCGTGCCTTGCGGCCCCTGCACCAATCCGGTATGGACGTCGGTGCTTTCTCCCTCTGCCAAGCCTACCGGGTCCACCAGAAAGGTCCGGATGATGGAGGGGTAGAGGCTCTTGTAGTCCAGGACCACGACGGAATCGTAGAAGCCTGGCGTGGAGTCCATCACATAGCCGCCGGGAAAGGCCTTGGCCGCGATGTCACCTACGTTGGGTGCCACGTAGCCCAGGCGGTGCATGCGCGGCAGGTAGTGGTGGCTGAATGCGGCGATGGAGCCGCCGAAGTGATCTATCTGCAAGCCTGTGGTCTGGGCTCGCTCCAGTACGAACGGCAGCAGCTCCAGTTTGTCGAAGATGCGCAGAACGAGCGCGCAGTCGCGGATGTTGTAGCTGGCCAGCGCGGGCTTGTCTTCTTGGTAGCGCCGCTCGATCTCTGCCATCTTGTCGTAGGCATCGCCGATCTCCTTGCCCTCGCCGAGCAGTTTCTGAGAGACCGCTTCGAGGCTGAACGATGGGAAGCTCCACATGCCAGCCCTGAGCGCTTCGATGCCATCGACAACCACGCGTCCGGGCATGGGGGCGAACAGGTAGCCTTGCCGGCCCGGATGGGTCCGCCAGGCGATGGGGCGGCGCTCGCGTCCGAGCAGCAGTTGCACGGAGTTCGCGTCGGCGGTCTTTTGCAGCACCCGCAGATCGAACTGGATCACGCTCCAGCCGACGATGACATCCGGGTCATGGTCTGCAAACCAGGCATTGAGCTGCTCGATCATCTCCTGGCGTGTCGGGCAGTACACAAGCCTGAAGTCCACCGACGATGCGGCGGCTTGTGCCGACGCTGGAGCCTCCCCCAGCATGAGGACTAATCGGTCTCCCGCACCATCCAACGCGATCGAGTACAACTCCTCGGCCGCGCTCGTCTCAATGTCCAGCGACACCACCTTCAATACCGGGCGCCAACCGGTCGCAGGCTTCAACCTGCCATCGAGAATGGTCGAGCCTTCGCGCACACCTCCTTCGACCAGGACACCGGCTGTGATAAACCGCTCCATCAGGTAGCGGTCGTGTGGGCGGACATCCGCTTCGTACAGCGGTATCCCCAGTGGCTGGAGCGCGCGTGCCAGCTTGCCGAGATCGCGGAACCTGCGAGCGTAGACACCGAGAACGGGCTCCTGATCGAACGTCTTCAGATCAAGCTCCTTCACCTCCAAGCCCTGCAGGTTCGCCAGTGGGGCATGTGCCGCAGCCCGGTGGCGGGTCGGCAGGAAGGCGACCGACGTCTGCTGGGTCAGAAGCACCTTCTTGGGCCCCTCGTCGGTGGACAGCCAGTATTCAATTTCTGCGCCGTCTGGAAGGTCACGCCAGTTGCGGGTGAGGAGGAAGCCTCGGAGTTCGGTGGGTGCGAGGGCTGAGGACATCAGGTGGGGCGGAGGACGGTGGCGCGGCAATTCTGATGCCTAGGGCGAGATGGTGGGCGGGCGCGGCAGCTCTTGCGCATGATACTGATGTTTTGTAAGGGGTATCTATTTAGCTCCAGCAGCCCATTGATACTGTGATTTCATCCAGCAATGGTATCCGATTGGCTCTCCCCGGTGTTCTTGCTCACGACATCCGCATACGTCACTGGCGGCGTAACCACCGCTTGCTGCAGCAAGCGGTAAAACAGCATCCCGCGTGAGCTGGATGTGCGCCGGTTGAAACGGAACACGAATTCATCGAGATAGGCATCCAGGTGGTCTGGCTGTACAGAGCCATGATGCGTTCCGAGCACCCAGCGCTGTACCAGCGAGGCGACCCGGTGCACTCCCGCCATGGAGACATGGGCAGGTACGCCTGAGCCGAGCATGACGGTGCGCTGGTGGGTGTAACCCAGCTCTCCCAGAACGCGGTAGGCCGCCGAACCATCCGTGCGTACCTGGGCTCCAAGTTCGACCACCTCCTGCACAAAGGGGATGACGTGGGTGGCGGCGTCTCGCTCGATGCGGCGTAACCGGATGCGCCCAAACCCCTTGGGCTCCACGATCTCCACCGCCATGACCATCAACACTTTGGTGGTGCTGCTCTTGCGCCCTGCTGGAGTGGCGGGATTTTTGCGATCCGTGATGGACAGGTACGTTTCATCCACCTCCACAAGCCCCTTGAGCTTGTCCCGGCCCGGGCGGACCATGGCACGTCGAAACCGGTGCAGCATGGTCCAGGCGGTCTGGTAGCTCCCCAAACCCAGTACGCGCTGCAACCCCAGGGCGCTCACGCCTTGCTTCTGATTGGTCAGGTACCAAGCTGCAGCCAGCCAGACACGCAGCGGTGTGCGCGTCTTGTCAAAGATGGTCCCAGAGGTCACTGTGCCTTGGTACTGGCATGAGCGGCACATCAGGCGGGTGCGGCTGGCGCGGTACACATCACCAGCGTTGCCGCAACGCGGGCAGACGAAGCCTTGGGGCCAGCGCAGCTTCTCCAGGAACGCCTGGCAGGCCTCTTCGGTGGCAAACCAGTCAAGAAATTCGTTCCAGGTGCGGGGGTAGTCCTGTCCAGGAGTTGGCGTTAGCATCTGGGTTTCCATCCAGCTATTTTGACGCCACTGGAGCTAAATAGATACCCCTTTGTTTTGTACAGTATCTAGAAAACTGCCATCGAGAAGACCATGCACAAACCAACCCGTTATGTATTCCGTCCTGCCCGACCAGCTCCCGCCTTGCTGCGGCGCATTTGGGCGTGGTTCTGAGGAGGTGCTTCAGTGCTACGTGGGCCAGCCACCGGGCTGTGCATAGCCTAAAGGGGGCAATGGTTCGAACTTTCTGTGCGGACCCCGCTTGAGGCTCGGAACCGACCGCTAGATTGACGAGTGGGGCTGGACGAACTTTGTGCGATTGCTTGGGTGGGCCTAGCTTAAACAGCACGCAAAAACATAGCGCTAGTCCTGCGGGAGTGCGTCAAAGGGCATGTATAAAACAGTCCACAAAGGGAGGCACCGTGGACAGGACTGAATACTTGAACACGAATGGCAGATTGCTATTCGAATCGTACGAAAGCGACTTGCAGCGCGACTGGGCCTGGGAGGTTGTTGATCAATTGCGCCGCCGCTATCCAAGTTTGGATCAGTGGACGACGGGAGGCCCGACTAAAAAGTACACAGACTTACGGTTCGGTTGCCGGAAGCCGGGAAACGCTACTGCTTCTGCAGTCCTGTTTCGACTGAGCAGAGAGCAACGCTGGCCCGCATGCAACGTCGCACGTTGGATTTCGAAAAAACTCGGTGAGCCGCTGTCGATGTCCGTCGCTTCTCATCCAACCCCTAAGGACATAGCTTGTCGTGGTCAAGTTTTTTCAGACATTCCGATAGGGGAAGTTCGTTCAAGCTGAGTGAGCTGCCAACGCCTGCTGCATCTCGTAGCTATTGGGTGACTGGTATCCCAGCGTGGAGTGCAGCCTGAT
>NZ_JAMXAX010000092.1 GCF_023913775.1 Acidovorax facilis
GGCGAGGCCTTCCTGTTCTGGCTCAAGCTCGGTTTCATCAGCTTTGGCGGGCCTGCGGGCCAGATTGCGATCATGCATGCCGAGCTGGTGGAGCGCCGCCGCTGGATCAGCGAAAAGCGATTTCTGCACGCCCTCAACTACTGCATGCTGCTGCCCGGCCCCGAGGCGCAGCAGCTGGCCACCTACATCGGCTGGCTCATGCACCGCACCTGGGGCGGCATCGTGGCCGGGGCGCTGTTTGTGCTGCCTTCGCTGTTCATCCTGATCGCGCTGTCGTGGGTGTACCTGCGGTTTGGCGATGTGCCGGTGGTGGCGGGCATCTTCTATGGCATCAAACCCGCCGTGACCGCACTGGTGCTGCACGCAGCGCACCGCATTGGCACGCGGGCTCTCAAGAACCGCTGGATGTGGGGCATCGCTGCTGCATCGTTTGTGGCCATCTTTGCGTTCGATACGCCCTTCCCTGCCATCGTCCTGACGGCCGGGCTGATAGGCTACTTTGGCGCACAACGCTGGCCTGGCGTGTTTGCCCTCGGAGGCGGCCATGCTGACGGCCACAAGGGCTACGGTCCAGCACTGATCGACGACGACACCCCCACGCCCGCCCACGCCCGCTTCTCGCGCAGCCACCTGGCCAAGGTGCTGGCGGCCGGGCTGGCGCTGTGGCTGGCGGCCATGGCAACGCTGGTCGTCACCCAGGGCGTACAAGGCACGCTCACGCAGATGGGCTGGTTCTTTACCAAGGCCGCGCTGGTCACCTTCGGCGGCGCTTATGCCGTGCTGCCGTACGTCTACCAGGGCGCTGTGGAGCAATACCAGTGGCTCAGCGGCCCGCAGATGATCGACGGCCTGGCGCTGGGCGAGACCACGCCCGGCCCGCTGATCATGGTGGTGGCCTTCGTCGGCTTCGTGGGCGGCTGGCTGCAGCAGGTGTGGGGGCCGGAAGCGCTGTTTGCAGGCGCTGCTGCCGCCGCCACGGTGGTGACGTTCGTGACCTTTCTGCCCTCGTTTATCTTCATCCTTGCGGGCGGCCCGGCGGTAGAGGCCACCCACGGCAAGCTCGGTTTCACCGCCCCGCTGTCGGCCATCACCGCCGCAGTGGTGGGTGTGATCCTGAACCTGGCGCTGTTTTTTGCCTACCACCTGCTATGGCCCAAGGGTTTTGGCGGGGCGTTCGATGCCGTGTCGGCGGTGATCGCCGTGGGCGCACTGCTGGCGCTGTTCCGCTTCAAGCTGGGGGTGATGCCGCTGCTGGGGCTGTGCGCGGCCATGGGGTTGGCAGTGACCTTCCTCAAACCCTGGCTGGCCTGAACCAGTTGTCATCCACTTCCCGGGAGTATCCCCATGCAAGCACGCCCCCAAGCCCTTCCCCTTGACCCGGCCACGCTGCCCGGCCTGTCCGAAAGGCTGCTGCGCAGCCACCACCAGAACAACTATGGCGGTGCGGTGGCGCGGCTCAACGCCATCCGGGCGCAGCTCTCGGGGCTGGACTTTGCCTCCACGCCCGGCTTTGTCGTCAATGGACTCAAGCGCGAGGAGCTGATCGCCAGCAATTCGATGCTGCTGCACGAACTGTACTTTGGCAGCTTGGGCGGCGGTGGCGCCGCCCCTGCCCCCGGCATGTTGCTGGCCCTGGGGGCCAGCTTCGGCAGCGCGGAGCGCTGGCGTGAAGAGTTTGTCGCCATGGGCAAGGCACTGGGCGGCGGCTCGGGATGGGTGCTGCTGGTGTTCCAGCCGCGCGATGGCACGCTCGTCAACCAGTGGGCCAGCGACCACACCCAGGCTGCTTCCGGTGGGGTGCCCATCCTCGCGTTGGACATGTATGAACATGCCTACCACCTCGACCACGGCGCTGCAGCGGGCGCGTATGTCGATGCCTTCATGGCCAATATCGACTGGCCTGCCGTGTACGAGCGCTACCAGCGCGCGGTCCACGCCGCCAGCGAGGGCTTGGAAGCATCGGTACAAGACGCGCATCAGGCACGCCATCGCATCGATGTGCGCCGCGCTGGTGTTTACAACGCCGCCACCACCATCCTGCCCGATGCCCCCTGGCGCGACCCGGTGGCCATCGACGCCTGGGCCGGTGAGCTGCCGACCGACGAAGAGGTGGTGGTGTACTGCGTCTATGGCCACGAGGTCAGCCGTTCCACCGCGTTGCGCCTGCGTGCCGCAGGCATCAAGGCGCGTTTTCTGCAAGGTGGCATCGACGGCTGGATCGCGGCGGGCCAACCGGTGCAAGCCAAAGCCTCAGCATTGCCCACGGGTTGAGCCGGGACTGACTGAACACCCGTCCACAGCTTCGTTGTATCTCTAAAAATGATAGCTATCAGCGCCTGGTGGATATGCGCTAGAGGCAAAAAACACCCCTATTTCTAATCACAGCCCCGTGTGCTGCAATGATCGGCGTTTGAGCCCATTCCATCCGCCATACCTTGGCTCACTCAGAGGCGGCCCAAACCTCTACCCATCTCACGATGCCGGTTCAGCAACAGCCCGGGTGCGCAGCCTGCGCTCATAGGACTCCCGCTCGCTGAAAGCCACAATGCGCCGCCCGCGGTAGTGCGCGTATTCGTCCACAAAGGCCTGCACGCTTGCGTACGGCCCGGCGATGTGGCCTGGGCGTTTGGAATCGGCAAAAAAATAATGCTGCCCGCCCCGTTCGAACGACACCAGCCAGTGTCGGCGCAGCGTGTTGCCGCGCACAGAGACGGGGTCGAACTCGATCATCAGGTAGCGCGGCTGCACGCCGGGTTGCAGGGTTCGCAGCGTCTCCAGCGCAAAACGGGCCACGTCCACACACACGCCGCGGGGGGCTGCAAAAAAGGCGTCAGGCGCCAGGATGGGCATGCGCCCGCTGGCCTGGCGCTGGGTTTCAGACAGCTGCATCGCGCGGTCTGTGTCGTACCGGAACCGCGCGCCAATCCAGGCGTTGATATCTTCTGGGCTCTGCCAGCGCTGCAGCGCTTCGTCGTATGTCGGCGCGTCGATGAATGGGCCACGCGGGGCAAACGCCGCCTCGGGGGCGTCGGAGTTGGGATCCGCGGCCTGTGGGACTGCACTGCAGCCACTGAGCGCCGCCAACGTCGTGAACGTCGCCAATAGCCATGCACACGACGTAAAGAACGACCGCCTCGCCCCTTCAGGCGCCGCGCGGCGCAAGTTGACCCAAAAAACAGGGGAAGACGAAGAATAAAAATGTCGGTACATGAAAAACCACCTTGTTGGGCTGCCCAAGCATAGGCTTTGGGCGCTCGGGTGTCTTCAATTAGATGACCGCCGCTGACCAGTGCTACCTCACGCCGCTGCCCCACCCCAACGCGCAGGGTCTGGCGCCCAGCCCTCGTTATCGACAATGTCCAGCAAGGCGCCCACACTGCTCCCCAGGTCCACGGACAACACCTCGACCGCCGCTTGCGCCCCGGCATCGCGGCGCTGCGCTGTGGTCACAAAAGCGGTAAACGCGGCCCAGTCGCGCGCCATGTGGTCCACCAGAATGCGCGCCAGCTCATAGGACAGCAGGTTGCCGTCGTCGGTGCGCTGAAACGACGTGCCCGCCCAGAACTCCTGCATGCGCTCGGGCGTCCAGAAGCGTTGGTGCAGATGGTGCAGTTGCGCGGGGGTGTGCTGTGCTGGTGGCGCGCCCTTCAGGCGGCGCTCGGTGTTGACAGCCAGGCCCTCGTCCAGCCAGGTGGGCAGGTGCAGGTGGGCCAGCGCGCTGTGCGTCATCTCGTGGGCAATCACCGGCTCGATGGCTGCAAGGTCGGCTGCCACGACCACAAAATGCGGGCAACCGAAGTGGATGAACATGCCGCCGCTGCGCGCAAACTCGCCGTCCGATCCATAGAACTGCGCGACGTAGTGGTAGTAGGTGTCCTCGTCATCCAGCACGAGCAAGATGCTTTTTTCTGCCACGGGGAAATGCGCCATGCCCGCCAGCAGCCGGTCGATGCGCTGACGTGTGGTGGTCACATAGCGCGCGGTGGCGCGCGCCACTGACGGTTCCAGCGGCGACAGGATGAAGCAATCCGCCCCTTCGTGCAGATGCATGTGCGTGCCCAGCGCATCGCGCAGGTGCAGCAGCCAGGCGCGTCGGCCCTGGTTCAGCGCGTCGGCCACGGCCGCCGGTGCACGATTGCCCGCGCCGTGGGCCCAGGCGTCCAGCGCGGGCCAATCCAGCTGCGGCAGATTCTGTGTGTTTTGCAGATGCCCCCGTACGTCAAAACTCGCAACGCCTGGCGCCTCAAGGTGCTCGGGGGCTGGCTCGGCCTCCCCTGCACCAGATTCACCGGGCGCCGGCACTGCGGCGGACTGCAGGTGGATCTTCACCAGCCAGGCACCCAGGAACGGCAGCACCCACACACCGCCCGTGAGCATCGTTTTGCGAAAACCTTGCAGTCCGGTGCGCACAATCTGGCGGGTGGCCTGGACATTCAGGACCAGCAACACCACGAGCAGAACGAGGCCAATCAAGACAGGGGACATGGGCGAATGGGAGCAATCAGCGCCCTCGGCGGTGCCTAACGAGTACTACTATTTTGATAGCTGCTAGCGCTTGATAGATAAGCGCCAGAGGGCAAAAAGACTCAAAAACTGGCTACTTGATCAAGCCCAGCACATCCTTGAACGCCGGGTGCTCGCAGGTGCCCAGCCATTCAAACGCCACCATCTCGGTGGTCACCAGCTCGGCGCCCGCGCCGGCCAGGCGGTCGAAGGCGGCGTCGCGGTTGCGTTCGGTGCGCGAGCCGCAGGCGTCGGTCACCACCCACACCTCAAACTCGTCCTCCAGCAAATCGAGTGCGGTCTGCAGTAGGCAGACATGGGCTTCGCACCCGGCAATGACGATGGTGCCGCGCTCGGGCTCCTGTTGAGCGGGTTTTTGAAGGTGCTTGGGCAGGCTGCGCGCGTTGCCGCCCTGCTGCGGCTTGGCCGGGGGGCGCAGCCATTCGCCCAGGCCTTCTTCGGCGGCGCTGAAGTGCATCTTGGCCAAGGTCTTCTGGCACAGGGCGCGCAGCGCGGGGTCGTTGGCACCCAGTCGCGAGGGGTTTTGCTCGGTGCCCCACACGGGCACATCCAGCATGCGGGCGATCTCGGCCAGGCGGCGTGCGTTGGCCAGCACGGCGGGGCCTTCAAAGATGGCGGGCATCAGGCGCTCCTGGTAATCGACCAGGACGAGTTGGGATTCGGTGGCGTCAAGCAGCATGGTGGAACCGTTTCTGTATTCGTTGAATCGCTGTGCGGGCGCAGCGTCGGAGGCAATGGCGCATTGTCGCAGCCCGAGCCCGGGGTTTTCAGGTGCGAAGGACGGACTGCAGCGCGGTGGCCAGCGGCCCGGCCATGGCCACGGCGTTGCTCGGGTGCGGGATGCAGTCCGTGCTCCACACCTCCCCTACCCCGGCTTCATGCAGCACCTGCAGCGCATCGCCCGCAAACAGTGCGTGCGTCACAGCCACATCCACCGATGCCGCGCCCGCCTGCAGCAGCAGCCGCGCCGCCAACGCCAGCGTGCGGCCGGTGCTGGCCATGTCGTCCAGCAGCACCACGGCCCGGCCTTGTGCGTTGAGTGAGGGCAGTTCAATGGCCACATGGCGGTCGCCATGGCGCACCTTGGTACAGACAGCATGGTCAAAACCGTGGCGGGCGGCGGCCTGGGCGATCCACTGGGCGGATTCGCCGTCCGGGCCTACCAGGAGTGCATTGGGGCGCCGATCAGCGATCAGGTCGGCCAGTGGCTCGGCGCCGCTGAGCACCACGGCCTGCGGCACTGTAATGGCCTGCTCCAGCCGGTTTATGCGGTGCAGGTGCGGGTCCACCGTGATCACCGCGTCGAACAGGCCCGCCAGAAACCCGCCCACCACCTGCTGGCTCACGGCCTCGCCGGGGTGGAAGGCGATGTCCTGCCGCATATAGGCCAGGTACGGCGCTACCAGCGTGAGCTGCTGCGCGCCCAGGCTGCGGGCCGTGCGCGCGGCCAGCAGCAGTTCCACCAGCTTTTCATTGGGCTGGTGCAGGCTGCGCAGCAGCACCACCCGCCGGGGCAGGCGGCCCGCCGCGTTGACGGGCAAACGCAGCTTGAGTTCACCATCGGGGAAGCGGTGGCGCTCGACGGCCTGGGCAGTCATGCCAGCTGCCTGCGCCAGGCGCAGCGCAGGGGCCTCTTCGTCGGCAAAGTACAGCAGACACGCTTGGTGGGGGGCAACAGTCACTGTCAGAACTCCACAAAAACCTTGGGCACCTCGTCAGCGGTCCCCAGGCGGTAGCCGGTGTCACGCTCGCATGCGTGGCGCGCAAACTCCAGGTCGGCCGGGTAGCTGGCGTGCACGCGGTACAGCACGTCCCCGGCAGCCACGGTGTCGCCCAGCTTGTGCATCAGGTCCACCCCGGCGCCGGGCACCTTGGGCGCACCGGCCAGTCGGGCCACGCGGGCGATCTGGTAGTTGTCGATGCCCGCGACAACGCCGCTGGCGGGGGCCACCACGTCCAGTGTCAGTACACCCAGTGCCGGGTGGTTGTGGTCAAACCCTGTGCTGCCCTGGGCGGCGATGATGGCGTTCATGCGCGCCAGCGCCCGGCCAGAATCAAGAATGTCGCGCGCAATCGCGTAGCCGTCGCCGCCGCGCACATCAGGGTCGCACTCGATCAGGCGCCCAGCCAAGCGCAGCGCCTTCTGCCGCAGGTCGTCGGGTGCGCGCGGGTCGTTCTGCAGCACGCGCATCACGTCGCGCGCCTCCAGCACCGGGCCCACGCCGTTGCCCACGGGCTGGCGGCCATCGGTGATGACCACGTCCAGCGACAGGCCCATGCGCCGCGCCACATATTCAAACAGGCGGCGCAGGCGCTGCGCGTCGGGCATGAAGCGCACCTTGGCCGTGGGGCCGATGGGAATGTCGAGCACGAGGTGCGTGGCACCGGCCGCCACCTTTTTGGACAGGATGGACGCCACCATCTGCCCGGCAGAGTCGATGGACAGCGGCCGCTCCACCGAGATCAGCACATCGTCGGCGGGCGACAGGTTGGCCGTGCCGCCCCAGGCCAGGCAGCCCCGGTAGTCGCGCACGATGTCGGCCAGCTGCTCCAGCGGCAGCTCGACCTTGGCCAGCACCTCCATGGTGTCGGCCGTACCGGCAGGCGAGGTGATGGCACGCGAAGACGTCTTGGGGCACAACATGCCGTGCGCCGCCACGATGGGCACAACCAGCATGGTGGTGCGGTTGCCCGGTATCCCGCCGATGCAGTGCTTGTCCACCACCAGCGGTTCGTGCCAGTCCAGGCGCCGGCCGCTGGCCACCATGGCATCGGTGAGGAAGAACACCTCCTCCCGGTCCAGCTCGCTGCGGTGGCAGGCCACTACAAAGGCGGTGAGTTCGATCTTGGAATACCGGTGGTCGGCGATGTCGCGCACGATGGCGCCAAAGTCCTCGCGGGTGAGGCGCTCGCTGGCGATCTTGCGGAACAGCGCGCCCATCGATTCGGGAGGCTCGGCCTGGGCGACCGACACGGTGTGGCCGTTGTCCACGCCCAGCTGGGCAAACGCGTCTTCCGACAGGCCCAGCTCATGGCAACCCACGATGGCAGGGTCGTCCACCACGTTGACCGTGGCCAGGATACGGCGGCCATTGGCGCGCACCTCGATCTTGGACAGGGCCTGGAAGCCCTCGGCCCGATACACGGCGCAGTCGCGGTGCAGGTAGGCGACGTTTTCGCGCCAGGTGTCGATGGCCACGCGGCGCAGGGCCAGCTGAGACCGGGGTGGCGCGTCGGCCGAAGCGGATGGCTCTGCGGGATCAGAGGCAGGAGAGGAAGAAGAGGACGGCTCGGAATGCATCGCGTCAGCCTAACTCCAAAGTGACCACCGAGACCCTGGGAACACCCCGCGCGACGGCGTCTGGAGCGTAGATCTTTCAGCCGCCATGACCTAGGTCAAGACTGCCATGCCTCCTGCGGCGGTTTCACACCCGTTCTCACGCTTGTCAGTTCGGCTGCAGCCGCAGCAACCGCCCTTGTGGGCTGTCAGTCACCATATAGAGCAAGCCATCCGGCCCCTGGCGGACATCACGGATGCGTTCGCCATTGCCTTGCAGCAGTTTTTCCTCACGCTGTACCTTGCCGCCCGCCACCTCCAGGCGGTGCAGGGTGCCAAATTTGAGCGAACCGATGAACAGGCTCCCCTGCCACGCTGCGCCATAGCGCGCGCTGGTCAGAAAAGCCATGCCCGACGGCGCAATCGACGGCACCCAGTAGTGCAGCGGCTGCTCCATGCCCGCCTTGGCTGTGCCTTCGCCCAGTTTGCCGCCGCCGTAGTTTTCGCCATAGGTAATCACCGGCCAACCGTAGTTGCGGCCCGGCTGAGGTTGGTTGATTTCGTCGCCACCCTGCGGGCCGTGCTCGTGCATCCACAGCTTGCCGTCAGGCCCCAGCGTTGCGCCCTGGGGGTTGCGGTGGCCGTAGCTCCAGATCTCGGGCAGGGCGCCAGATTGTTTGGCGAACGGGTTGTCGGGCGGCACGGCGCCTTCGGGGGTGATGCGGATGATCTTGCCGTGGTGGTTGTCGAGCTTTTGGGCATCGTCCTTGCGGTGGTAGCGGTCACCCAGGGTCAGGAACAGGTTGCCGTCCGCCGCCTGCACGATGCGGCATCCAAAATGCAGGCTGCTGTCGACCTTGGGCCGCTGGCTGAAGATCACCTTGACGTCCTGCAGGCTGCGAGCATCCTCGGACAGCGTGGCCCGGGCCAGCGCCGTGCTGTTGCCGCGTGCGCCCGCCGCTGCTGGCTCGGAAAAACAAAAGAAGATGCGGCGGTTGCGGGCAAAGGCAGTGTCCGTCACCACATCCAGCAGGCCGCCCTGCCCGCCTGCTGCCACAGCAGGCACCCCGGCCAGTGGGGGGCTGACCTGCCCGCTGGCACTGACAACCCGCATGCGCCCCGGCCGCTCAGTGAGCAGAAACTGCCCCTGCGGCAAAAAGGCCACCGCCCAAGGGTGATCCAGGCCCTGGGCCACGGGCACCAGCGCCACCGCCGGTGTGGTGTTCTGGGCATCAGCACCGCCTGAAACCCCTGCCACTACCAAAAAGATAGCTGCTTGCGCTTTTACAGCAAGCGCTGGAGGCATTTTTGACTTGAATTTCATAAGGCTGCGCTCCTGAAAAAGCGATGGAAACTCCCCGTCCCCGGGCGACGCCCGAGGTGCATCGTCGGAGTGTGCCTGCAGGGGCTTTCAGGGCCTTGTGATCCCTGGGGAAACCCGGGGTTTTGATTTACTTCAACGAAATCAACGGCTTGCAAAGGTGATTATTTTCGATAAGCAAGCGTTGCGTGTTACCCTTCGCCCCCATGTCCCGATGGCTTTGCATACTTCTCCTGGCCTGCGCCACCACCGCCCAGGCTGCGCCGCAAGCGGCAAACCCTGACGATATGGACCGTTTCATCACGGACAAAGGCCTGCTGACGCGGCTGGAAGACGTGAGCCACAAGGTGGCGGACCGGGCCCACACCGTGGCCGACCAGGCATCTTCCCTGGTGGTCAACGCCATGGGGTTTCTGGGCGTGCCCTATAAGCGTGGTGGCAGCAGTGCCGAAACAGGCTTTGACTGCAGCGGCTTCGTGCGTGCCATGTACGAACAGACCGTGGGCCTTTTGCTGCCCCGCCGTGCAGATCAGCAAGCTGCCGCCACCCAGGTCATCGACAAAAAAGAGCTTCAGCCGGGTGATCTGGTGTTCTTCAACACCATGCGCCGCAATTTCAGCCACGTGGGCATCTACGTGGGGGACAACAAGTTCATCCATGCTCCTCGAAGCGGCGCCCAGATCCGTGTGGAAGACATGGGCGTGGCCTACTGGGCCCGCCGCTTCAATGGTGCGCGCCGCGTGGCGGGCACTGCCGACGGCGACACCGCGCAAGCCAAGTAACCGCCTACCTGCGGCACCGGTTACTTTTTGATCTCGTACACCGTTTCGGTGCTGCGGATCGGGCCTCCCACGACATTCACCGGCCCCAGCGAAGGGTCACGCAACATGGCTTTGGCCGTGGCCATGTCGGCCTGATAGCGTGCCCGGGCCTGGGACTCACAGCTTCTGCGCTCCGCCGCAGCCATGGTGCGGCATTCCTCCAGGCTGACCTTGAGGCCTCCGCCTGCCTCGCGGATGGCGGTCTGGTAGCGTTGCTGAGGGGTCGTGTCCGGTACCGCACCGCGCGCCAGCGAAGCCTCATCGCCATTTTGTGCGGCCGCAGTGGTGGGCAGCGCCACTGCGCCCCCCAGGGCCAGCGCGGCCATCAACACCAGGGAGAAAGAACGGGTTTTGGGGATTTGGGTCATCAGTCTTCCTTAAAGTGCAGACGCTTGAATGTAGGGCCCAGCGCACGCAGGCTTGGCAAGCACCCGCCGCACCAGGATGTCAGACAGCACCCACAACCCGCTACCGACCGCTTGCAGCGTCATCCAACGGCGCCGACACGCGGAGTGAACGCACGGCGAGAACAGCCGACGGTGCACCACCAGACGGGACGCCCACAGGGCGCGTTGTCCGACACCCCCACTTTCCCGCCTTCTTTAGAGTCAGCGCATCGCCGTCGTAACAACACAAGGGGAAACAATTATGGTGTCATTGATCGGAACGCTGGTGGTCGGTCTGGTGGTGGGTCTTCTGGCCCGTGCCTTCAAGCCGGGGGATGACAAGCTGGGGTGGATCATGACCGCACTGCTCGGGGTGGCGGGTTCATTTCTGGCCAGCTATCTGGGCCTGGCCATGGGCTGGTACCAGCAGGGCGAGGCCGCAGGCTGGATCGCTTCGGTGGTGGGCGCCATGCTGCTGCTGGCGGTATACAGCCTTGTGAAGGGCAAAAACTGATGAAATGATGGATTCACTGCTACTGTTGGCAGCCGCTCCTTCTTTCACCGACATTTCATTCAATACCACCCAACCATGCCCACTTCCCTGCAGATGGCAGCTGGCAATCCCGCCTTGGCTGCCGCCGTGCAACGCAGCCGCAAATTGCTCCATCGGCGTGCCCTGGTGGCTGCCGCCGCCAGTGCCGTGCCCGTGCCCGGGCTCGATTGGGCGGTGGATGCCGCATTGCTCTCACGCCTGCTACCCCAGATCAATGCCGAGTTCGGCCTGTCGGCGGCGCAGATTGACCAACTCGACCCGAACAAGCGCGAGCAGGTGCAAAAAGCGGTGAGCCTTGTGGGGTCGGTGCTGATCGGCAAGCTGATCACGCGCGAGCTGGTCATCCGCGCCACGCAGACCGTGGGTCTTCGCCTGACGACCAAACAGGCCGCCAAATATGTTCCTCTCGCGGGCCAGGCTGTGGCTGCCACCATTGGCTATGCCACGCTGCGTTACCTGGGGGAGCAGCACTTGAAGGACTGTGTTCGCGTGGTGCAGGAGGCACAGCTGCAGCTGCCCGCACCCAAGGCATCTCGGTAATCCCGCTGAGAACCCGCTAGTGTCCTGGGTTGGAAGTTCGTTGATGAAATAAAGATGTCGAAATCGTCGCCAGGCAAGGCGCAAACCACAGCGATAGCCGTAGCTATCGCGAGGATTTGCAACGCAGTATGGCGGCGATTCTCGGCGTCTTTATGAAATGAATTTCCAACTCAGGACACTAGGGCTACGCCGCAGATGGCGTGGCCCTCGCCTCTGGGCCCATCAATCGGCCTTGAAACCCGTGGCGGCCACCGCTTTGCCCCAGGTCACCGTGTCGGCGGCAATGGTGCGAGCAAAATCCTGCTGGCTGGTGCCCGTCACGCGGAAACCAGCCTCTTCCATCTTCGCCTTGCCTTCAGGCGACTGCACGGCCCGCACGATGTCGGCATTGAGCTTGGCAATGATCTCGGGGGGCGTCTTGGCGGGTGCCACGATGCCAAACCACGATGAGAACTCCAGATTGGCGTAGCCCTGCTCCTTGATAGTGGGCACATCGGGCAGCGTGGGCGTGCGCGTGGCCCCGGTGGTGCCCAGCGCGGCGAGCTTTCCAGACTTCACGTTGGGCGCAGCCAGCCCCACGCTGGCAAATACGCCCTGCACGTCGCCACTGAACAGGCCGCCCAGCGCATCCGACGTGTTCTTGTAGTGCACGGGCTCTGGCTTGAGCTTGACCGCGTCCCCAAACATGAAGGCGCCAAAATGCCCCGGCGTGCCCGCGCCGAAGGTGGCCAGGAACAGGCCCTTTTGCTGCTTGGTCCAATCCACAAACTCCTTCACATTGCGTGCCGGCACCTTTTGGGGGTTGACCAGCAGCACAAAGTCGGACGTGACCACCTGGCTCACAGCGGCGAAGTCCTTGGCCGGGTCGTAGGGCAGCTTGTTGTAGCTGCTCGGGGCGATGCTGAGCTGGCCCGTCTCGCCCAGCATGATCGTGTAGCCGTCCGGTGCGGCGCGGGCTGCTTCGCCCGCTGCAATGAGGCCGCCTGCGCCGGGTTTGTTGTCCACGATCACGCCCAGGTTGCCCCAGCCTTCCGACAACTTTTGCGCCAGCAGGCGCGCCACGATATCGGGCCCCGTGCCCGCCGGAAAGCCCACGATGATGCGCACCGGCTTGTTCGGATACGCGCCGCCACTGGCTTGCGCCTGCGCGCCCGACCAGGGCAGCATGCTGGCGGCCAGAGTGACCGCTGCGGCAAGCAGTGTGCGGCGTGTGCCGCTTTTTCGTGCATCGGCGGCGGGGGCGAAATGGAAAGAAGGCGTCATGGTTGTCTCCAGGAGTTCTGTCAGTGTGGTCAAGGGAAAAAGAATGCAGCGCGGGGTGGTCAGAAGGAGGAACCGGGCTCCTAAAGCAGCTCGAAAAAACGCATGACCACAGCGTCGGGATAGCGGGCACCCGTGCCCACAAACATGCGCTCGCCCATCCAGGAGAGCGCGGGGGCAGCGGTCTCGAAGCTCGGGCTGCAGCGGAAGTAGATCTGTGCCGGGTCCACCGGCTCGCCGCGCACCAGGCGGGCAATCAGCTCCGGCGGCCCGGAGCGCACGGCCCGGTTCTGCACATAGATGAAGTCGCCCGCGTCGGTCTCCAGCACGTAGCGCGCGTCCAGCTCTGACAGCCGGTCATTCACGATGAGCTGAAAATCCGCACCGCCTGGCAGCACCCGGGCGCTCCAGCCATCGCCTGTGGCGGTACCGCCGGTGATGGGAATCAGGCGGCGCAGGCCATGCACGGTCTGACCCACCTGCTGGGGCGCCCCCACTTCCACACGCAGATCGGCAAAGAACTTCAGCCGAGGTTCGGCCAGGGTCGGTAGGTCGGGCATAAGAGGGCTTGGGCTGCAGAACTTACGCAAACAGGGTTCAGGCAAGCGGTTCACCCCAGAGCGAGGCGGCCGCTGCATCCCGGTTTGCGTAAGCCCTATTGGTTATGAACCTAGCGTAAATCCCGTGGCGCAAACCCCCTGTCATCCCAGAGGATGACAACGCAATGACACTGCGTAACCCCCACCCCAGCTCGCCATGAGGCAATGGACCCCTTCCCCACCGTCTGCCACTGGCAGGCAGGCCACCACGGGCCCGGCGGGCCATGCGCTGGCGGGCATGGTGCACCGGCTGGGCGAGCCCGGTTTTGCGTCTGGCTTGCTGCAGGACCTGGCCCCCGTGCTGCCGGCTGCCTCGTGGTCGGTGTACCGCACAGGGCATCGCTGCAAGCCCACGCTGTTCATGTCGGCCAGCCTGGGCGTGCCAGACACCACGCAGGACTGCTGGTGGGCCTACCTCTCAGGCCCCTACCGCCATGACCGCACCTGGGGCCGCTCCTTTGACGAAGCGGCGCCCGCAGAATCCCCCACCCGCCTGTGCCACCTGACGGCCCGGGAGGTCGATGGAGAGCACCGCGCCCGGGTGTACGAGGCCCATGGCGTGGCCGAGCGCGTATCGGTGGTCGAATACGAAAGCGATGGATCGGTATTTGCCGTCAACTTCTACCGCCACCAGCACCAAAAACCCTTCCGCGATGCCCACATCGGCGGCTTCGAGGCGGTGGCGCCCGTGCTGCTGGCGCTGGCACGCAAACACATTGCACTGTCGCACAGCGACACCCTTGCGCCCGCCGCCTGGCCACGGTCTGGAAGCGCCGGCTTGGCATTGCCGCAGGCCGAACACCCTGCCCGGCACGGCCGCCTGCCCGCCAGCTTGCCCGCGCTGCGTGAGCGCCTGCTGCGCCTGCACGCCGACTTCACGGACCGCGAGCTGGACGTGTGCGCCCGCCTGCTGCAGGGCATGACACACGAGGGCATCGCCAGCGACCTGGGGCTGGGCGTGCCCACCGTCAAAACCTACCGCAACCGCGCCTTTGCGCGCCTGGGCATCCACTTTCGCAACGAGCTGTTTGCGCGGGTGCTGAGCGGTTAGCACGAAGGCCACTCCCCACGTAGGGTGCGACGCGGGGAGCCAGTCCCTCGCGAACGGAGCAGCTCGGTTGCGCTACAGCCAGCGGTATCCAGGCCCAGATCCGTCCGCCAAGCCGATTGACGGCCGAAGGCTGTCCTTGCGTTGTCTGCGGCGGCCCCACTCACCGCAGCACCTTCCACCATCCCCCTGTTAACAAAAGTTTTCCTGGAGGTGCAGCGCATCTGTGGCCTGTGTCCGGCGCGCCGCAGTGCGGCTTCATCCCCACTTAATCTTGGCCGCGTCCAATGCAGTTTGTGGGCAGTCAGTCCACATGTTCAAACCCACTGACACCAACATTCACCATGAAACTGCATATCACCGCCCTAGTTCTCGCCCTTGGTTCTACCGCTGTATTTGCGGGCCCCACCTGCAATGTTCCAGAAGAAAAATGGATGAAAGAAGCCGACTTCAAGGCGGGGCTCGAGAAGCAGGGCTACCAGATCCGGACCTTCAAGGTCAGCAAAGGCAAGTGCTACGAAATCTACGGTCTGGACAAGGCGGGCAAGAAAGTGGAGATCTATTTCGACCCCGCCACCGG
Source organism: Acidovorax facilis (assembly GCF_023913775.1). Classification (GTDB taxonomy): domain Bacteria; phylum Pseudomonadota; class Gammaproteobacteria; order Burkholderiales; family Burkholderiaceae_C; genus Acidovorax; species Acidovorax facilis. Next base: position 14,910 of record NZ_JAMXAX010000092.1, read on the forward strand.
CGCTGAAATCGAGCGCAAGTAAGCCTCAGAAAAGCGTCCCGTCCTGCCCCTCGCCTGCACCCCGAGTCGCCCATGAAGCCCGTGCCTCTCCCCCACCCCCCTGCCGCCACCAAGGTGTGGGACCCGTTTGTCCGCATTTTTCACTGGAGCCTGGTGATCTGCGTGGTCCTGAACCAGTTTGTTCTGGAGCCCGGAAAAACAGCACACGAGTGGGTGGGCTACACCGCCAGCGCCCTGGTGCTGGCGCGGCTGGTCTGGGGCTTCGTAGGCAGCCGCCACGCGCGGTTCAGTGACTTTTTCCCCACCCCGCGCAGACTGGCAAAGCACCTGGGCGCACTTCGCAATGGCGAGCATCCGGTCTACGTGGGCCACAACCCCCTCGGGGCGCTGATGATGCTGGCCTTGATGGCCATCGTTCTGGCTCTGGGAGTAACGGGGTGGATGCAAACCACCGACACATTCTTCGGCGAAGAATGGCTGATGGAGTTGCACGAGGTGCTGGCCAACGGACTGCTGCTGGCGGCAGGGTTGCACGCTGCGGCGGCCATCGTTATGGGGCGGCTGGAGCGGGTGCGCCTCGTGCGGGCCATGGTCACCGGCACCAAGCAGCACTTTTGACGGACCAAGTTCGCATGCGACTGTTGCTGCTGGAAGACGATCACACTCTGGGCGAAGGCTTGCGGGATTTTCTGCAGCACGACGGCTATCTGGTGGACTGGTGCACCACCCTGGCGCAAGCCCGGGGTTTGATCACAGAGCCCTACGACGCCTGGCTGTTGGACTGGAACCTGCCCGATGGCTCCGCCCTCGGCTGGCTGCGCAGCCTGCGCGCCAAAGGGGCTAAGACACCGGCCCTGGTGCTCACCGCGCGTGACATGCTCAGTGACCGCATCCATGGGCTGGACAGCGGTGCTGACGATTTTCTCGTCAAGCCCTTTGCCCCCGAGGAGTTGTGTGCCCGGCTGCGTGCACTGTCCCGACGGATGACCGGCGGCACTCCCAGCAAGGCATTTGGCGCGGTGGAGGTGCTGCTGGCCGATAAAGAAGTGCGGCTGCACGGCCAGCGGGTGGAGTTGACCGCCCGTGAATGGGCGGTGCTGGAGGCGCTGGTGTTGCGCGCGGGGCGCACGGTTTCCGCGTCGGATCTGGAGGCACTGGTGCTGGGGCTGGACAGCGACCTGGCTAGCAACGCGCTGCAGGTGCACGTTTTCAATCTGCGCAGCAAATTGGGCAAGGACGTGATCCAGACGGTGCGGGGCATGGGCTACCGCATTCCTGCACCCGTTTCCCCGCCGATGGCCCTAACGGCCTCTACGGGCTAACGACATGGGTATGCGCACGGGCGAGACAAAACCGCCGTCCATCCGGGGGCGGCTCGTCCAATCGCTGCTGTTTATCTCCATCGCGTTCGGCCTGTTGACCTCCGTGGTCGTCTGGTACGTGATCGCCCACGAAATGGGCGAACTCATGGACCAGGAACTGCGAGAGGCTGCTGAGATTTTTCACAGCGTCATGGCCATCCAGCCCGATCTGGCCACCAGCGGCCAAAGCGCCACCAAACACTTTTCGTATGAGGGGGTCGTCTCAGAAAACGGAAAATAGAGCACGTTAAGCTGGCGGCAGCGGTCGCAACGGCCTGAACTTCCCCGCACCAACCTTGGCGCTGCTGCGCCAGAGGTAATCGCCGGTCAAGTTGATGTGCTCCCAGCCCAGCGGCGACAGATATTGCAACAGCGTGTCGTCCAGCGACTTGCCGTGGCCACGCAAAGCACTGGTGGCACGCTCCAGGTAGACCGTGTTCCACAACACGATGGCCGCCGTCACTAGGTTGAGGCCGCTGGCCCGATAGCGTTGTTGCTCGAAGCTGCGGTCGCGAATTTCACCCAATCGGTAGAAGAACACGGCTCTGGCCAGCGCGTTCCGCGCCTCACCCTTGTTTAGTCCGGCATTAACGCGGCGGCGCAATTCCACGCTTTGCAACCAATCCAGAATGAACAGTGTGCGCTCGATGCGTCCCAGCTCGCGCAAGGCGATAGCCAGACCGTTTTGTCGTGGGTAGCTGCCGAGTTTTCGCAGCATCAGGGAGGCCGTTACCGTGCCCTGCTTGATTGAGGTGGCCAGTCGCAGGATTTCGTCCCAATGGGCGCGAACGTGCTTGATGTTCAGCGTGCCGCCGATCATCGGTTTGAGCGCGTCATAGGCAATGTCGCTTTTCGGGGTGAACAGCTTGGTGTCGCCCAGGTCTCGGATACGTGGCGCGAATCGGAAGCCCAGCAAGTGCATCAAACCGAAGACATGATCGGTAAAGCCCGCTGTGTCGGTGTAGTGTTCCTCGATGCGCAAGTCCGACTCGTGATACAGCAAGCCGTCGAGCACATAGGTCGAATCACGCACGCCGACGTTGACCACCTTGGCGCTGAAGGGCGCGTATTGGTCGGAGATGTGCGTGTAGAAAGTCCGTCCTGGACTGCTTCCATACTTCGGGTTGATATGCCCGGTGCTCTCTGCCTTGCTGCTGGTTCTGAAGTTCTGGCCATCCGACGATGAGGTAGTGCCGTCGCCCCAATTTGCGGCGAAGGGTTGCTGAAACTGCGCGTTCACCAGCTCGGCCAGCGCCGTTGAATACGTTTCATCCCGGATATGCCACGCTTGCAGCCAGGACAGTTTGGCGTAGGTCGTGCCAGGGCAGGACTCGGCCATTTTAGTGAGCCCAAGATTGATGCCATCAGCCAGGATCGTCGTCAGCAGCAAGGTCTTGTCCTTGGCCGTGTCGCCGCTCTTCAAATGCGTAAAGTGCCGGGTGAATCCCGTCCACTCATTGACTTCGAGCAACAGTTCGGTGATCTTGACGTGCGGCAGAGTCATGGCCGTCTGGTCGATCAACGCCTGCGCGGTGTCCGGCACCGCTGCATCGAGCGGCGTGATCTTCAGGCCCGACTCGGTGATGATGGCATCTGGCAGATCGTTGGCCGCCGCCATCCGGTTAACAGTGGCAAGCTGCTGTTCCAGCAATTCCAGCCGGTCGTGCAAATACTGATCACAATCAGTGGCCACTGCCAGCGGCAATTCGTTGGCTAGCTTCAAGGTGGTGAATTTCTCGACCGGCACCAGGTACTCGTCGAAGTCCTTGAACTGACGTGATCCCTGCACCCAGACATCACCCGAGCGCAGCGCGTTCTTTAGCTCTGACAGGGCGCACAGTTCGTAGTAGCGGCGGTCGATGCCATCGTCCGTGAGCACCAATTTGGCCCAGCGTGGCTTGATGAATTCGGTCGGCGCGTCGGCGGGCACCTTGCGGGCGTTGTCGCTGTTCATGGCGCGCAGCACGTCGATTGCATCGAGCATGCCCTTGGCGGCTGGTGCAGCCCGCAGCTTGAGCACGTCCAGGAACTGCGGCGCGTACCGGCGCAGGGTGGCATAGCTCTCACCGATCCGGTGCAGAAAGTCGAAGCCCTCGGGTTGCGCGAGCTTTTGCGCCTCCGTGACGCTGGCGGCAAAGGTGTCCCAAGGCATGACGGCCTCGATGGCGGCGAACGGATCGCCTCCGCTCTGTTTGGCTTCCAGCAGAGCTTGGCCGATGCGGCCATACATCCGCACCTTGTCATTGATCGCCTTGCCGGAAGCCTGAAACTGTTGCTGATGCTTGTTCCTGGCCGCATTGAACAACTTGCCGATGATGCGGTCGTGCAGGTCGATGATTTCGTCGGTGACGGTGGCCATACCTTCAATGGCCAGCGCTACCAGAGTGGCATAGCGTCGTTGCACCTCGAACTTGGCCAGGTCGGCGGGTGTCATCTGCCCACCCTCACGAGCGATCTTGAGCAGGCGGTTCTGATGAACTTGTCGCTCGATGCCGGCGGGCAGGTCAAGCGCCTGCCAAGCCTTGAGGCGCTCGATGTGTTCGAGCATGTGTCGAGAATTTGGCTTGACGGGCGACTGGCGCAGCCATGCCAGCCTCGTTACTTTGCTGCCGTCCTTGCGCTTGAGAAGTTCGTCCAGGCGCTGGCGATGGACAGGCAACAAGGAATCGGTCAGCGCCGCGTAAATACGCCGGTTGGCACGGGTGATGGCCTCGGCGCTTGCGCGCTCAATGGCATTTATGGCGGGCAGGATAATGCCCTGCCGCCGCAGGTTTTCGACTAGGGTGCTGGCCAGCACAATGCCTTTGTCGGTCTGCATGGCCAGTTCGGTCAATGTATGCACGGCTTGCCGGTAGTGGCTCATGGTGAACGGCTTGAACCCAAACACCGTTTGCAGCTCGACCAAGTGCTCCCGCCGTGTCTGCTCGCGCTGGCCGTACTCATCCCAGCTTTCCACCGGCACCTTGAGCTGTGCCGCCACCATGCGCAACAAGGGCGGGAACGGAGGCTCATCGGCACCCAAAAAGATGCCAGGGAATCGCAAATAGCAAAGCTGGATGGCGAAGCCTAACCGATTCGCAGGGCCGCGACGTTGACGGATGATCGACAGATCGGTTTCGTTGAACGTGTAGTGCCGGATCAGTTCATCTTTGGCGTCAGGCAGTGCCAGCAGGCTTTCGCGCTCGGTCGCGGACAGGATTGAGCGGCGCGGCATGGTCAGTCTTCCCGCAGGTACTGGTACAAGGTTTCGCGGCTGATGCCTAAGTCACGGGCCACCGAGGTTTTTTGATCGCCTGCCGCGACTCGCCGTTTCAATTCGGCAATTTGTTCACTGTTTAGCGATTTCTTTCGTCCTCGGTAGGCACCGCGCTGTTTGGCAAGCACGATTCCCTCGTGCTGACGTTCGCGGATCAGGGCGCGCTCGAACTCAGCAAAGGCCCCCATGACCGACAGCATCAGATTGGCCATAGGTGAGTCATCGCCAGTGAACGCCAGCCCTTCTTTGACAAACTCCATGCGCACGCCCCGTTGTGTCAGCCCTTGAACGATGCGGCGCAGGTCATCAAGGTTGCGTGCCAGCCTGTCCATGCTGTGCACTACCACGGTATCGCCCTCGCGGACGAAGGCCAGTAGCCTTTCAAGTTCGGGGCGTTGCGTATCCTTGCCGGAAGCCTTGTCTGTGAATACCTTGCCGACGTCGATTTGCTCCAGTTGCCGATCAGGGTTCTGGTCGAAGCTGCTGACGCGGACATAGCCGATGCGTTGACCTTGCAAGATGCCTCCAAAAGTAAAAGTGTCAGGATGAAATCTATTACCTTTGGCGGAATATGTCAATAAATATGAAGTGTGACTCTATTCTGACGGTGTTTGTACATGACATCTGACATCAGGTTAGGGTATAGTCTAACTTGGCACTTAAGCGAGATTGAGAGTATGCAAAAACTCAGGGAGTTCTTGGAAAATAGGCAAATCAGCGTTTACTTTGCCACGGTAACCTTGGCCGCGGTCATTGCCATGTTCGTGCCTGGCACAACTGTTCTTGAGGCTGGCGTTAATCCAGCACTCGCATTGATGTTGTTCGTGACGTTCCTGCAAGTGCCACTTGCCGACCTTGGGCGAGCTTTCATCCAGGTGCGATTTTTTGCAGCCTTGCTCACCGCAAACTTCGTTATGGTGCCCTTGCTCGTGGCCGTCTTGGTGCAGTTTCTGCCACACGATCCGATGGTGTTGCTTGGCGTGCTATTGGTGCTGCTTACACCGTGCATTGACTACGTGGTGACCTTTTCGCACCTTGGCCGCGCCGATGCGCGCCTGCTGCTGGCGGCAACTCCGGCGCTCTTGATCGTGCAAATGCTGTTGCTGCCGGTCTATCTCGGCCTGTTCCTTGGGAACGATGCAACCGACCTTGTTCAGCTCGGTCCGTTCGTTCACGCGTTCATTTGGCTGATTGCGATTCCGCTCTTACTTGCCGGTCTTGTCCAATTTTGGGCAGCTCGGTCCCGAACGGGCGAGTGGGTATTTACCAGGCTAGGATTGCTGCCTGTGCCAGCGACGGCGCTTGTCCTGTTCGTGGTCATCGCGGCCGTAGTACCGCAGCTCGGGCCTGCGACCGATGTGGTCTTGCAGGTGATCCCAATCTATATTGCCTTTGCAGCGCTCGCTCCCTTCCTAGGGTGGCTGGTGGGTCGGCTGTTCCGCCTCGACGTACCGGCTGGCCGTGCTATTGCATTCAGTGCAAGCACGCGAAATTCGCTCGTGGTGTTGCCGCTCGCGCTTGCAGTGCCAGGAGCAATTCCCGTGCTGCCGGCGATCATCGTTACACAAACACTTGTCGAGTTAATCAGTGAGCTGATCTATGTGCGCTTAATTCCAAAACTTACGCAGTTGTGAATTTGCGGCGAGAGCTTAGCGTGCTTTATTTTCCGTTTTCTGAGACGACCCCAGATTGACTGGACCTACCGCACTGATGATGGCGCCCACTGGCAGACGCCTGCCCCCACCTCCATCCTCAACGCGCGCCCGGGCCCCGTGCAAGACCTGTTCGACACCGGCGGCCCGGTTGTGCGCATGCAGCGCAACCTGGGCGCCGAGGCCGACGCCATGGACCGCGTGTGGGATCTGGGCCTGATCCCCGTCGATGCGAACAAGCTGCAATGGCGCCACCGCGCCGCAGCCGCCACGCTGGGCCCCGTGTGGACGCTGGCGCAGGAGGCGCACTTTGGTGACTTCTGGGCCGAGCAGATTCCCCAACTGCGCGCCGAGGGCTGGAGCGTGGTGGTGCAGCCCGGCTTTGCGCACGAAAGCGTGCCCGTGTTGCGCTGGAAGCTGCTGATCGCCCCTGACACCGGCGAGCTGCTAGGCAAGGAAGTGGACGGCCCGCTGGCCCTGCGCGAACGCCCCGTGCAAAAGCTGCAACTGCCCGAGCGCGAAGGCGCCTGGCTGCTCAGCCTCGGTATCGAGATCGACGGCGAAACGCTGGACCTGGCCCCCATGCTGGCCGACCTGTTGCGCCGCGACGCCCGTTGGCTCAACGCGCAGCAGATGGCCGCCATCGACGACATCGCCATCATTTCGCTGCGCGCACCCGGCGGCAAACGCATCGACGCGCCGGCCGGGCCGCTCAAGGCCATCGTGGGCGCCATGGTCGATCTGCTGACCGACCCGACCCGTAACCAGCGCAAGGATGGCGATCCGCTGCACCTGGGCGCGTGGGAGGCCCGCCGCATCGAAGCCCTGCGCGCCGGGCTGGTGCTGGCTCACCGCGTGGGTACGGTCAATGGCTGGAACAACGACTGGCAGCTGCAGGGCGACGTGGGCTTGGCCCAGCTCGCCAAGCGCCTGCGCACCATCGGCACCCCGCAGCCGGTGGCCGCGCCGCAGGGACTCCGGGTGCAGCTGCGCCCCTATCAACTGGAGGGCCTGGCCTGGCTGCAGTACCTGCGCGCGCAGGGCCTGGGCGGCATATTGGCCGACGACATGGGCCTGGGCAAAACCGCACAGGCGCTGGCCCATGTGCTGGCCGAAAAGGAGGCCGGGCGCCTCACCCGCCCCGCCCTGGTGGTGCTGCCCACCTCGCTGCTCTTCAACTGGCAAGCCGAGGCCACCCGCATGGCTCCCAGCCTGCGTGTGCTGGCCCTGCACGGTGCGAGCCGTGGCCAGCGCTACCTGCAGATGGCCGACCACGATCTGGTGCTGACCACCTACCCGCTGCTCTGGCGCGACGTGGAGACGCTGTCCGCACAGCCATTCCACCTGCTGATCCTGGACGAAGCCCAGATGGTGAAGAACGCCGGCAGCCGCAGCGCCCGCGCCCTGCGCAAGCTGCAGGCGCCCCACCTGCTGTGCCTGACGGGCACGCCGCTGGAGAACCATCTGGGCGAGCTGTGGGCACAGTTCGACTTCTTGATGCCCGGCTTTCTGGGCGATGTGCGCAGCTTCAACGCCCGCTGGCGCAAGCCCATCGAAGAGAACGGCGAAACCCTGCGCGCCCAGTTGCTGTCGCAGCGCGTGCGCCCCTTCATCCTGCGCCGCCGCAAGCAGGACGTGGCCACCGAACTGCCGCCGCGCACCGAAGTCATCCAGCGCGTGCAGCTGCAAGGCAAACAGCGAGAGCTGTACGAGGCCGTGCGCACCACGGCCGACAAACAGGTGCGCCGCGCGCTGGAGCGCCAGAGCTTTGACGGCGCGCAGATCACCATCCTTGATGCGCTGCTGAAACTGCGCCAGGTTTGTTGCGACCCGCGTCTTGTCAAAGGGACGACGAAAACAGCGCAAACGATGGAACGCGCCAAGCTCGAGCTACTGGCCGACATGCTTCCCGCCCTGGTCGATGAAGGCCGCCGCGTGCTGGTGTTCTCGCAGTTCACCGAAATGCTGGGCCTGGCGGCGGATCTGCTCGACACCCTGGCCCTGCCCTACCTCACCCTCACCGGCCAGACACCGCCCCGCCAGCGCGGCGCGGTGGTCAAGCGCTTCCAGGCGCAGGACGACACCAGCGCACCCATCCTCCTCGTCAGCCTCAAGGCCGGCGGCCTGGGCCTGAACCTCACCGCCGCCGACACCGTCATCCACCTCGACCCCTGGTGGAACCCCGCCGTGGAAGAGCAGGCCACCGCGCGCGCCCACCGCATCGGGCAGGACCAGCCCGTGTTTGTCTACAAGCTGGTGGTGGAAGGCAGCATCGAAGAACGTATGCTGGAGCTGCAGGCCCGCAAGGCCGCGCTGGCCCAGGGCGTGCTGGGCCACGACGCCGAGGGCGCGGTCAAATTCAGCGAGGCCGACCTGCGCGCACTGCTTGCGCCTTTGAGCGAGCCAGTCAACAACCCGCTGGGCATTCCGGGCGAAGACGCGCTGCGCTGGGGCGGCACGGGCAAACGGCGGCCCCGGCCGTTGCAGCCACCAGAAGTTTGAGCGTTTTTGGCCTCTAGCGCTTGTCCAGCAAGCGCTAGCAGCTATTACTAATATAGCAATTCAGGCAATTCACGCAGTTCACACCTTTGCGCGCTGCGGGTGCGACGGGCAGTCGGGACGCGTGCAAGTGCCGTAGAGCGACAACGCATGCTCCTGCAGCCGAAAACCCTTGGCGTGCGCAATCTCGGCCTGGCGGAACTCGATGGATGCGTCGTGGAATTCCTCGACCTTGCCGCAGTCCAGGCACACCAGGTGGTCGTGGTGCAAGCCGTCGTCCAGCTCATACACAGCGCGGTCCGCTTGAAAGCTGCTGCGCCGCAAAAGGCCCGCCTGCTCCAGCTGGGCCAGCACGCGGTACACCGTGGCCTGGCCCACATCCGTGCGGTCATGCAGCATGCGCCGGTACACGTCTTCGGCCGTGAAGTGGCGCAGCCCATCGGGCGCCGCCTGCGCGGCCAGAAAGACCTCCAGGATCCTCATGCGCGGCAGCGTGGCCTTAAGCCCTGCCTGCTTGAGCGGGTCCGCGCGGACGCCGGGGTTCGGGTGCAAGCTCATGAACGTGCTTACAACAGTTCTCACGACCAGGCGGGAAACGGGTCGTCATACCGCGTCCACGCGTGCGGGCCCTGGGCCATCTCCGCATCGGTCAGCAGGCAGGCGTCCAGGCGCTGGCGCAAAGCGGCTTCATCCATGCCGATACCGATCAGCACCAGCTCCTGCCGGGCATCGCCCACGCCATCGGCCCAGTTCTTCTGGATGGCCGCCAAGGATTCGGCATCACGCGGCCAGCGATCGCGGGGCACTGCGCCCCACCAAAAGCCTGCGGCGCTATGGCGCGCCACGGCGCCGGCCTGCGACCACGACCCCGCATACGCCGGGCGGCTGGCCAGCCAGAAGAAGCCTTTGGACCGCACCACGCCGGGCCACTCGCTTTCTACCCAATCAAAAAAGCGGCGTGGATGGAACGGCACGCGGGCGCGGTAGACAAAGCTGCTGATGCCGTAGGCCTCGGTCTCGGGCGTGTGTTCGCCACGCAACTCGGCCAGCCAGCCGGGCGCCTTGGACGCCTCGTCAAAGTCGAACAGCTTGGTGTCCAGCACCGAGGCCAGCGCCACCTTGCCGAACTGCGACACCTCCATGCGAGCACGCGGGTTCAGGCTGCGCAAGATCGCCATGAGCTGCTCGCGCTGCGCTGCGTCGATCAAATCCACCTTGTTGAGCACGATCACGTCGCAAAACTCGATCTGCTCGATCAGCAAGTCCACCACCGTGCGCTGGTCCTCCTCGCCCAGCGATTCGCCACGGGCCTGCAGGCTGTCGCGCGAGCTGTAGTCCTTGAGAAAGTTGTAGGCATCGACCACGGTGACCATGGTGTCCAGCCGCGCAATGCTCGACAGGCTCTTGCCGTCCTCGCCCGTGAAGGTGAAAGTTTCTGCCACGGGCAAGGGCTCGGAGATGCCGGTGGATTCGATCACCAGCTGGTCGAACCTGCCCTCTTTGGCCAGGCGTTCCACTTCCAGCAGCAGGTCTTCGCGCAGCGTGCAGCAGATGCACCCGTTGCTCATCTCCACCAGCTTCTCATCGGTGCGCGACAGCTCGGCGCCGCCCTGGCGCACCAGGGCCGCATCGATGTTGACCTCGGACATGTCGTTCACGATGACCGCCACGCGGCGGCCCTCGCGGTTGTTGGGGTGTTCGTCCTTTTGATGCGGATTGACACGCCAGCGCCAAAATACTCTTTATAAAACAACAAGTTAGATATTCGACATTTTTCGTCGAACTCGCCTTGAGTGCAGATTGACACGTTTGTTTT
>NZ_JAMXAX010000093.1 GCF_023913775.1 Acidovorax facilis
TTTCAACACGCCGACCCCGCCCGCCCGTTGTTCACTGGCAAGACGCTGCAGTACGTCGAGCAGTCCATCGCCCACTGGCTCATGTCGGCCGGTGCCATGGTGGTGATGGTGCCCTGCCCCACGGGCGAGACGGCACGCGGCGACGTGACGCTGGACCACTATGCCGAGTGGCTCGACGGCATCGTGATGCACGGTGGAGCCGACGTGTGGCCGGGCAACTATGGCGAGGAGCCCCTGCGCGAGGAGTGGGTGGGCGACCGCGTGCGCGACCTGTACGACCTGGCCGTGGTGAAAGCCTTTGCCCAGGTGGGCAAGCCCATCTTTGGCGTGTGCCGGGGCCTGCAGCTCATCAACGTGGCCTTTGGCGGCGCGCTGTACCAGGACATCGAGACCCAGCACCCCGGTGCGCAGCAGCACCGCAACGCCAGCACCTACGACCAGCACTTTCACGACATCCACATCCTGCCCGACTCGCACCTGGCCACGCTGTACCCCAACACGCCACGCGCTCGGGTCAACAGCATTCACCACCAGGGCATCAAGCGAGTGGCGCCCGAGTTTGTGGTCGAGGCCCTGAGCGAGCCCGACGGCGTGCCCGAGGCGATTCGCCTCAAGCCCGCGCCGGGGCGCGGCTACATCGCCGCCACGCAATGGCACCCGGAGTTCCACAAGCAGGGTTCAGACACGCTGGACGACACGGCCATCCTGAATGACTTTCTGGCGGCCTGCGAACAGGCCAAGGCCCACCCACGGCCGGTGCTGCGCCCCGTGCCTTCGTTGCGGGAACGGGCGGCGCGGCGGCTGCGCAAGGCGCTGTCACGGCAGCGCGACTGACCCTGCGGGTCAGGCTCCTTCCACAGGCAACACAGCGGCCAAGACATCTTGCAGCTGCGCCCGCAGCCAGCGGTGTGCCGCGTCTTGCTGGTAGCGCACATGCCAGATCAGGTACATGGGCAGACTGGGGCAGGCCACGGGCACCGGCACGCCCGCCAGCGCGGCCAACGCGGTGCGCCCCATCAGCGACGGCGCTGTAGTGAGCAGCGATGTGCCCCGCACAAACGCGGGCAGCGCGGCAAAGCCCGGCACGCGCACCACCAGGCGGCGGCGCACGCCACGTGCTTCCAGTTGCCGGTCCAGTTCCAGCCCCCGGTGCGCCTCGTAAGCCACCGTGGCGTGGTCCGCCGCCAGGTACTCCGCCTCTGAGGCCGGAGCGCTGCGCACGGCCGGGTCATAGAACACGCGGTATTGGTCTTCAAACAGACGCTTCTGCACGATGTCGGTGCCCTCGGGCGGGCGGGGGCTGATGACCAGTTGGCACGCGTCAGACCGCAGCAGCTCGGCACTGGGCGCGCCGCTGGGCACGATGCGCAGCGTGACGCCCAGTGCGGCAGTGCGCAGGCGCGCGGCCAGCGCGGGCAAAAGCAGGTCGCGCTGAAAGTCGTTGGCGGCGATGGTCAGCTCGGTCTGCCAGGCGCTCGGGTCAAACTCGGCCCCTTGGGCAAACCGCTGCATCTGGTGCAGCATGTCACGCGCGGGCTGGGCCATGGCCTCGGCCCGGGCGGTGGGCACGATGCCACGCCCGCGCTTCACAAAAAGCGGGTCGCCGGTAATGGCGCGCAGCTTGTCGAGCAGGTGGCTCACGGCCGACTGGGTGACGCCCAGGCGATCAGCCGCCGCCGTGATGCTGCCCGTCTCCAGCACGGCCAGCAGCAGCTTCAGCAGGTGTCCGTCCAGCGCTGATCCATCGAAATTGCTCATGCATTCGATGATGTTTTGAGGCTTCATCTTTGGCAATGGCGTCGCGACACTGCGGGCTGACTTACATCAAGCCCCGGAGACTTCCATGCCTTCCCCACTGCCCCCGATCCCCGGCACCACGCCGTTCGATGGCGACCAGGCCCGCAAGGGCTATGCGCTGAACAAGATGTGCTTTTCGTTCAACGACGAGGCCAACCGCAAGGCCTTTGTGGCCGACGAAGAGGCGTACATGAAGCAATACGGCCTGAACGAGCAGCAGGCCGCCGCCATCCGCGCCAAGAACGTGTTGCAGCTGATTGCCGCAGGCGGCAACGCCTACTACCTGGCCAAGTTCGCGGGCATCTTCAAGCTGGACATGCAGGACATCGGCGCGCAGCAGACGGGCATGACCAAAGACGAATTCAAGGCCAAGCTCGTGGCCGCGGGCAAATAAGGAGACAAACCCATGGCACAACTCATCGGCGGCCTCGGCACCTCGCACATTCCGGCCATTGGCAACGCCATTCACAAAGGCCTGCAGAACGAGCCCTACTGGAAGCCCTTCTTCGACGGCTTTCCGCCCATCCGCCAGTGGCTGGGCGAGAAGAAGCCCGACGTGGTGGTGATGTTCTACAACGACCACGGCCTGAACTTCTTTCTCGACAAGATGCCCACCTTTGCCGTGGGCGCAGCGGCCCAGTACAACAATGCCGACGAGGGCTGGGGCATCCCCACGCTGCCGCCCTTCCAGGGCGAGGTTGATTTGTCGTGGCACCTCATCAACACGCTGGTCGAGCAGGAGTTTGACGTGACCACCTGCCAGGAGATGCTGGTGGACCACGCCTGCACGCTGCCGCTCAAGCTCTTCTGGCCCGAGGGCGATTGCCCGGTGACGGTGGTCCCTGTGTGCATCAACACCGTGCAGTTTCCGCTGCCCTCGGCCAAGCGCTGCTACGCGCTGGGCAAGGCCGTGGGCCAGGCGATCCAGAGCTGGGACAGCGACAAGAAGGTGGCGGTGATCGCCTCGGGCGGGCTGAGTCACCAGCTCGACGGCGAGCGCGCAGGCTTCATCAACAAGGCGTTTGACCTGCAGTTCATCGAAAGCCTGACCACCAACCCCGAATGGGCCACGCAGTTCAGCGTGCACGAGCTGGTGGAAAAGACCGGCACCCAGGGCGTGGAGCTGCTGATGTGGCTGGCCATGCGCGGAGCGCTGTCCACCGCCAGCGCGGGCGTGCGGCGGGTGCATAGCAACTACCACATCCCAATCTCGAACACGGCGACCGCAGTCATGGCACTGGAAACGGTCTGACCTCGTCGATTTCAAGCATTTTTGGCTGCTAGCGCTCATCCATAAAGCGCAAGCAGCTATCAATTCAGGAGTATCCACCTTTCCCCAATTCCCCCCAGGATGGTGTAAGGCATCCGAAATACTGTAAATTCATCCAGTGAATTTACAGTCCAAACTCGCCATCCTGGCCGACGCCGCCAAGTACGACGCCTCGTGTGCATCCAGCGGTGCTGCGCCGCGCGACTCGGTGGGCGGGCGCGGCATGGGGTCCACCGAAGGCATGGGCATCTGCCACAGCTACGCGCCTGACGGTCGCTGCATCTCGCTGCTCAAGATTCTGCTCACCAACTTCTGCCAGTACGACTGCCTGTACTGCGTGAACCGCGTGACCAGCAACGTGCCCCGCGCGCGCTTCACGGTGGATGAGGTGGTGCAGCTCACGCTGGATTTTTACCGCCGCAATTGCATCGAGGGGCTGTTCCTGTCCAGCGGCATCATCCAGAGCCCCGACTACACGATGGAGCAGGTGGTGGAGGTGGCCCGCGTGCTGCGCGAAGAGCACGACTTTCGCGGCTACATCCATCTGAAGACCATTCCCGATGCAGCGCCGGAGCTGATGGAGCGCGCAGGCCGCTATGCGGACCGCCTGTCCATCAACATCGAGCTGCCCACGGCCGAAGGCCTCACGGCCCTGGCGCCAGAAAAAGACAGCGCCGCCATCGACCGCTCCATGGCCCGCATGGCGGTGCACATTGGAGAATCCCGCGCCGCGCGCAAGGAGCAGGCTGCACTGCCCATCGTGTCCATGCCGCAATCGCGCACCACGCGCCGCGCCAGCGTGCCGCACTTTGCGCCCGGCGGGCAGAGCACGCAGATGATCGTGGGGGCGGATACGACCAACGACCGCACCATCCTCGCCACCAGCGCGCGGCTGTACGGCGTGCACCGGCTGCGGCGCGTGTACTACTCGGCCTTCAGCCCCATCCCCGACGCGGCCCGCGCGCTGCCACTGGCCGCGGCGCCCACGGTGCGCGAGCACCGGCTGTACCAGGCCGACTGGCTGATGCGCTTTTATGGCTTCACCCACGACGAGATCGTGCCGACATCTCAGCAGGGCATGCTGGCGCTGGACGTGGACCCCAAGCTGGCCTGGGCCCTGGCGCACCGCGAGCGCTTTCCGGTCAACCTGAACACCGCCCCGCGCGAACTGCTGCTGCGCGTGCCCGGGTTTGGTGTGCAGACGGTGGACCGCCTGCTGGCCGCGCGCCGCGTGCGCCGCCTGCGGCATGCGGACCTGGCGCGGCTGCATGTGTCGCTCAGGAAAGTGCTGCCCTTTGTGGAGGCGGCCGACTACCGCCCCGGCCGTGCGCTGGACGCTGCCGACCTCGCCGCGCAGTTGACGCCGCCGCCGGAGCAGCGCAGCCTGTTCTGAGCTGGAGAGGCCCGCATGCAGCGCCACACCATCACGCTGGACCACGCCACCGACTGGCCCGGTTTTCGCCAAGCGGCACGCGCCCTGGTGCAAGCCAACGTGCCTCCGCAGGCTGTGGACTGGCGCTGCCAGGCGGATGCCGCTGAAGACCTGTTCGCGCCCGAGCCTGCTGCCAGCCACACCTTGCCCAGCCCAGCCCCCGATGCGCCGCCGCTGCGCGTACCGCCCGACTTTGTGCACCTGTGCGAGCAGCTCATCCTGCACCGCGACCCGGCCCGCTTTGCGCTGATGTACCGCCTGCTGTGGCGCATGGCGCAGGGCGGCCATGAAGCCGACGCCGCGCGGCACGACCCGCTGGACGCCGACCGCATGTTGGCCCACCACATGGTCCGCAGCGTGCGGCGGGATATCCACAAGATGCACGCCTTTGTGCGCTTTCGGCCCGTGGTGGAACCCGATGGCCAGACCCTGCACATGGCCTGGTTCGAGCCCGACCACTACATCACCGTGGCCAACGCGGGCTTCTTCATCCGCCGCTTCACGCAAATGCGCTGGGCCATCCTCACCCCCGACGCCAGCGTGCGCTGGGACGGCCAGCAGCTGCACACCGGCCCCGGCGCGCAGCGCAGCGACGCGCCGCCGCCCGACGCGGGCGAGGCGCTGTGGCTCACCTACTACCGCCACATCTTCAACCCCGCGCGGCTCAAGCTGGCCATGATGAAGAAGGAGATGCCCACGCGCTACTGGCACAACCTGCCCGAGGCCGCGCTCATCACCGAGCTGGCGCAGACAGCGCACGAGCGCAGCGCCAAGATGGTGGAGGCCGAGGCCACCGTGCCGCGCAGGCGCATCGCGGGGACAACGGCACCCCGTGCGCGGCCCGCTGGTGGTGCCCCACTCAGTCCAGCGCCGCCTCGCGCATCACCCGGAACTGAGGGGCCGACACCGGCGGTGTCCAGCGCCACGGCAGCACCTGCGGCCGCCACAGGGCGCGCAGCACCGTGAGGCGCAGCACACGCTGTGCGCCGGGCCAGGCAGCACGCGCTGCGCGGTCCCACAGCACCTCGGCCTGTGCGGCAATGTGCAGCAAACCGCCCTCTTCATAGTCCACCACCAGCAAGCCTGCCAGCGGGTGCAGGGCCAGGTTGCCCAGGGTGTTGAAGAACTGGTTGCCCGGGTAGTCCGGCAGGCTCAGCACCACGCCGGCCGCCGTGTGCGCCACCTGCACAAAGCCCGGCTCGCCGCCCCGGTGCGATACATCCACGCCTTCGCTGTGGCCGGCACCAGGGCGTGGCGCCGAGGCACTGGCGATGAACAGGGTGTCGGCACGCTGCACGCGCTCGATGGCGGCGGCGTCCAGTCCGGCGCCCAGCCACTGCACCGGGCCCGGAGCGGCCAGCGCAGCGCGCAGGCCTGGCTCCCGCGCCTGGATGTATTTGGGGCAGTTGCCAAAGCTCTGCACCACCCGCACGTCCAGGCCGGTATCGCCAAACGCTGCCACCCGCCCGTTCATGCGGTTGCGCCGCCGCGTGTGCGGCTCCAGCCCCAGCACGCCCACGGCAGCGCCTGGCGCCAGGTGTGTGAGCACCGGGTCCTGGGTATCCGGCGCGGTCGCGATCTGCATGCGCTGCGCATCGGGGGTGTGCACAAACCCAGGTGGGCCAGCGAGCATCGTGGCCCACGGCTGGCCTTGTTCATCCAACGTCCCCAGCAGCAAGGTGGGCAGCTTTTCAAACAGCTCGCGGTGCTGGTCGGGCATGTGGTCGCGCAACACCATGGCACCCACGGCCGCCATGCGCTCGCGCACGCCCACGCGCGCCTGCAAGGCCTGCTCACCGGGGTGGAATGCCTCGGGCGGCACCGGCACCCCAACCGGTGCAGCGGGCACGGTGGCTGTCATGCCGCCACCTGCTCGGCAGTGGGCAGCTGGTCGGCCAGCACCGGGTAGCCCGGCAAGGCCTGCATGCGCGCCACCCAGGCCGCAATGCGCGGGTAGGCATCCAGCGGCAGCCCTGCGAGATGGGCCTGCGAGGTGTAGCTGACCATGGCCACATCGGCCAGGCTGGGCGCTGAGCCCCCGAGCAACCAGGCCCGCCCCTGCAGTTCGTCCTCCATGAAGGCGAGCAGGCGCTTGCCGGTGGCCTGCGCCACCTCGTTCACGGCACGGCCCGTCAACGTCGCAAAGCGCGGCCCCCCAATGCCCGGCGCCAGAAAGCCCGCCGCCAAACTGAACCAGCGCTGCAGCTGCGCCTGCCCCACGGCGTCTTGTGGCAGCCAGGCACTGCCGGGGGCGTAGCGCTGCACCAGATAAACCAGGATGCCATTGCTGTCACTCAGCACCTGGCCCGCGTCTACCAGCACGGCACCTGGCCCAGCGGGTTGAGTGCCAAAAACTCCGCGCGCTGGTGTTCGCCGCGCAGCAGGTTCACATCGATCAGCACATAGGGCAGGCCGAGCAGGGACAGCATCAGCTCCACACGATGGCAATGGCCCGAGATGGGCATGCGGTACAGCTGGAGCGGGGTGGTGGGGAACATGGTGAGGCCTCGTCGGTGGGTGAGTGAAAAGATGGCTCGACGATAGCTATTGCAAACCGCGATGTGAATAACCAGTCACCGCTTTTCATAATTGCGGCATCCGCAATAATGGCTCGCATGGACTACCTCGACACCCTGCGCTGTTTTGTGACCGTGGCCGATGCCGGCGGCTTTGCCGTGGCAGGGCGGCGGCTGGGCTGCTCGGCCACGGCTGTCACGCGTGCCATTGCGGCGCTGGAGGCGCGGCTGGGTGTGCTGCTGTTCCAGCGCAGTACGCGTTTGGTGCGGCTGACCGAAGCGGGCGAGCGCTTTTTGCAAGACTGCCGCCCCATCCTGAACGACCTGCACGAGGCCGAGCAGGCAGCCAGCGGTGCACAGGCCGAGGCCCAGGGGCTGCTGTCCATCACCGCACCGCAGATGTTCGGCATCCAGCATGTGGCGCCCATCGTGCAGGGCTTTTTGCACGCCCAGCCGCGTGTGCAGGTGCGCACGCTGTTCGTCAACCGGCTGGTGCATTTGCTTGATGAAGGCATGGACGTGGCCATCCGCATCGCGCACCTGCCCGACTCGGGCCTCACTGCGGTGCAGGTGGGCGCACTGCGCCGCCTGGTGGTGGCGTCACCCGCCTACCTGGCGCAACACGGCGAGCCCCGGCACCCCGACGAGCTGGCCGCGCACCGCGCCATCGGCTTCTCGTTCGACGCGCGGGCTGTGACGCCCTGGAAGTTCAAGGACGGCGCCACGGGCCAGCCGCAGTTTGCGTGGATCAGCAACAGCAACGAGGTGGACATCGCCGCTGCCGAAGCAGGCCTGGGCCTCACGCGCTGCCTGGCCTACCAGGCCGCCGCCAGCCTGCGCGCGGGGCGGCTGCGCATCGTGCTGGCCGAGCACGAACTGCCGCCCGTGCCCGTGCACATCGTCTACCCCGCCGGGCGGCGGGCACCGGCCAAGGTGCGCGCGTTTGTGGAGTTTGCGCGCGAGCGGCTGGCGGCAGAGCCGGTGCTGCGCGGGCGTGGGCTGGTGCGCGGCGGTGCGCAGTGACAGGCCATACTTCGATTATTTTTGGCCTCTAGCGCTTATCTATCAAGCGCCGGCAGCTATCAATTTTGAAGTTTTTGCGGGGCGGCATTGTTCGACTGGGATGGGACCGTCGCCCGCTCTTTCACCATGACACGGAACACGCCGCCCGGAGCGGCGGCCGCATCTGGAATACTTGCGCCCTGTGGACACGAGATGTGCGAACGCGCCCGTCACTCACCCATTCAGCGGCCATCCGCTGGAACCCAGCGAACGCAATGACCCGCCGCCCGCCATCCAAGAACGAAAGAAACGAGACAGCACCATGAGCATCTTCGACCGGCTTCTGGGCAGTGTGCGCAAACCGACGGGGAAGCCCGAAGCCCCCGCCGTCCCACCAGCGGCACCCGTGGAACGCCGCCAGCGCAAACGCGTCAACGCCCGCAAGGGCACCACGGTGCTGATCATTGACGACTCGCCGACTGTTGTGGCCGTGCTGCGCAAGGCACTTCGATCTGCAGGCTATGACACCCGCGAGGCGCTCGACGCCGAGCAGGGCCTCGCCCTGATCGCAGAGGAAGCGCCCGAACTGATCTTCCTCGACATCATCCTGCCGGGCATGAACGGGTTCAACGCGCTGCGCGCGATCCGCAAATTGCCCGCTTCGCAGCACATCCCCGTGATCATGATCAGCGGCAACGAGCATGCCACCGAGCAGTTCTACGCCAACCGCATCGGTGCAGACGACTTCATGAAGAAGCCGTTCTCGCGCCACGAGATCTTTGCCCGCATCGAGGCGCTGCTCGACGAGCAGTTCGTCCCCCGGCGCAAGGTGGACGCCGCGCCAACGTCCTCGCCCACTGCGGCCACCCCAGCCACGCCCACCGCGCCCTGACTACGCCACCTGACATGCAGGCCGATCGCGCCGCTTTCTCAGCCGCGATCACATGAACAGCCCTCCAGGGTCTCAAGCTGCAGGTGGTGCACAGACGCGCAGCGCCGCCGCCGTGGCCTGCAGGATCTCGTCCGAAAAGTCCGGATCGTCCACCGCGCGCGCCAGCACCATGGCGCCGACCATGCTCGCGTAGTCGGCCAGCGCGCGCTGGCGTTTGGCCGCCTTGGTGCGGCCGGGCATCAGCGTAGCCAGGGCGTCCACCTGTTTTTGCACCCCATCGGTCACGGCCTGCCGCACGGCGGGGCCCTGGCGCGCGGCGTCGCTGCCCAGCGCGGCCAGCAGGCAGCCGTGGCCGGGCGCGTCGCGATGTCGGGCTGACAGGTAGGCGGCTTCCACCGCTCCCAGCGGGTCTTGCCCGTTGTGTGCAGCGTCGCGCGCCAGCGCAGCCCAAGCGGTGTGCAGCTTGCCCAGCGCGCGTTCGGTGGCCTGCGCCATGAGGTCGTCCTTGGATGCAAAGTGGCCATAGAAGCCGCCATGCGTCAGCCCCGCGCTCTTCATGAGGTCGGCCACGCCAATGCCATCGAAACCTTTCTCACGGAACAGCTGCGCGGCCATCTCCAGGATGCGCTCGCGGTTTTCTGCCATCTGTTCCTTGCTGACTTTCATCGCATTCCCCTTGTTTGCTGCGCTGCCTGAAATCACCTGCTTTACATTTTAAATGATGCTCGTCATATAATTCAAACATGATGATCATCATGTAAAACATCTTTCGCCTTTTTCTGTTTTCTTCAGGAGCCTTTCATGTCCACTGCTGCATCCCATTCATCCCGCACCTCTATGCCCTCCCTGGGCACTGCTGTTGTCACCGGCGCATCGTCCGGCATAGGGGCGGTGTATGCCGACCGCCTGGCCCGGCGCGGCTATGACCTGGTGCTGGTGGCCCGCGACGCTGCACGCCTGACGGTTCTGGCCGACCGCCTGGCCCGCGAGACCGGCGTGCGCACCGAGGTGCTGCAGGCCGACCTGACCAACCCCGCCGACCGGGCCCGCGTGGAGCAGCGCCTGCAGTCGGACGCCAGCGTCACCTTGCTGCTCAACAACGCCGGCATGGCCGTGAGCGGCACGTTCCTCGAGTCCGACATCGATGCGGTGGAACGCATGATTGCGCTCAACGTGGTGGCGCCCACGCGGCTTGCAGCGGCCGTGGCCAAGGGGTTTGCAGCACGCAAGGCGGGCACGCTGATCAACATCGCATCGGTGCTGGCGCTGGTGCCCGAGATGTTCAGCGGTACCTACAGCGGCACCAAGGCCTATGTGCTCAACCTCTCCAAGTCACTGCAGGCCGAACTGGGCCGCCATGGCGTGCGCGTGCAGGCTGTGCTGCCGGGCGCTACACGCACGGAGATCTGGGATCGCGCGGGCACACCCATCGCCCACCTGCCGCAAGAGATGCTGATGGATGTGGACACCATGGTGGACGCAGCGCTGGCAGGCCTGGACCAGGGTGAAGAGGTGACCATCCCGTCGCTAGAAGCCGTGCATGAATGGACCGCACTGGAAGACGCCCGCCGCGCGCTGGGCCCCTTCCTGTCGCTGCGCGACCCGGCACGCCGCTACCTGGCCGCCGCTGTCGCCTAACCCGCAACCCACCCCACCAAACGTCACCTCCGAAAGGCATCGCCATGAAAGCCCTGATCACCGCCTATGCCCGCTCGCCCTTTCACTTTGCGCGCAAGGGCGCGCTGGCCGACATGCGCCCTGACACCCTGGCCGCGCAGGTGGTCACCGGCCTGCTGCAGCGCACCGGCATTGACCCCTCCACACTCGAAGACGTGATTGCCGGCTGCGCCTACCCCGAGGCGGCGCAGGGCAACAACATCGCGCGCATCGTGTCGCTGCTCGCGGGCCTGCCGCACGAGCTGGGCGGAATGACGGTCAACCGCTTCTGCGGCTCGTCCATGTCAGCCATCCACATCGCCGCCGCGCAGATCGAGGCGGGCCTGGGCGAGGCATACCTGTGCATCGGCGTCGAGTCGATGACCATGGTGCCGCAGGGCGGCTTCAACTTCTCGCCCCACCCCGCGCTGTACGAACACAGCGACGCCTACATCAGCATGGGCGAGACGGCCGAGAACGTGGCGCAACGCTACGCGGTGACGCGTGCCGACCAGGAGGCAATGGCCGTGGCATCGCACCGCAAGGCCGCCGCCGCGCGCGACGCCGGGCGGCTGCAGGCCGAGATCGAGCCCATCACACTCGCATCCGGCGATGTGGTGGCGCAGGACGGCTGCATCCGCCCCGGCACCACGCCCGAGGCCCTGGCCGCGCTGCGCCCTGCGTTCAGGGACGATGGCGTGGTCACCGCAGGCACCTCTTCGCCATTGACCGACGGCGCCGTGGCCGTGCTGGTCACCACCGAGGCGTATGCCACCCGCCACGGCCTGGCGCCGCTGGCGCGCATCCTGGCGATGGCGACTGCGGGCGTAGACCCCGCCTACATGGGCATGGGCCCGGTGCCCGCTACGCGCAAGGCACTCGCGCGCGCAGGCATTGCGGCGCAGGACCTGGATGTGGTGGAAATCAACGAAGCGTTTGGATCACAGGCCCTGGCCTGCATCCGCGAACTGGGCCTGCGCGAGGACGCGATCAACCTGGACGGTGGCGGCCTGGCCATCGGCCATCCGCTGGGCGCGACAGGTGCGCGCATCACCGGCAAGGCGGCGGCGCTGCTGCAGCGGGAGAAGGGCCGCTATGCGCTGGCAACGCAGTGCATAGGCGGCGGGCAGGGGATTGCGACGGTGCTGGGGGCCGTGTAGCAATCTGTCGTGATCAGTGCTGGTGTCCGTGCGCCCCGTGCACATGCCGGTGTGCAATTTCTTCAGCACTGGCAGCGCGCACTTCGGTGACCTTGCAGCTGAACTTCAGCGCCTGCCCGGCCAGCGGGTGGTTGCCGTCCAGGTGCACTTCGGGGCCCTTGATCTTGACGACGTTGAACAGGGCGGGCTGGCCGTCAGTGCCCATGCCCTGCAGCTGGCCGCCCACCTTCACGCCCGGGGGGAACTCGGTCTTGGGGATGGTGCGCACCAGGCTTTCGTCGCGGGCGCCGAAGGCGTCTTCCACGGCCAGGTCCAGCGCGGTGGTGAAGCCGACGGCCTGGCCTTCGAGGGCGGCTTCTACCTTGGGGAAGATGTTTTCATAGCCGCCGTGCAGGTATGACAGGCTGCCCGCGTCCAGCGGCTTGCCCTGCGGTGTAGTGACCTTGTACGTGATGGTGACGGCGGTGTCTTTGGTGATGGTGGTGGCCATGGTGGTATCTGCTTGCGCTAAAAGCGTGCATTGTCCACGAGGCGCCCGGTGGCCGCCGGGCACCTCGGGGGCGGGGCGCGCCGCCCCGGCTTACGCGCCAGCCGTCGCCTCTGCCGGCCGCTCTTCTTCCGCCTGTCCCGGATACCGCGCAAACCGCCGTGCCTCGGTGCCATGCACCGGGTCCTGGTCGGGCCAAGGCCAGCCGCCGAACTGGGTGCGGCGGTAGTCGTTCATGGCCTGCATGATCTCCGACTGCGTGTTCATCACAAACGGGCCGTACTGCGCCACGGGCTCGCCAATGGGGCGGCCCTGCAGCACCAGGCATTCGACGGCGGTGGTACCGGTGTTGGTCAGGGTCCAGTCCTCGGTGGCCCGCACCTGCAGCGCGGCGTGGCGGTCCACGTCCTGCGGGCCGACGCGCAGGCTGTCGCCCACAAAGAAGTACAGCATGCGCTGCGTGGTCTCCCCCTTCGCCGCAGGCAGTGTCCATTCAGCGCCAGGCTCCAGGTGCAGCGTCCAGATCGCCACATCGCCTTCGGGCTGCGAGGCCCAGGATTCGGGCGGTGGCGACAGCGGATCGGGGGCGCCGGGCAGCGCACCGGCCACCACTGTCACCGTGGTGGCGCGGCCTGCAGCGTCGTGGTGCACCAGGCGCGGGATGCGCTCGTTCCACAGCATGGTGAAGTGCGGCGCCACCATCTTGTTCTTGGCAGGAAGGTTCAGCCAGATCTGAAAGAGTTCGAGCGGGTTGGGCTCGGTGGCGTTGAGCAGCGGGAACATCTCCGAATGCACGATGCCCTTGCCGGCGGTGACCCACTGCACATCGCCACCGCCAAAACGCGCGGCTGCGCCCAGCGAATCGGAATGGTCGATGAGGCCCTTGCGCACCAGCGTCACCGTCTCAAAACCCCGGTGCGGGTGGCCCGGAAAGCCCGGCACGGTGTCGCCGTGGTACATGCTCCAGCCGTCCTTGCCGCTGAAGTCGCTGCCGATCTGGCGGTCTTCAATCGGTACGGCAGGGCCGAACGCTGCGTTGCCTGCGGGGTAGGCATCGTCGTGGTGGGCGCAGAAAAGAAACGGGTCGAGAGTGGGCCACTGCGGACCGAGCAGCTGGGCGCGCACGATGGGCACCAGAGCGGTGCTTGCTGCAGCAGGTGTGGACAACGACATACGGGGGCTCCTCATGTTGTGCACCGCCATGATCGGGCGGTATGCCTGTGGAATATGGAGCCTATGGTGCCTGAGCAGAAGTGCTGTGGGTGGAACAGTGCGATGCGGCGGGCAGGACAGTGAGCATCGGAGACTGTCTAGGCGATTGCGAAATGCGTTTGCACGGCCCCTGGTTTGAGCGTTCGAACCGGCGATTCCGGCCAGAAGCAGCCGGTCGCGGCTGGCGAAAGCGTACTCTCAACGTTTTGGAGTTGACCGGCACGCATCGGCATTGCGCCATCAGTTAGACCGCGTCGCGCCCAGCATCAGTTTTCCTCCACTTCGAAGTTGCGCCTACCACCCAGCGAATCAGCACGGCTAAGCCTGTGAACACGGCGGCACACGGGACGAAGTACAGCAAGAACCATATTGCAAAGTGCGCGGCCGGGACAGAATTCGATAGGGCAAGTGCCGCTGCGGTCGAAGCGAGCAGGGTAGGCAACGCGTAAACGCGCGTCGCCTGCCTCGCCGAGTGGATGCAAAGCCTTAGGAAGGCAGCCAAGCCCAATGCCGCCACAAAGTAAACGAGGATCTCAGGTCCCATCGCGCGGTCTAACGTGGAGCTACCCGGCGACCCGCAGGGGCGTCCGCATTGGGCGGCAGATTAAGTTGCGGGGCGAACACCTTTTTGTGCCAGTACATGATTGGCGCGGCAAACCACGCCTCATTGGCCGAGTTTCTAAACTGGGCCAACTGTCTCATTGGGATGTTGTAGCGCCAGAAAAGTGCAAGCAAGTCGCGCAACGATTCTTCGGAAATTCGACGCGACTTCACGACAAGAGTGTCTTGCTCCCAGAGAACAAAGCATGCGATCTCCGCCGCCCATTGAAATAGATGCTTTTCGTCAAGTTGTGACCCGAAGCGAACGCCTGAACAGTCGAGATAGACCATGGAGCAATTTAACGTTGAAATTGTGGGGCGGCGCAGCCGTCCCAAACGAACGACCTGTTAAACCTCATGTCAGCCCTCCGACGCGAGAAGTGCTGACACTTCCTCGTCGCTAGGCTGCCACTTGGCGCCCCTTGCCTCGTAGAGCTTCGCCAAGCCAAGCAGCGCAAGTGGGTCTTCCGCTCTAAGGCTACAACGACTACTGATCGCCGCGTACCAGCCTTCATTTCCGGACTCGCGCTTAACGTCGTATCCCATTCCACGAAGAACAGCTAGTGCAGGCGCCAGCGTATTTCCAGCCTCGGAAATGTCGGTTCGTTCCATCATGAGGTTTAACGTTTGAATTCACCGGACTGCGCGGCTTTTCGCGCAGGTCCGGTGGAATGATTGGTTAGGCAGAATTTCGTCATGCACCTTCACCATCAGCAATATGTTGTGAAGCTGGCGGAAATGCGTCGGACGGTTTGGTGCTCAACTCTAAGAGCCGATTGAAGATTTTTTCTTCTGTCTTCAACGGTGCTTGCATATCCTGCTGCCCAAAGAACGCCGCAAGGTAACCGCAACCAGCGTGAAGCACACCGATCAAGATTTCTTCAAGTTGGCATACTGCGGCGGCCCTAAATCCGTCGGTAGTTCGCTCACCCGTCTGATGATCTGAAAAAAAGTAACTCACTCCGAAGGGCGAGCCATGAATAATTTCTGACGAAAGGCTGTAGATGAGGAAATCGGCCGCGAGCAGGCGTGATGCCGCGCGGCGGCCCGCAAGCTCTCCCACCATTCTGATGCGGCTGGGAACGTCAAGATTCGTCCAACTGCCTTTGCCTTTTCCGCTGAACTCAGGAAACGTCTCCGCAAGGGTCGCCTGCGGATCGGCGTCTGAGCGAATCTCCAGAGAAAACTCTCCGCTTCCTCTCTTTCTATTGAAATGTTTCCAAGCGGCGTAGTCGATATAACGGATAGCCCGCGATGCGACTTCATCGGACTCAGCAAGAAGATAGCTGGCGTTTAGAAAGGACTCGAATGCTGAACGGGCAACCGGATACGCATCTCGAACGGGAATGCCACGAAGCTTTGCCATGCGAAGCAATGTTTCGAGGGATTGGCCCGCTCCCATCGCTAGATACGTGCTAATGCGCCGCTGGCTGTCGCCGAGACTGCACACCAGCCTTTCCTCTTCAAAAGTAGCAGGACCCTGAGATGCGACGTAGAGCGCAAGACGGAGGAACTCCTGCTGGAGCATTGCCAACCCCCGGAGTGCGTCAATGAGCGGTAATTCCTCGATATCCATGGGCTGCCAAGTGATGCTGCCTAACGTGATGTATCCCGCAAACCTAGCGAAATAACGTGGACCTTGCGGGATATTCTGGACACGGATTCCTCCGGGAAGTGGCTTGCAGATTGGGCTTGCGGTCAGTGCGCTGTCTAACAGCACAGGTATAAAATTTCCGCCAAACCCGGCAAACATCAATTCGGCAAACTATAGCTTGCCAGTAGGCAGGCACCGGGCACTGAGACAGCGCGGTTTGGACGGCAAGCCAGCAGTCAACGGCAGCTTTGGGGTCGTTTCGTCCACCGGCTGCTTAGGGCTCTTTGCAGCCCAAAGCCGACCACGTGAGCAGGAAACCAATTCGCATTGCGCAGCTTGCAACGTGACATTCCGTTGCCAGCTTGCGCACTGCACCGAGAAGGCGTGCGGTGGGAAGGCGCTGCTCCGCGAAGCGGGCGCGGTCTGCGCGAAGTCAACAGCTGTTCAAGCCTTCACCTCCACCACCTGCTCGAAGCCGCCGAAGATCATGCGTTTGCCATCAAAGGGCATGGGAGGGTTGCCGGGTTGGGACGGGTCCATGCGCGGGTCTTCCATCATCTTCTTCATGCCCGCGTCGCGCGTGGCTTTGTCGGGCCATTCGACCCACGAAAAGGCCACCGTCTCCTCGGCGGTGGCCTGGACCGCGCGGCGGAAATCGGTGACTTTGCCGTCGGGGACGTCGTCGCCCCAACCTTCGATCACACGGATCGCGCCCAGCTCGATGAACATCGCGTCGAAATGGCGCGCGTGCTCAATGAACTTCTGCTTGTTGGCGGTGGGAACCGCGATCACGAAACCATCGATGTAGGACATAGCTTGACTCCTGTGAGGTTGACCATGGGATGCGCCCGCCTGTGGGCGCCACGTATTCGTTCGGTGGACGCGGACCGGGGCTCGCCCCATCACTTGCGCCAGTACGTTGCCTGCATCATCTGCGACCAGCTGCCATCCGGCTGCAGCCCGAACGATGTCAAGGTGCGTTCGTTTGCGCTCACCAGCGTGATCACGTCGCGGTAGCGGGCGGTCTTGCCGTCGTCCTTGAAGCTCGGGCCTTCGGTCTCCAGGGTCAGCACCTTCTGGTCGGCATCGAGCGTGCCTTCGTACACGAACATGTGGGTCATCATCGAGCCCACCCAGGTGCCGCGAAACACGCTCTTCTCGGGGTCGTAGCCTAGCGTCATCAGCATGTGGGCTTCGCCCCCGCCGGGCATGGTGCCCGTGCCTTCGCACAGCACCCACAGGTCGCCCAGGGCGCGCACATGCTCTGAGCCGGGGATTGCTCTTGAGCGGGCGCGCCGGACTCGCCGGGTGGAGCGTCGCAGTTGGCGTCGCTGGTCCAGTCGCCAATCAGCTGCTGCAGCCAGCGGTGCATGGCGTGGGGTTCGGCATTCATCATTTCGGTCTCCTTGGTGGTTGGGGTTTGGCAATTCAGTCAACCTGGGGGATCGATCCCGTCAATCACGGTCTGGCGCCCCGAGCGGAAAGTAGTGGCGGTAGGGGCGGCCGCCCTCCACGGCTTGCGCAAATGAGGGTCGCGCCAGCAGTCGCGCGCGGTAGGCGCGCAGCAGGGGGTAGTTGGCGGCAATGGGGTGCGTCCAATCGGCATAGAACAGCGCGGGCGCCGCAGCGCAGTCGGCCATCGTGAAGCCGTCGCCCGCAGCCCAGGTGCGGCGGGCCCATTCGCCTTCCAGCCATGCATAGGCCTTCTCCAGCTTGTCAGCGGCCCAGGCCACGCCGTCAACGCGCTTGGCGGGGTCGCCAGTCAACGCAGCGTTCACCGCGTGCTGGACGGGCGCCATCACGTGCAGGTCAAAGAACCGGTCCATGAACCGCACCTGCAACGCCGCTGCAGGGTCGGCCGGTATCAGCTGCACAGGCCCCGGGTGGGCCATCTGCAGGTGCTCGATCACGATGCTGCTCTCCACCACCGTGTGATCGCCATCCACCAGAAGCGGAAACTTTGCCAACGGCCAGCGGCGCAGCCATTCGGGCGCATGGTTGCCCGGCGCAGCGGGGTCGAGATTGCGCAATTCAAAGGGAGTCCCGTTTTCATACAGCGCAGTCAGCACCTTCTGGGTGTACGACGAGAAAGGGTGTCCATAGAGGGCGAGCATGGCCGTACCTGTGTTGGGGCTCTGGTGCGCTTCGCTCATTCGGGCGCCACCACCATCCACGGCACGCCAAAGCGGTCGGCCACCATGCCGAAGGCCTGCGAGAAGAAGGTCTTGGCCAGCGGCATCTGCACCTGGCCACCGTCGGCCAGCGCATTGAACAGGCGCTGGGCCTCCGCTTCGCTCGCGGGGCTCAGCGCCAGCGAGATGCCCTGGAAGCTGGCCTTGCCCGACCCCATGCCGTCCGATGCCATCAGCGTCGTCTCGCCCAAGGTGAATTCGGCGTGCATGACCATCTCGGGCGTGGGGCCTGGGCCGCTGCCGTCGGCGCAACCCTGTCCTGCTGCGGGCTCAGGGTTGTCCTTGTAGCGCATGAGGGTGCCAACCTTGGCGCCCAGGGCGCTGCGGTAAAAGTCCAGCGCTTCTTCGCAACGGCCTTCAAACATCAGGTAGGACTCGACTTTCATGGGGTCTCCTTGCAAACCAGGCCGTTCATCCCATGAAGGCCTGGGAGGGTCATAAAAAAAGAAAGTGCCCACCTCATTGTGAACACCGTCCACAAACAATAGCAAAGATAATGGACAGTGTCCACATCCAAGTCCGCCATGCCCGTAACCAATCGCAACGCCCCCCCCGCTAGCTCTGCCAAGACTGCCAGCGCAGGCCCCGCCCCGCGCGCCACCTACCGCCATGGCGACCTGCGGCGCGCGCTGCTGGACGCCGGCATTGAGCTGGCCCGACAGGGTGGCCCCGACGCCGTGGTGCTGCGCGAGGCCACACGCCGCGCGGGTGTGGCGCCCAACGCGGCCTATCGCCACTTTGCCAACCGCGACGATTTGCTGGCCGCAGTGCGGGCCGCCGCCGTGGCCGCTGCCGCGCACTTCATGGAGGCCGAACTGGCCCAGGTACCCACCACAGGCACCCGCACCGAACAGGCCCACGCCAAGGTGCGCGCCGTGGGCGCAGGCTACATGCGGTTTGCGCATGCAGAAACGGGCCTGTTCCGCACCGCGTTCGGAGGCCGCTTCACCGTGCAGACCCATCCCGACCCGGCCATGGGCGGCGCCACGGGCCTCAATCCTTTTCAGCACCTGAGCGCCGCGCTGGATGACCTGGTCACCGCTGGCGCCCTGCCACCCGAGCGCCGCCCCGGCGCGGAGTACCTGGCATGGTCCACCGTGCACGGTATGGCGCTGCTCAGCATTGACGGGCCACTGCGCGGCACGCCGCAGCCCCTGCTGGACGGGCTGGGGCAGCGGCTGCTGGACATGGTGGAGCGGGGGATCTAAGAGCGGCTCACAAAACTCAGCGCAGCGGCCCTGGCTAGGCGTTCCGTCGCAGGCAGTACAAGCGGTACGACAAGACGGAACAACGACGCCAGGGGAGTTTTGTGAGCCGCTCTAAACCCGCGCCGGATGGCAGGTGCAATGCCCACGTCGCCACAGGCCCGCCAAGTGCGCCCCCTGCACAGCCTGGCGCCACGCCCACTGCGCGTACACCGTCGTGCGGGTGCCAAAAAAACCGGTCAGCAACACGCTGGGGGTGTGGTTCACCACTTCATGCCACCAGCGCGCGGGCACATAGAGCACGTCCCCGGGCTCCAGGTCCACCACCCAGGCGTCGCCTGCAACAACACCTCGGTCCACCACGGCATCAGCATTCAGTGAAGCCAGGGCCGCCCAGTGGTCATGCTTGGCGGCAACGGCACCCAGCCGCTCCACCGCCCCGGGGCGCAGCAGATAAAAGCGCTTGCGCCCCACCAATTGCACGGCAAGGTTGTCGAGGTAGTCGTGGTGCAAGCCCGTTCTGGCCTCTGCGGGGCCGATCCAGGTCTGGGCATCGTGCAGTGCCCCGGGCGGAAACAGCTCCTGCGGACGCACATCGGCGCGCAGCGTGGGAAAGGCACCCAGAAGATTGAACTCCTTGAGGTACAGCGGCGCTTCGCCGGCGGTGGCGGGGCCTTGCAGGGACTGGAGATAAGCGCCCAGAGTGGAAGGCTGGAACACGGTGGCGCCCAGCTCGCGGTTGCCCTGCACCAGCCGCACGGGCAGGTCGGGGGCCAGCGCCCCCAGGCGCTCCCAGGTCCACTGCGCCACTGCGGGCCAATGGGCCGCGCGCTGGCGCAACACACAGGGCTCGCGGCGGCCGACGACCTCGGCCACGGAAGCTACCTGCGCGCCCAACGGCTCCCACGCGCTTTCATGGTCTGCCATCACAGCACCCTGGCCATGCAGCGTTGCATCCCCCGCAACCAGGGCAGCGGCACATGGCGCCACAGCGGCGCCAGGGACGACAACGGGATGCGCCCCCGCACCACCACCCCGTAGTCCAGCGACGCGGCATGCGGAAAGTAGTCTGGCTTGCAGGCCACGATGGTCTTGAAGCCCTTTTGCCAGTAGTAGCGCAGCTGCGGGTCTTGCGGCATGCCCCGGCGGGTGGCGTAGACGTACGACTCCACCGGGGCATGGGTCTCGCTCCTGCGCCAGCGGGCCAAGCCCGGCACGGGCGAGCCCAGGTAAATCTGGCGCCAGCCAGCCTTCAGCGCACGCGGCCAGAAGAACGCAAAGATCGCCTCCACCCCTTGCGGGCTGACGCTGCTCAGACTGATGCCAAACAGGTCACGGCTGGGCTGTGCCCCGTCCTGGCTTCCAACCTCCGCGCAATCGGCCCAGGTGCGGGCGCCTTGCAACTGTGCCGCTGAAATGGGCTTGAGGAACAGCGAGGCCAGCGCCTCGCCCGTGCGCGGGCAGAACGCCCCCATGCACAGCTGCGGGTGGGCCGCGATGCGTTGCGCCATGGCCTGCGCGCTGGCGGCCTGGTCGTCGCTCCACTTCCGGTGCTCCAGCACCAGCAGGCGGGGAATGTCGCGGGCCTTCAGCGGGCGCACTTCGATGCGGGTCTTCTCTGCGTTTCGGCCCGCGTGCGGCGCAGGCACCAGGCGGTGCAGCGGCAGCCCGTAGCCCAGCCACCCCACCGCCATGCGGGCCAGGCCCATGCCCTGCCGCAGCACAAACTCCGCCGCAGACCGGACACCACCACCCCAGGTCAACCGGCACTGCGCGCGATCGGTCTGAAAGAAGTCCCAGGTATGGCGCGCCACATCGCCCAGCAATATCAGGGACGCCAGCACATACAGCCCCAATCGGCGCCCATAGCCCACCTGGCCCACCTCATTGAGAAGGCGCAGCGCCACGCCATGGTGCGCCACCTCTTCTTCGCAGTGCCAGCGCCACAGGCTGGACTGGCGGCACGCGTTGTGAACCAGCCAGCCCTCACCGCGCAGTGCCTGGCGCGAGATCAGCGCTGTCAGGTATTCCAGCGCCGCCGCCAGGGCCAGGCGCTCCTTCCAGGCCAGCGCCTGCTCCAGGCCCTGCACGGCGCGCCCGATGCGCGCCTCCAGGGCCACGGCGTTATAGCCCTGGGCCGCCAACTGCGTGTTGTACAAGCGGTGCGCGCGCTGGTGGGCGCGCTCCTCGCGGACGAACTGCGCCACCTCTTCCTGCAAGGGCGCCCCTTCGGGCAGGCGCGTGGCAGCGTCTTCCATCGCCCGGATCACAAACTGCTCCCCGGAGGGCAGCAGCAGCGAAAACGCATTGAACAAATACGAACGAAAGGGGGTCTGGTTCCAGAACCGCTCGGACGCCCCCGACACCACCATCACTGTTTGCATCACCGCAGGCCATTGTTAAAGCCTGTTGAAGGTAGTGGGGGCACGTGTCGCGCATGTAACACCCCCCAACACTACCCAACCGGCAGGGCGGCTGCAGTGGCAGGGCACGGTCTGCGGTGAAGTGCCTGCTCAGTTTCAGAATATTTTTAGGCCCTCGCGCTTATCTACATTGCGCAAACAGCTGCAAATTTAATAGCAACCCCTTACAACCCAGATCACGGCAATCCATACAGGCGCGCCGTGGCCACCACCCGCTCCATGAGCGCGCGGCGCAACGCCGCAGGCCGTAGCACCTCCACCTGCGGAGACAGCCGCATGAGTTGCCCGGAGGCGTGTTCCACCGACTCAATGGGAATGGTGACGGCCACGCGCCCGTCCTTGCGGCGGGGCGGCGGGGCCGCAGCCACCGCGCGGGCCACGGCGCTGCTGAGCGCGCGCAGGCCCTTGAGCCCGGCAGGTGTGGCCAGCAACGCCGCCTCGCCGGTGTAGATCCCTGCTTCAAAACGCTGGATCGACTGCGCCCAATAGCTGGCCAGGTCAAACCGCGCCGGGCGGCGCACGGGTGTGGCCAGCGCCGTGGCAGCCCGGATGTTCGACACGCGGTAGGTGCGCGGTCCGCCTTCTGCCGTACCCGCAGGCCCTGCCACCAGGTACCAGACACCCGCCTTGAGCACCAGCCCCAGCGGGCTCACCGTACGCTCCACCGTGTCGGCCCAGCTCTCGTAGCGCATCGCGATCTGGTGACCGCTCCACACCGCAGCGGCCACGGTGGGCAGGTGGGGCGTGGGGTCGCTCTCGCGGTACCAGTCCACCGGGTCCAAATGCAGGCGGGTGCTCACGCGCTGGGCGTCTTCGCGCCACGAAGCGGGCAGCGACGACAAAAGCTTCAGCCGCGCGCCCTCCACATCGCCGCCCAGCCCCAGATCCTGCGCGGGCCCGGGCAGGCCGCTCAAGAACACGGCCTGCGCCTCGGAAGGCGTGAGCCCGGTGAGCGTGGTCTTCCAGCCTGGCAGCAGCGCAAAGCCACCGTTGCGCCCGCGCTCGGCATAGATGGGCACACCGGCCGCGCTGAGCTGGTCCACATCGCGGTACAGCGTGCGCACGGAGACCTCCAGCGCCTCGGCCAGCGCCTGCGCACTCATGCGGCCCTGGGTTTCGAGCAGCATTTGAAGGGACAACAGGCGGCTGGCGCGCATGGGCAGGCAGGTTGTGCGGGGTAACTGGGGGTACTAGGGTGAAGGCGAAAGATAGCGCAAATACCTGCCATGGGTTGGCAGGTATTGCGGCGCAGACTCCGATCCTGACCTTGTCTTACCCCCACAAACCCGGAGCCCGCATGCCCACCGCCGACCTTCACCCCATCGTCGAACTGCGCCAATACACCCTGCACCCAGGGCAGCGCGACGCACTGATCGACCTCTTCGACCGCGAGTTCGTTGAAACACAGGAGGCCCATGGCATGCGCGTGCTGGGCCAGTTCCGCGACCTCGATCAGCCCGACCTGTTTGTCTGGCTGCGCGGCTTTGCCGACATGGACTCACGCCGCCGCGCGCTCGAAGCCTTCTACGGCGGCCCCGTGTGGGCGGCGCACCGCGCTGCCGCCAACGCCACCATGATCGACTCTGACAACGTGCTGCTGCTACGCCCCGCGTGGCCCGGGGCGGCGTCCACGTTGCCGCAAGACGCCCGGCCCGCGCCGGGCGCCACAGGCACTGCGGCGGGTGTGCTGGACGCTACGGTGTTCTATCTGCACGAGCCCGCCACCCCGGCCTTGCTGGACTATTGCCGCCACCGCATGGCCCCCGCGCTGCAGCGCGGCGGCGCGCGCCAGGTGGCTTGGTACAGCACCGAAGCCAGCCCCAACACCTTTCCCCGCCTGCCGGTGCGCGCGGGCGAGCATGTGCTGCTGGGGCTGGCGCTGTTTGGCGATGCAGCGGCGCTGCAGTCCTTTGCCAACAGCGGCGCCTGGGCGCGGGACGTAGCCCCGGGGCTTGCCCCCTGGCTGGCCCGGGCGCCCGAGACGCACCGGCTGCAGCCCACGGCGCGCTCGGCGTTGCATGCCTGATCGCAAAGGAGAAGAGCCCATGTCCACACCCGCCTCCCTGCTGCTATACGGCGCCGCAGGTTCCGGCCACTCGTACAAGGTTCGGTCGCTGCTTTTACTGACTGCCACCCCGCACCGCTACCAGCCGATTGCGCTCGATACGCCCCGGGTCGAGCGCCCCGCGGACTTTGTGGCAGCCAGCCACTTCGGTGAAGTGCCGGTCCTCGTCGATGGCGGCACCGCCTATTGCCAATCCAATGCCATCCTGCTCCATCTGGCGCAGCGCACCCGCGCGTTCTGTGGCGCTGCGGCGGAAGGGAGCGCCATCCTGGAATGGCTTTTCTGGGAGACGAACCGCATTGGCTTCAGCGTGCCCAACCTGCGCTTTGCGCTGCGCTGGGCGCCCCAGCCTGCCGAGGTTCTGGCGTACCTGCGTGAACGCGCCGTCACAGACTTGGCCACGCTGAACGAAACACTCGCAAGCTCGGAGTTCCTGGTGCCTTCCGGCCCCAGCATCGCAGACCTCGCCTGCTCGGCCTATCTCTTCTGGCTGCCCGAGGCGGGCCTGGCCGAAGAGGACATCCCCCATGTGTCGCGCTGGCTGGACTCCCTGCGCGCGCTGCCCGGCTGGGTTCATCCCAACGAGGCCATGGCGTCGCCCTGATCGTCGTTCTGATCCGTCTCCCCTCACGCAACCCCATCACCGAACACCATGCAAGACAACACCCCAACCACCGGCCACCACGCCGCCCGCGACTTCGACTTCCTCATGGGCTCCTGGCACATCCGCAACACGCGCCTGGTGCACCGGCTTCAGGGCTGCAACGACTGGGAGGTGTTCGACGCCACCGGCAGCGCGCGGCCGCTGCCCGGCGGCATCGGCAACTACGACGACTTCATCCCCGCCACCTGGAAGCCCGGCTTTGTGGGCATGGCGCTGCGCGTGTTCAGCCCTGAGGCACAGCGCTGGAGCATCTACTGGCTGGACAACACCACCGGCGGCGTGGACGCAGCCACCGGGCTGCTGCATCCGCCCGTGGTGGGCGGGTTTCGCGATGGCGTGGGCATCTTCGAAGGCCAGGAGAACTTCGAGGGCCGCCCCGTGCGCGTGCGCTTCGAGTGGTCGCAGATGCACACCGGCACACCGCGCTGGCAGCAGGCTTTTTCGGACGACGGTGGGGCCACCTGGGAAGTCAACTGGGTGATGGAGTTTGCGCGGCCGGTGTGAGGCCCTGCACACCATTGCAGGGGTGGGCGGCTGGCAGGGCATCCGCCATTCCATCCAACCACACCATCGCCACCGATTGAGAGCAAAAATAGCATCCAGCGCTTGGCGGCCTCAATTCTGAAGTGCAACACCGAGAATTGAGGCCAAGATGACACAGAAGAATTACCAGCAGTTGAGCCAGAGCGAACGCCACGCAATAGCCCTGGGACTGCAGCAAAAGCAAAGT
>NZ_JAMXAX010000094.1 GCF_023913775.1 Acidovorax facilis
GCGGGCATGTGTGTCTCCTCAAAAGGCCCGGGCCTGCGCAGCGGCGGCCGGGGGAGGCGACATCATCCAATCACGATTGGCATTTTTTTGTCGGTCTGGCGACAATTGGGGTCGTGGTATTCCCGCACTTCCCCATCGCGGCAGACTGCCCTTTTTCATGAGAACCTTCGCGCCATGGACTCACGCATGAACCAGGATCTGTCTTTGCACCAGCGTCGTCGGCCACCCACGGCGGATGAGCTGGACGGCATTCCCTGGCTGCGACTGCTGCTGCCCGCCGAGCGCGAGCGCGCTGTGGCCTCGTTGCTGGTGGGGGATGCCAAGGCGGGCGACTATGTGTGCCGCGTGGGGCGCCCGGTGACCTACTGGTTTGGTGTGGTCGAGGGCCTGCTCAAGATGAGCACGGACAACGCCCAGGGCCAGACCATGACGTACGCGGGCCTGCCGCCGGGCGGCTGGTTTGGCGAGGGCACCACCATCAAGCGCGAGCCCTACCGCTACAACATCCAGGCGCTGCGCAAGAGTGTGGTGGCGGGGTTGCCGATTGACAGCTTTCACTGGCTGCTGGACCACTCCATCGGCTTCAACCGCTTTGTGATGAACCAGCTCAACGAGCGCCTGGGCCAGTTCATCGCCGCGCGCGAGATCGACCGCTTGAACAACCCCGATGTGCGTGTGGCCCGCAGCCTGGCGTCGCTGTTCAACCCGGTGCTGTACCCGGGCGTGGGCGAGGTGCTGCGCATTACGCAACAAGAGCTGGCTTACCTGGTGGGCCTGTCGCGCCAGCGCGTGAACGAGGCGCTGGCCGCGTTGGAAGCGCAGGGCGCCATCCGTGTGGAGTATGGCGGCCTGCGTGTGCTGGACCTTGCTGCGCTGCGCTCCAGCATCTTTCAGATCAAGGGCGGCTGACCGGGCCGGGGGCCCACCGTGGCTCAGCGGGGCAAGGACGGCAGCTTGCTGCGGGGCTGTAGGGATGCCTGCAGGCTGGAGCGCTGGGCGGGAGCCGGTACGGGGGATGCCGCCGGAGCCGCTGCCCCCCAGCTGTTGTCGTCACCGCCGTCGCGCGTGAGGCGGAAGGTGCCCACCATTTGTGTGAGACGCCCGGCCTGGTCCTTGAGGCTGTCGGCGGCGGCGGCGCCTTCTTCCACCAGCGCCGCGTTCTGCTGGGTCATTTCTTCCAGCGCACCCACCGAGTGGCTCACGTGGCCAATACGCTGGCTTTGCTCCTGTGTGGCGGCGGTGATCTCGCCCATGATGTCCGACACGCGGCGCACCGAAAGCACCAGTTCTTCAATGGTCTTGCCGGCGTGGTTTACCAGGGTGCTGCCTTCCTGCACCTGGTCGACGCTGGTACCGATCAGCGCCTTGATCTCGCGCGCGGCATTGGCCGAGCGGCCCGCCAGGTTGCGCACCTCGCCGGCCACCACGGCAAAGCCCCGGCCTTGTTCACCTGCACGGGCTGCTTCTACTGCCGCATTCAGCGCGAGGATGTTGGTCTGGAACGCAATGCCGTCGATCACGCTGATGATGTCGGCGATCTTGCGCGAGCTGGCGCTGATGGTGTCCATGGTGCGCACCACCTGCGACACCACCTCGCCGCCGCGCGTGGCGGCATCCGATGCGGTGGAGGCCAGCTGGTTGGCCTGACGGGCCGAGTCGGCGCTCTGCGACACCGTACCGGTCAGGTCCACCAGCGAGCTGGCCGCGCTTTGCAGGTTGTGCGAGGTTTGTTCGGTGCGCTGGCTCAGGTCCAGGTTGCCCGAGGCCACTTCCGAGCTGGCGACCAGGATGGAATCTGCCGTCTGGCCAATCTCACCCACCAGGGTGCGCAGGCGTTCCTGCATGGCGGCGATGGCTTCGAGCAGGCGGCCGGTTTCGTCGTGGATGCGCACTTCGACCTGCG
Source organism: Acidovorax facilis (assembly GCF_023913775.1). Lineage (GTDB taxonomy): Bacteria > Pseudomonadota > Gammaproteobacteria > Burkholderiales > Burkholderiaceae_C > Acidovorax > Acidovorax facilis. The sequence continues at coordinate 1,904 of NZ_JAMXAX010000094.1, forward strand.
AGGTGAGGTCGCCGCGCGCAATGCGTTCGGCCACCACCACGGCGCGGCCAATGGGGGCCGTGATGCTGGTGGTGATGCGCCAGGCAATCAGCGCGCCCAACCCAATGGCCAGCAGCACCAGCAGTCCGCCCACCACGCGGGCCTGGCTCTGCGTGTGCTCGGCCGATGCAGTGGCTTCGGCATTCAGCGTGTTTTGCAGGTCGATGAGTTCGCCCAGTTTGGTGCGCCAGGCGGTTTCGGCGGGGGCCACGCGGGTCATCAGCGCCAGGGTGGCGCTCACGGTATCGCCGTCGTCGGCGGCCTTGATGGCTGTGTCCAGTTCGGGGCGGGTCTTCTTGCCCAGGGCCTGCACCTCGCCCAGCAGTTTGATCTCGGTGGGGGTGGCGTTGGCGGGGGTCAGCAACTCCGCCAGCGCGGCTTCCTGGGTCGCATACAGCTTGAGCGTCTTGGCCACAGCATCAATCTGTTCGCGGGCCTGTTTGGGGTCGATGTCGTTGAGCATGGCCGCCGACCGGCTCTGAATGCCTATGGCGCTCACACTCTCCAGCATGCCATTGACCAGCTTGGCCTTGTTGGCGCCGATGCCCGTGATCTGGCGCATCTGCTCGTGCACCTTGCCCACCGAGAGCTGGCCCACGGCGGCCACCGCCACCAGCAGCACCAGCATGCAGCCAAAGCCCAGGCTCAGCCGGCTGGAAATCGACAGGGATTTGAGTGACGTTGCGGCCTGCATGGTGTTCCTTGGAGTCTCTGGGGACAATGAATCGTGTGGGGTGAACGAAGCAATAAGGGTGCCCGTGTTAGCCACCTGCTGAATGGCCTTGGTCTGCGTCCGGGTTCAAGGCAGTGTAGGCACAAATTACAAAATGTGTCATGACGCTTGCGGATAGTGGTATGCCCAATGTGCATGGGCTCGTTGTTACAAATTTGCGGACAATTTTTTGCCATTTGTGAAAACGTATGGCGGTATTGTTGCTTCGCAAGATTGCAGATAGAACTGGTGTTTACGCCTGTATTTAAAGCACCAAATGCTATACAAAATATAGCAATCCACTTTCCCTGGATTGCTCTGTGGCCACGCGGGAGTGGCCCATCAGGTATAAATCCGTTACAGATGCGAGGCCCCACGATGAAAGCTCTTTCCTTCCCCTTGGTGCGCCACATGGCTGCTGCAGCGCTGGTAGGCGCCGCGCTGGCGGGTTGTGCCACCGCACCCGCGCCAGAAACCAGCCAGCGCGAACTGGTCGTTGCGATCACGGCCTCGCACGAACTCATCACCTTCCACGCCGGCCAGCCAGACCGCATCCTGGAGCGGCGCCCCGTCACGGGTCTGCCCGCAGGTGAGCGGCTGGTGGGTATCGACTTTCGGGTGGCGCGTGGCGTGCTCTATGCGCTCTCTCAGGCGGGCCGCCTGTACACGCTCGACATTCCCACTGGCGCGCTGCGCCCCGTGGGGCCAGCACCAGCGGTCCTGGGCCTGCGTGGCACGGCCTTCGGCTTCGATTTCAACCCTGCGGCCGACCGGATCCGTGTGGTGTCGAACACGGGCCAGAACCTGCGCCTGCACCCCGACACCGGGGCTGCCGTGGATGGCGACCCAGCCGTCGAGGGTGTGCAACCCGACCCGGCCCTGCGCTATGCGTGGAGCGACACCCACGCCGGCCGCAATCCCGACATCGCAGGCGCCGCCTACACCTACAACGCCCAGGACAGCAAGATCACCACCAACTACGCCATCGACCGCACCCTCGGCGTGCTGGTGATGCAGGGCTCACGCGAAGGCACCACGCCTGTGGTGTCGCCCAACACCGGTCAGTTGCGCACCGTGGGGTCGCTGGGGCTGCCACGGCTCACCGACGTGGCGTTCGATATTTCGGACGTCGGCAATACCGCGCTGATTGCGGTGCGCACTTCGGTAGACAGCCACACGCGGCTGCACCTCGTGGACCTGCGCACAGGGGCCAGCCGGCCGCTGGGCACCGTGGGTGAAGGCGCCCCCCTGCTGGGCATGGCCATCGAACCATGACAACCAGCTGCCACGCCCAGCGCGCCAGGGCTTTGTCTGCGCTGACTGGCGTGGTTGTGGTGTTTGTGGCGTGTCTGGCAGGCCTGCCCACCGCTGCCCAGGCTGCTACGGTGCAGGTGGAGGTGCTGGATGCGGCGGGCAGGCCGCTGCCAGACGCCGTGGTGTTTCTCGAATCCGCCGATGCCCGCAAGGCGGTCAAGCCGCTGTCCGGTGCGGAGATGGCGCAGGAAAAGCGGCAGTTTGTGCCCGGCGTGCTCGTGGTGCCCGTAGGCACCGAGGTGCGGTTCCCCAACCATGATTCGGTGCGCCACCACGTCTATTCGTTCTCGCCGGCCAAGAAGTTCGAACTCAAGCTCTATACAGGCACGCCTTCCAACCCTGTGCTGTTCGACCGCCCTGGTGTGGCCGTGCTGGGCTGCAATATCCACGACCAGATGGTCGGCTGGATTGTGGTGGTGGACACCCCGTACTACGCCCGCACACCTGCCGCACCGGGCCGGGCGCAGATCGACAACGTGCCGCCCGGCACCTATACCTTGCGCACCTGGCACACGCGGTTGCCCGTGGGCGCGCCCGCGCAGGAGCAGGCGCTCACGGTGCCCGCCACGGGTGCTGCGGCGGCATCGGTGCGTTTGGCAGGGCTGCAGCCTTGAACCGGAAGAAGCTGTGCGAACTGGGGCGCAGCCTGATCTTGCGGCTGATTGGGCTCACGTTGCTGCTGCTGCTCATCGTGCAGGCTGCAGGTTTTGCCGTGGTGCGCGCCACCATCGAGCGCAATGCCCGTGCGCAGATTGCCCAGGCTCTGGACCTGGATGAAAACGTCTGGCGCCGTCTGTTGGAGCAGAACGCAGACAAGCTGCGCCAGGGTTCGGCCTTGCTGGCCGCCGACTATGGTTTTCGCTCGGCCGTGAATTCGGGCGACGAGGAGACCATCCAGTCGGTGCTCGAAAACCACGGCAACCGCATTGGCGCGGCGGTCACCGCGCTGCTGGGCACCGACCTGGAACTGCGCGCGGTCAGCCTGGCGGGCAACATGGAGGCGTTTCCAGCCACCTTGCGCGCGCTGGTGCCGCCGCTGGCCGCACAGCCGCAGGGCAGCCAGATCGCAGTGATGGGCGGCGTGCCCTACCAGTTCGTGATGGTGCCGCTGCGCGCACCGGTGGTCATTGGGTGGGTACTGATGGGGTTCCCGGTCAACCAGCCGCTGGCCGATGAGATGCGGCAGCTGCTGGCGGTGCACGTGGCGCTGGTCGTGAAGGGCGAGGACGGCAGGGCCAAAGTGCCTGTCAGCACGCTGCCGCCAGGCTCGCTGGCGCTGCTGCAGCGCGAGGGTGTTCCCTCTGGCGAGCTGCAGACGCCCGAGGGCATCCTGCTGGCGAGGGCCATTCGCCTGGACAGCGTGGGGGGCGAGGTGCAGGCGCTGCTGCTGCGGTCGGTGGAGGAAGTGCTCGCCCCCTACCGGCAGCTGCAGGTGCTGCTGGCCATCATCACCGTGGCGGGGGTGATGCTGTTTGCGGTGGGCACGGGGCTGGTCGCACAACGCCTGACCACGCCGCTGCGCTCGCTGCTGGCCGCCACGCAGCGGCTGTCGCGCGGTGAATACGATGTGCCGCTGGAACACACCGACCGCAGCGACGAGATTGGCAACCTCGCACGTTCGTTCGATCACATGCGCAGGGACATTGCTGCGCAGCAAACCGAGGTTCGCCGCCTGGCCTACTGGGATCGGCTCACCGGCCTGCCCAACCGGGAGCGCTTTCGCGAGGCGGTGGTGTTGGCCATTGCGCGCAGCACCGGCGGCGCGGTGCCCCCGAACCCGCTGGCCGTGCTCACGCTCGACCTGGACCGCTTCAAACACGTGAACGACGTGCTCGGCTATTCCTTTGGTGACCGCCTCCTGCAGGCGGTGGCCGAGCGGCTGCGCCAGCAGGTGCCATCGCCCGACAACATGGTCGCCCGCCTGGGCGGCAACGAATTCGCCGTGCTGCTGCGGGGCGCCGATGCGGCCACCGCCCATGCCACGGCGTTGCGCATCACCCAGTCGTTCGAAGAGCCGCTGGCCTTCGAGGACCAGACGGTGGACCTGAGCGCTGGCATTGGCATTGCCTGCTGGCCTGGCGATGCCGACGATGCTGACACGCTGCTGAGCCGCTCCGAGATCGCCATGTATGCCGCAAAGCGCAGGCTCAGCGGGGCACAGCAGTACGACGCATCATTTGATTCGGCCAGCGCGCAGACCCTGTCGCTGCTGAGCGAGCTGCGCCACGCGGTGGAGCACCACGAGCTGCGCCTGTACCTGCAGCCCAAGGTGCCGCTGCACGGGCAGCCCGGCCGGGCTGCCGAGGCCCTGGTGCGCTGGCAGCACCCGCAGCGCGGCCTGGTGCCGCCCATGCAGTTCATTCCGTTTGCCGAACAGACGGGGTTCGTGCGGCAGCTCACGCTGTGGATGTTCGAAGAGGTGGCGCGCCTGCTGGCCGACCCGCGCACCCAGGGCCTGGCGCTGCGGGTGTCGGTCAACCTGTCCACACGCGATCTGCTCGACCCGGAACTCAGCACCCGCCTTGCCGACATTCTGGTGCGCCATGGCGTGCCTGCCAGTGCCTTCTGCCTGGAGATCACCGAAAGCGCCATCATGGACGACCCCCAGCGCGCCGAGGCCATGCTCAACCGGCTGTCGGAGCAGGGCTTCAAGCTGTCGATTGACGACTTCGGCACCGGCTATTCCTCGCTGGCTTACCTCAAGCGCCTGCCGGTCCATGAGCTCAAGATCGACAAGTCGTTTGTGATGGGCATGGAGACGGGCGAGGACGACGCGATGATCGTGCGCTCGACCATCGACCTGGCGCACAACCTGGGGCTCACCGTGGTGGCCGAGGGGGTGGAAACCGCCGCCATTCTGGAGCGCTTGCGCACCTTGGCGTGCGATGAGGCGCAGGGCTATCACATTGCACGACCACTGCCGGTCGATGATTTCCTGGCCTGGCAAGAGGGGCAGGCGCATCAGGTGCGCCAGGGGTAAGTTTCTTTAGTTCTTGGTCTGCCAGGCCCCGCAGGCGAAAATACGCGCAATGTCTTCTCCTTCCAGTTCCCGCCCGCCTGCTGGCCCCGCTGCTGCCCCTGCGCCTGCTGCAAGCGCCAGCGCACCAGCGGCACCCGCAACCCGTCCTGTTCTCCGCCGTCCCGCCGTGGCCGCCAAAGCCGCTCCCGTCCGGCCTGCGCCGCCGCCGCGCGCTGCCAGGGCGCCCGCGCCCCCCAACTACCGCACGGCGTCGGGCTCGTTTGTTGCGCCCATCAGGCAAGCGCCCGAACGAGCGTCCGCGACGATCACCGTGAACGGCATGGTCAGCTCCCGCCTGAACAAGCGCATGGCCGAGCTGGGCCTGTGCTCGCGGCGCGAGGCGGACGACTGGATCGCCCAGGGCTGGGTGAAGGTCAATGGCCAGGTGGCCGCAATGGGCGTGCAGGTGTTGCCTACCGACCGCATCGACGTAGACAAGGTTGCCCAGGGTTTCCAGGAGCAGCGCGTCACCATCCTGCTGAACAAGCCCATCGGATATGTGAGCGGCCAGGCCGAGGATGGCCACACGCCCGCCGTGGCATTGATCAACCCCCGCACGCACTGGCGTGACGACCCCAGCCGCAACCGATTTTCTCCGCCGCAGCTGCGTGGCCTGGCGCCTTGCGGGCGGCTCGATATCGACTCGGTGGGCCTCTTGGTGCTGACCCAGGATGGTCGCGTGGCCCGGCAGATCATTGGTGAGGATTCCGAGATGGAAAAGGAGTACCTGGTGCGCGTGGTCTACCAGGCACCGGGCCAGGCGGTGCCACGCCACCCCAGTGAGCGCTCGGCGCCGCTGCAGGAAATCGACGAGCGTGATCCCGTCAGCACCAACGTGCAGGCGGTGTTTCCCCCCGCGTTGCTGGCCCGGCTGCGCCACGGCTTGAGCCTGGACGGCGAGCCGCTCAAGCCCGCCAAGGTCGATTGGCAGAACCCCGAGCAACTGCGCTTTGTGCTCACCGAAGGCAAGAAGCGCCAGATCCGCCGCATGTGCGAGCTAGTGGGCCTCAAGGTGGTGGGGCTCAAGCGCATTCGCATCGGCCGCGTCACCCTGGGCAATCTGCCGGTGGGGCAGTGGCGCTACCTGTCTCCCAGCGAGCGGTTCTGAGTACCACCAGGCTCCCCGCGTCACCGCACCGCATCCCTTGAACGGAGCCTTCTCCATGTCTACACCACCGCGACCGCGCGCTGATGCTGCCAACGCCGCCAAACCCCATCCGCTGCGCCAGTTGCGTGCGTCAGACTTGCGGGGAGTGGCGCGGTTGGCCACACAGGCCACCACGGGCATCAGCCGCGTGGCCGAGGGGGTGCACCAGTCGGTGCTGGGCACGCTTGGCCTGCCTGGAGGGGCGCAGCCGGGCCAGGCGCGCGGCCTGACCGGGCTGGTCTACCAGAGCATTCGGGGCGTGACACGCCTGGTGGATGCGGGCCTGCAGGCAGGCCTGGCGCGGCTGGAGCCGTTTTTTGAACCCGATGCGCCGCCCACCGCAGTGCAGTGGGAGCGCGAGGCCGTGCTCGCCGCCCTCAACGGCGTGATGGGCGACCGCCTGCAGCGCGACGACAACCCACTGTGCACCCGCATGGGGTTCTACCGGGATGGGCTGCCTTTGGACCTGCCCGCCCTGGCCGCCAGCGGCGGGGCCACGGGCAAGCTCTTGGTGTTGGTCCATGGCCTGTGCATGAACGATCTGCAGTGGCTGCACCAGGGCCATGACCATGGCGCCCACCTCGCGCAGGCGCTGGGCTATACGCCGGTTTACCTGCGCTACAACACGGGCCTGCACACGTCCGCCAACGGTGCCGAGCTGGCCGCCCAGCTGGAATCCCTGGTGGCGGCCTGGCCCGTGCCCGTGAAGGAGGTAGCGGTGCTGGCCCACAGCATGGGCGGCCTGGTGGCCCGCAGTGCCTGCCACCAAGCGGCGGCTGCGGGGCAGGGCTGGCTGGCGCTGCTGCGCCACCTCGTATTTTTGGGAACGCCCCACCATGGCGCACCGCTGGAGCGCGCAGGGCACTGGGTGGACACCCTGCTGGGCAGCACGCCGTATTCCCGGCCTTTTGCAAAGCTGGCGCAGCTGCGCAGCGCGGGCATTACCGACCTGCGCCATGGCCATGTGCTGGAGGCCGACTGGCAGGGACGTGACCGCTTCGTGCGGCACCCTGACCGGCGCACCCCAGTGCCCCTGCCCGAAGGGGTGGCCTGCCATGCCGTGGCCGCCACGCTGGCGGCGCGGCGCAGTCCGGCGGCCGAGCGGCTGGTGGGGGACGGGTTGGTGCCATTGCACAGTGCCCTGGGCATCCATGATGATGCGAAACGAACCCTGGGTTTTGCCAAGAGTCGGCAAGCCGTGTTCCACCGGATGGGCCACCTGGCGTTGCTGGGAGATGCGGGTGTGGCCCAGCAGCTGGAGCAATGGCTGCAGCCTGCGTGAAGACAAGCAAAAAACAGGCAACACGGCAGAACCGGAAAAGCGGTTCGGATGGCCTGTTTTTCCCCGCCAGCGGTCTTGCCGGGTGTGAGGCCACCGCTACCATGTGGCCACGAGATATGTAACAAGGAGAAGCTAGTGAGTGACGTGAAATACCGCCTGGTAACCCGCAGCGACTTTGACGGCTTGGTGTGCGCCGTGCTGCTCAATGAGCTCAACCTCATCGACGAGATCACCTTCGTCCACCCCAAGGACATGCAGGACGGCAAGATTGCCATCACCAGCCGTGACATCACCACCAACCTGCCCTATGTGCCCGGGGCCCATTTGGTGTTCGACCACCACGAGTCCGAAACTGTGCGCAATTCGGGGCGGCGCTCCGAAAACCACATCATCGAAGCCCATGCCCCCTCGGCAGCCCGTGTGGTCTACAACCACTACGGCGGCAAGGCGGCCTTTCCGCGCATCACCGACGAGATGATGGCGGCGGTGGACCAGGCCGACTCGGCCCAGTATTCGCGCGAAGACATCCTCGACCCCCAGGGCTGGGTGCTGCTGAACTACATGATGGATTCGCGCACGGGTCTCGGGCGCTTTCGCGAATTCCGCATCAGCAACTACGCACTGATGATGGATCTCATCCAGTACTGCCGCGACCACACCATTGAAGAGATCCTGGCCCTGCCCGATGTGCAGGAGCGCGTGCAGCTTTACCGCGAACACGCCCCCAAGGCCCAGGAGCAGTTGCAGCGCTGCGCCATCCGCATCGGCAAGCTGGTCGTGCTCGATCTGCGCGAGGAGGACACCATCTGGGCCACCAACCGTTTCATGATCTACGCGCTGTTCCCTGACTGCAACATCTCCATTCACGTGATGTGGGGGTTGCAAAAACAGAACACGGTGCTGGCCACCGGCAAGTCCATCCTAGACCGCAGCAGCCAGGTTCACATCGGCAACCTCATGCTGGAGTTTGGGGGCGGTGGGCATGCGGCAGCGGGCACCTGCCAGGTGGCCAATGACAAGGCCGACCAGATCCTGCAGTCGCTGGTGCAGCGCATCACGCTGGAAGGCTGACGGGGCAGGCCGCCACAAGGCCCGCATGGTTTGCATTCAACCGGAATGCCAGGCTGGAAGCTGCCGACAGTGCTGTAGCGCGGCAAGGCACGTCGCACCAGTGATCCCTTGCGCTTCGCGCCACCCACGGCGCACGAAGCTGGCGCGGCCCAGGCCAGTGCTCCCGCGCAAGGGCCGCCCCGCCGCGCTGGGAGCGTCCCCCTCCCGGCTCGCGCAGCGAGGCGAGAGAGGGGGAAGGCGCGAAGCGACTCAGGGGGTGTTTCACTTCAGTCGTCGCTCAGCAGCGCGCGGTAGATGGCGGCGCCCAGCAGTGCGCCTGCAATGGGCGCGGCCCAGAAGACCCACAGTTCCGACAGCGCATAGGCTGGGCCAAACAGCGCCGGACCGGTGCTGCGGGCCGGGTTGACCGAGGTGTTGGTCACCGGGATGGAGATCAGGTGGATGAGCGTGAGGCACATGCCGATGGCCAGCCCGCCAAAGCCGCTCGCCGCACGTTTGGCCGTGGCGCCCAGGATCACGATGAGGAAGATGGCTGTCAGCACGACCTCCGTCACCACGGCGGCCATCAGCCCATAGCCGCCTGGGGAGTGTTCGCCATAGCCGTTGGTGGCAAAGCCCCCGATGTCTGCGCCCGGCTTGCCCGTGGCAATGAGGTACAGCACGGCCGCTGCAGCAATGGCGCCCAGCACCTGGGCCACCACGTAGCCCGGCAGCTCGGACGCCTTGAACCGGCCCCCCAGCGCCAACCCTACCGACACGGCAGGGTTGAAATGCCCGCCCGAGATCGGCCCCAGCGCATAGGCCCCGGTCAGCACCGTGAGGCCAAAGGCCAGGGACACGCCGACAAAACCGATACCCAGCTGCGGGAAGGCGGCAGCCAGCACGGCGCTACCGCAACCGCCAAATGTCAGCCAGAACGTGCCGAGGAACTCGGCGGACCATTTTTTCAGGGATGTGGGCATGGCAAGAGGGCTCCGGAGGAAAGGGGGCAGAGGATGGGAAGGCGGCATCGCACCGAGCGCCTTCGGTGGCGTGCATCTTATGGGGTCTAAATGACAGAAAATGCTGTCAAATGCCTGCAAATTGTCAACAATCTTCAGCGCCGAAATGGCTGTGCGGGATGGCTTCGGTGCGGGCCGCGGGTGGTGAGGGGCGTGCGCCGCACAGTGCAACCCTTGAAATCACCGAGTCCGCCCCGAGGTGAACACGCGCGAATGCCTTTCCTGGCCTCCTGGGCGTGAAACGCGTTCTTTTTGCACCTTACACAGCAACCTCCAAGACACCATGAGCACAAAACAAACCCTGTCTTTCCAGGCCGAAGTAGCGCAACTGCTGCACCTGGTCACCCATTCGCTGTATTCCAACCAGGAGATCTTCCTGCGCGAGCTGATCTCCAACGCGTCGGACGCCTGTGACAAGCTGCGTTTTGAAGGCCTGAACAACTCCGCGCTGTTTGAAGACGCCCCCAACCTCGAAGTGCGGGTGACCTTCGACAAGGCCGCCAAGACGCTGACCATCACCGACAACGGCATCGGCATGAGCCAGCAAGAAGCCATCGACCACCTGGGCACCATCGCCAAAAGCGGCACCAAGGACTTCATGGGCCGTCTCTCAGGCGACCAGAAGCAAGATGCCCAGCTCATCGGCCAGTTCGGCGTGGGCTTTTACTCCGGCTTCATCGTGGCCGACAAGATCACCGTGGAATCGCGCCGCGCGGGACTGACGGCCGAAGAAGGGGTGCGCTGGATCAGTGGCGGCACGGGCGACTTCGAGGTGGAAACCATCACCCGCGCCCAGCGCGGCACCAGCATCATCCTGCACCTGCGCGACGACGCCGAGGAATACCTCAACGCCTGGAAGCTCAAGCAGGTCATCGCCAAGTATTCCGACCACATCAGCCTGCCCATCCTGATGGAAAAGGAAGAGTGGAAAGACGGCGAGCTGATCAACCCCAATGACGAAAACGGCGGCCGCCAGCCCGGCGGCATGGTCAAGACCGGCGAGTGGGAAACCATCAACAAGGCCAGCGCCCTGTGGACGCGCCCCAAGAAGGACATCACCGAAGAGCAGTACGCCGAGTTCTACAAAACCATCAGCCACGACCACGAGGCTCCGCTGACCTGGGCGCACAACCGAGTGGAAGGCAACACCGAGTACACGCAGCTGCTGTACATCCCCGCCAAGGCGCCGTTTGACCTGTGGAACCGCGACAAGAAGGCCGGCGTGAAGCTGTACGTGAAGCGTGTGTTCATCATGGACGACGCCGAGGCGCTGATGCCCACCTACCTGCGTTTTGTGAAGGGCGTGATCGACTCCGCCGACCTGCCGCTGAACGTGAGCCGCGAGCTGCTGCAGGAAAGCCGCGACGTGCGTGCCATCCGCGAAGGCTCGACCAAGCGCGTGCTCTCGATGCTGGAAGATCTGGCCAAACACGACAAGCACGACACCGCCGCCAATGCCGACGGCGTGACCGATGTGGTGGATGCCGACGACAAGGCCAAGGAAGGCAAGTACACGCAGTTCTACAGCGAGTTTGGCGCCGTGCTCAAGGAAGGCCTGGGCGAGGACTTTGGCAACCGCGAGCGCCTGGCCAAGCTGCTGCGCTTTGCCAGCACCACCAGCGACGCCGTGACGGTGGGCTTTGCCGACTACAAGGCCCGCATGAAGGAAGGCCAGGAGGCGATCTACTACATCACCGCCGACACCCTGGCCGCTGCCAAGAACAGCCCACAGCTCGAAGTCTTCAAGAAGAAGGGCATCGAAGTGCTGCTGATGACCGACCGCGTGGACGAGTGGGCGCTGAACTACCTGCACGAGTTTGACGGCACCCCGCTGCAAAGCGTGGCCAAGGGCGCGGTCGACCTGGGCACGCTGCAGGACGAAGCCGAGAAGAAGGCGGCCGAGGAAGCTGCCGAAGCCTTCAAGCCTGTGCTGGCCAAGCTGAAAGAAGCGCTCAAGGACAAGGCCGAAGACGTGCGCGTGACCACCCGCCTCGTCGATTCACCCGCCTGCCTGGTGGTGCAGGACGATGGCATGAGCACCCAGCTGGCGCGCATGCTCAAGCAGGCTGGCCAGCAGGCGCCCGAGACCAAACCTGTGCTGGAGGTGAATGCCGAGCACGCGCTGGTCAAGAAGCTCGATGGCAGTGTGCACTTCCACGACCTGGCGCACATCCTGTTTGACCAGGCCCTGCTGGCCGAGGGCGGCTTGCCTGAGGACCCCGCCGCGTATGTGAAGCGCGTGAACGCCTTGCTGGTATAAAAACTAAGGCCAAATCGGCATCTGGCGCTCGTCCATAAAGCGCTAAGTGCTATAAAAATAATAGTAAAAACCGGTGGTGCCTGGCACCACCGTTTTTTTTATGGACATTCCAAAGCCGCTCAATCTTCGGGCTGGGCCTGCTCCAGGATGCGGCTGTGTGCCTGGTTGCGTTCCTGCGAGGGGGTGTCGATCAGCTCCTTGAGCGCGCCCTCTGGCAAACGCAGTCCCTTGCGCCGGTCGTTCTTGACCGGCAGGTTGCGCCAGCCCGACAGCACCAGCCAGTCCCACAGCTCCCTGGGCAGCGGATGGGTGACGGCCATCTTGACCTGCCCCCGCAGGATCACGGTGCCCACGGCGGGCAAAGGCCCCACGGGGGCGGGCTTGCGCTTCTGGCGAATGGAGAGGAGCGTGCGAAACATGTCCTTCATGGGTGGGCCAACTCGCGGTAGATCGAAGATGGCGCAGCATAGCCCAGGGGCCCCCAGCCGGTCCACCACCCGTGCTGCCAACCGGGGTGGCGTGCACCCGTGGTGCAAACAATACGCAATACCGTTCGCAACCGTTAACGATTGTTGCCGCGCGGATTGCGCCCCCGTCCGTCGATAAATTCCAACCCAGCCTTGGTCCGTGGCGGCCACGGTACATCCACGCACTCCCTGCATTTTTTGCCAGCCCCTCGGGGCCTGGTGAGGTTGCGGCGTGGCCGGAAGTCGGAGCCATTCACCTCAGGAGTATTTTGATGCTTTATCGATTGACGCGATCTTGGGAGGGCGCATGCGCCTTCTGGCGCGCGCGCACATCCAGTGGGCCCGCGCAGCCTGCTACAAGCCCTGCGCACAGCGCGGTACGCCGCTTCCGCTGGCTCTTGCTGGCGGGTGGCCTGTTTGCGGGTGCAGCCATGGCACAGTCTGCCGACCTGGTGGTCAACCATGCGGATTCGCCGGACCCTGGGCCCGCAGGCGGCATCTTCACGTACACGCTGCGCATCGACAACAACGGCCCCAACGGCGCCACCGGCGTCACGCTGACGGACACACTCCCCGTGGGCTCCACGTTCGTGGATGTGGCCACCACCGCAGGCACCTGCAGTCAGGCGGCTGGTGTCGTCGATTGCACGTTGGGCAATATCCCGTTCAACAGCAACCAGACCGTGACCATCCGGGTGCGGCTGCCTTCCGCCGGGGTCTGGACCAACACCGCCACGGCTGGCAGCGCCACGACCGATCCCAACACCAGCAACAACGTTAATAGCATCCAGGACACCACCGCCACGCAGGCGGCCGACCTTGCGCTGGTGGCGACACCTTCTGCCGCCAACGTGGTGGCCGGCCAGGCCTACAGCTACGCGCTGCAGGCTGCCAACAACGGCCCGAATGCCGCCGATGGCAGCCAGCGCATCATCTTCACGGTGCCGGCTGGCGCGTCGATCCGGTCCACGCCCACGGGCACGGGCTGGTCTTGCACGGCGTCAGGCGCCTATCCGCTCAACAGCGGTACGGTCACCTGCACCCGCGCCAGCTCGCTGGCCAATGGCGCGTCCACTGGGGTGCTGACGGTACCAGCCGTGTCCAACACCAACGGCACGGTGACGGCAGCCTTCGCGGTGAGCGGCTTGAAGCCTGACAACTCCACCATGCCCGACGGCAACACAGCCAACAACACCGCCACGGTGGACGTGAGTTCCACCGCCGGCGCGGACGTGTCCATCACCAAGACCCGCAACATCGCCAACGTGGCGGTGGGCTCCAACGTGGTCTACACGCTCACCCCGCGCCTGAACGGCGGCGTGTCCCTGGCGGGCGAACTGATCACGGTAACCGACACCCTGGATCCGGGGCTCACGCTGGTTTCGGCGGTCGGTACGGGTTGGACCTGCAACACTGCAATTGTTTGTACCCGTGCGGGCTACGCGGGTGCCAATTTCACCAATATGCCCACGATCACCATCACGGCGACCGCCACGGCTCCCGGCACGCTGACCAACACGGCGGGCATCAGCACGCCCGTGACTGACCCCGACCTCGGCAACAACTCTGCCAGCATCAACGTCGCCGCCAGCAATGACGCCGACATGCAGATGACAAAAACCGCCAATATCAATCCGGTGGTTCCCAACGTGCCCTTCAACTACACGCTGACTGCGCGCAATACTGGTCCACTGGCGGTGCCTAGCGGCCAGGCTATCACGGTGGGCGACGTCGTGCCCTCGGGAGTGACCCTTCAGTCGGCCAGCGGTACCGGATGGGCTTGCGACGCGTTGCCCTTTGCGGGTAACGGCGTGACGACCTGGGGCTGCACGCGCAGCGACGGTTTGAACCCCAACACCAATGCAACCCCTCTGGTCGTCACGGCCATCCTGACCGGTGCCGGTGCCGCCGTCAATAACGCCTGCGTGTCGCTGGGCGGTGGAGGCCGTGTGGACAGTAACGCAGGCAACAACTGCGCTGGCGCCTCCGTGACTGCCACGGCGACTGGCACCGATCTGCGCGTGGTGTCCAAGACCGCCGTACCCAACCCTGTGGTGGCGGGCCAGAACCTTACCTATGTCATCACGGTCGATAACGCGGGCCCGAACTCCGCCGACAACGTGACGGTCACCGACACCCTGGGCAGCCTGCTGAGCACGGGCGGCTTCCAGTCCGCAGCGGCTTTGCAAGGCAGCTGCACCACTTCTCCCAATGCCAGCGCTGCCGGTGTGGACCTGACCTGTAACCTGGGCACGCTGAACGCGGGTGCGCAGGCCACGGTGACGGTGGTCGTGCGCCCCACCATCGCGACCACGGGCAACCGCATCAACACGGCCAGCGTGCGCTCGCCGGATATCGGCGACACCAACCCGACCAATAACAGCGGCAGCGTGACCAGCCAAGTCACGGCCATGGTGGACCTGGTGGCCTCCAAGACCGCCACGCCCCTGAGCGTGCCCGCTGGCGCACCGATCACCTTCGTGGCCACGGTGCGCAACAACGGCCCCTCGACCGCCCAGAACGTGCAAGTGGTGGATAACCTGCCCGCCAACGCTGCCTTCATCAGCGCCAGCGCCTCCGGCGGCGGCAGCTGTACGACGCCTGCCGTGGGTGCCCCGGGTGGCACGCTGACCTGCACCTGGGGCAGCATCGTTAGCGGCTCGCAGAACACCGTGACCTATCTGTTGCGGCCGCTCGGCACGGCGGCAGGCGGCACGGTGGTCAACACCGTGAACGTGTCCACGTCCACGGCGGAGTCCGATCTGACCAACAACTCGGCCACCACCACCACCGCGGTCACTGCCGCGCAGCTGGACATCCTGGTGAACAAGGTGGACAGCGCTGACCCGGTAGACCTGGGCCAATCGACGACGTACACCATCACTGTGAACAACAGCGGCCCGTCGTTCGGCACCAATGTGGTGATGACCGACATCTTCCCCGCACCGGGCTCCTCGCCCACGGCCACCTTCAGCTACCAGGGCGCGCTCACGGTGAATGCAGGCGGCGCGTGTACCGAACCCACGATGGGGGCGACCAGCGGCACGCTGACCTGTAGCTTTCCGGGGCTGAGCAGCGGCCAGAGCGCCACCATCACCTACGTCATGCGCGCGGAGACCCTCACCGTGGCAGGCGCGACGAGTGGCACGGCCTTCAACCAGGCCAGCGTGGTGGTGGAAGAGACCGAGACCACGATGGCCAATAACGTGGTGACCCACGACACCACCGCACGCCGTTTTACCGTGGCGACC
The DNA here is from genome assembly GCF_023913775.1 of Acidovorax facilis. Classification (GTDB taxonomy): domain Bacteria; phylum Pseudomonadota; class Gammaproteobacteria; order Burkholderiales; family Burkholderiaceae_C; genus Acidovorax; species Acidovorax facilis. Next base: position 17,467 of record NZ_JAMXAX010000094.1, read on the forward strand.
GATCTGGCGCTGAGCAAGACTGCAGCCGCAGGGCCCCTGGCCCCGGGTGCCGCGATTGACTACACGCTGGTGGTCACCAACAACGGCCCGTTGGCCAGCGATGGCGCCCAGGTGGTGGATGTGTTGCCACCGGGAGTCACCTTCGTGTCCGGCACGGGCTGCGTCAATGCTGCCGGTACCGTGCGCTGCGCAGTGGGCGCACTGGCGGTGGGGGCGTCGCGGACCTTCACGATCAGCACCACGCTGGCGTCGCCCTACAGCGGGGCGCGCCCCCTGGTCAATACGGCCACGCTGGACGCACCGGGCGACACGAACCCCGGCAACAACACCGCCAGCGCGCCAACGGCGGTGTCGAACCTGCCTGCCAGCAGCATTCCCACGCTGTCGGAATGGGGCATGATTTTGCTGGCTGCATTGCTGGGCCTGATGGCCTGGCAGCACCCTGCCATGGGCCGCCGCCGGTAGCCCGACCGCCACCGCCGTCGCGATCCCTTCGCGGCGGCGGGCTGTACGCCAAAAGGCCAGCACGCTGCAAAGCGTGCTGGCCTTATTTTGTTGTTCAGGGAAGGAGCAGGTGGCGGCTTGTGCGCCGTCCTGCGCGCGGCGTTTCAGCCGCGTGGGTCCGCCAGGGCCACCGTGTCTACCGTGTCCAGCCGGTACCCCATGCCATAGATGGCCGTGATCGCATAGCCGTGGGCCTGCTGCGTCAACTGCAGCTTGGTGCGCAGGCGTGAAACGTGGGTGTCGAGCGAGCGTGAAGGTGCTTCGCTGCGCTCGCCCCACACCGCTTCGCGCAGGTGCGCGCGCGACAACAGGCGGCCCGCGTTGCGGAACATGAAAAGGGCGAGTTCGTATTCCAGGTTCTTCAGCGCCAGTGTCTCGCCGTGCAGGGACAACAGCCGCTTCTCCGGATCGAACCGGTAGGGGCCGAAGACCAGCTGCTGGCCCATGGCCTGCGGGTACGCCCGCCGCAGCAAGGCCGCAACGCGGGCGACCAGCTCCCCCACACGCAGGGGTTTGACCATGTAGTCGTCCGCGCCCCGGTTGAGCGCTTCGATCACGTCACGTTCTTCATTGCGGCGTGTGACCAGCAGGATGGGCAGTTGCTGGCCGACCATCTCGCGCAGGCGCTGGATGACCTCGATGCCGTCCATGTCCGGCAGGTGCCAGCCAGAGATCAGCAGGTCAAAGGTTTCGTGCCGTGTGTCCTTGAGCAGGCTCGCACCGCTGGTATAGAAATGGCAGATATGGTGGTGGCGCTCAAGGGCGCTCCGGATCATGTCGGGCAAGAGGGGGTCGTCGTGCAGGACGGCAATGCGCATGGTGTCGGTCTTCGGGCGCAAGCGCCCTTCGCAAGTCAGAAAACGCCTTTCCAGGAAGGCGTCTCTGGATGTTGCGCGACATCGCGCCCCTGTGCACACGGGTTGACAATCGTTTGCAATGCCCGGGCGCCTCTGGCGCCTCTCCGGGGCGCCTCTGGCGCCTCTCCGGGGCGCCGCAGCGGCTTGCACCACACCGCAGCGCAGGCGGCTCAGTGCGCGTTCATCTCACGCCACCAGGGGCTCTTCCTGCATGGCCTCAATCTGCTCGATCAGCATGTCCACCTGCCCGCGCCAGTAGTCGCTGGTGCCAAACCACGGGAAGTTGACGGGAAAGATTGGGTCCTGCCAGCGGCGCGCGAGCCATGCGCTGTAGTGGATCAGGCGCAGCGTGCGCAGCGGCTCGATGAGCGCCAGTTCGCGGCGGTCGAAGCTGCGGAACTGCTCGTAGCCGTCGATCAGTGCGCCGAGCTGGTGGGTGCGCTGACGACGGTCCCCCGACAGCAGCATCCACAGGTCCTGCACGGCCGGGCCCATGCGGGCGTCGTCCAGGTCCACAAAGTGCGGGCCGCCCCGGCCCCACTCGTCCAGCGGAGTCCAGAGGATGTTGCCGGGGTGGCAGTCGCCATGCAGGCGGATTGCTGTCGCATTTTTTAAGCCAAATGAGGCTCCAGCGCTTGATGGATAAGCGCTAGCAGCTATCAATTCAAGAGCTTTGTCGCATTGGGCCTTCCAGGTGGCCTGCATGTCGAGCGGAATGATCTCGTTCGTGAGCAGCCAGTCGCGCGATGCCGTGCCAAAGGTCTCCAGGTCCAGCAGCGGCCGGTGCACAAACGGTTGGGCCGCACCCACGGTGTGGATGCGCGCCAGAAAGCGGCCGATCCATTCCAGCACCTCGAAGTCGTCCAGCTCGGGCTGGCGCCCGCCGCGCCAGGGGCTGACGGAAAACGCAAAGCCATCGTGCTGGTGCAGGGTGGTGCCGTTCAGCACCAGCGGGCCCACGGCGGGCACTTCGGCCGCCATCAGCTCGGCGGCAAAGGCGTGTTCTTCGAGGATCTGGGCCTCGCTCCAGCGGCCAGGGCGGTAGAACTTGGCCACCACGCGCTCGCCGTCTTCCAGCGTGGCCTGGTACACCCGGTTTTCGTACGACGACAGGGCCATGAGGCGGCCGTCGCCATACAGGCCCACGCTGGCCAGAGCGTCCAGCACCTGGTCGGGGGTGAGGCGGGCGTAGGGGTGTTGGTCGTTCGAGGCGTTGGCAGCGGTATCGGGGGGCAATGGGGTCATGCCCCATTGTCGCCGTCAGCCCGGCAGCATGGTGGCGATATGCCCGGCGCGCGGGTCGCCGCTGCCCGCCAGCACGCTCGCAAACAGCGCCTGCGTGGCCTGGGGCCCCGCGTGGTGTTGCACCACCAGCCAGGGCTGCGGCCCCGACGAAACGGCGGTGCTGAACTGGTTCCAGGCCGCCACCAGGCGGTCGTTCAGGCCCTGGGCGCCCCAGTCGGCGTGGCGCTTCTTGACCTGGGCGGGGGCGAAGAACATCACCGGGCGCGGGCCGGGCAACTGGCCGGCGCCGCCCAGGTCCTGCACGTGGCTGGCGCCCACCGAGCAGCTGTAGGCCAGGCCCGTGAAGTGGGCGTGGATGCGCTGGCGCAGGCCCACGCTGCCCGCAAAGTCGATGTAGACGCTGGGCGTCGCGCCGTCGATCTGGTCCAGTGCGTCGTAGGTGACCACGCGGCTGTAGCAGCCCAGGCTTTCGCAAAAGGCCACATTGCCGGACGAGGTGAGGCCGATGACCTCAATGCCCTCCCGCTGTGCAAGCTGGAAGGCGGTGCCGTAGGCCGTTTTGCTCGACGCGCTGGACAGCAGCATGCGCTGGGCGCCAAAGAACTGCTGGTCCGCCAGAAAGTCGTCGATGAGCCACGAGGTGATGAACAGCGGCCGCAGCAGTGCCTGCACGTCCTCGTTGTCGGCGCGGTACAGCCCGTCGGTGCGGGTGCGCAGGTAGTGGTTGTAGACCGCGTGCAGGCCTGCCCTGTGCGGGGCGCCGTCGCTGAAGCCCGTGGGGTTGACACGCTGGGGCGAGAGCACGGCCTGGTCGGACATGGGCCAGTAGCCATAGAGGCGCTCGCCCGCCGCTACGTCGGGGTGCAAGGACTCGGTCACCGTGCCAAAGCCCCACACGGGCACGATGCCCCAGCCCGCTTCGCCGGTGGGGAAGAACTGCCAGTAGTTCAGCATGTCGCCCAGCGCGGCGTAGGTGATGTTGTTGGCCGTGAGGGCGAAGGACTCGACCCGCACGCGGACCTGGCCGCCTTCCAGCGGGGTGTCGTCGGCGGTCAACAGGCGGGTGCTGGCCAGGTTGTCCTGGCGCACGAGGAGGGTGGAGGTGCTCATGCCGCCACGCTAAACGAAAGCCCGGCGCGGCTCAAGCGGGCCGCGCCACCTCGGCGACAGCGGGGCCCACTCTTTGAACAGGCGCTTAGCCCGGGAACGTCTGGCCCAGTTGCTCGAACGGCAGCGCCTGTTTGACCAGGATGACGGTGCAGGGCGCATCACGCGCCACGCGGATGGGCACGGTGTCGATGAAGCGCTGCATCTGCAGCCCGTGCGTGGCGGCGCCCAGGATCATCATGCTCACGTGGTTGCTGGCCGCATAGCGCACCAGCGCCTGGGCCACGTCGCCCGCTTCGAGCACGTGGTAGCTCACGGCATGCCCGGTCAGGTCCAGACCCTGGGCCCACTGGCGCAGGCGTGCCATGTGCTGGCGGTGCAGCGTGGTTTCACTGCGCTCGCTGTCGCTGGTGCTGCTGGCGCCGGGCGAGATCACCGTCACGCAGGCCAGCCGCGCGCCGGGGCGGATGCCCAGCGAGCGGGCCACGGCCTGGCGCAGCGAGTACAGCGTGGCATCGCTCACATCGGCATGGGGCACGGCGACCATGAGGATGGGCGTGTCCTCGATCTGCTGCGAGGGCAGGGGGCTGGGCGTGTAGTGCATGCCCGCAGCACGCAGCCAGCGGCGCACATGCGTGCGCAGTGGAGTGCGCTCGGTGCGTTCGCCGCGTTCGGTAACCAGCACCTGTTCGGGGTTCGACAGGTCGAAGGCCAGGTGCGCGGCCGACGGGTAGCGGTTGGAAGCCTCAGGCTCCAGGCAGCGCAGGATGACTTCCTGCAGCCAGGGCGGGATGTCGGCGCGGTGCTTGCGCGGTGGCGCGGGTGTCATCCACAGGCGCTGGCGCATGCCGCCGCTGGTGGTCGGGGCGCCAAAGGGCAGCTCGCCCGTGGCCAGCTCGTACAGCATCACGCCGATGGCAAAGATGTCGCTGCGCGGGTCGCCGCGCACGCCCACCACCTGCTCGGGCGCAATCCAGGCGGGCGAGCCTACGGCCTGGCGCATTTCCTCGGCCAGCAGGTCGGGGTAGTGCGCGTGGCACGAGAGGCCAAAGTCCAGCAGCACGGCCGTGCCATCTTCTTTGATGAGCACGTTGGCCGGTTTGAGGTCGAGGTGGCACACGTTCTGCTGGTGCAGGCTGTGCGCCGCGCGCGCGGTGGCCGCGCCCAGGCGTGCGATGGTTGCTGTGTCGCAGCGGCCAGGCCCTTCGTCCAGCCAGTGCTGCAGCGTCTGGCCGGGGATGTATTCCATGACCAGGTAGGGCAGACGCACCAGGTCGCCCGCCGCCACAAAACGCGGCACATGCTGGCCGCTGAGCACGGGCAGGATCTGCAGCTCGACCTCGAAGCTCACGATGTTCTCGGCCCCGTCGCCCGCCGTCATGCGCGGGATCTTCATCGCCATGGGAAAGCCGGGGCTGCGGTCGGCCTGCGCGTATTCCACGGCGTAGATGTGGGCCATGCCACCCGCGTGGATGCAGTCCACCACGCGAAAGCCGTCGATCTCGGTGCCGGGTTCGAGCAGTTTCATTGACCATGCTCCAGCCTGTCGGCATAAAACGCGGGCAGTCCTGCCGCGCGGATGGCGGCGGCGGCGGCCAGGTGGTCATACGGCACGCGGTAGAAGGTGATCTGCCTGGCGGTGTCGTCGAACAGTGCGTACATGGCGCGCGCATCGCCGTCGCGCGGCTGGCCCACCGAGCCCACGATGCCCAGCCACTGGCGGTGCGGTGGCACGGGCACCGGCACGCCGGGCTCGGGTGCAAAACGCATCAGCTTGGCGGTGGGTGTGAGGAAGTACAGCACCTGCTCATGCACATGGCCGCAGAACACGTAGCGGATAGCGGGGTCGATGCCTTGCGCGGCGGTCATGCTGCGCTCGGCGGCGTTGGAGTCCTCCACGTAGCGCCATTGCTCCGGCATGTCGGCGCTGGCATGCACGAGCAGCGCGCTGCTGCCCAGACGTGCGGTGAGCGGCAGCGACTGCAAAAAAGCGATGTGGGTATTGCCGAGCTGGTCGTGCGTCCACTGCGCGCCCAGCTCGCTGCGGTTGCGGGGGTTGGCAGGCGGCGCCAGGGCCATGGCGTCGTGGTTGCCCAGCACGCACAGGGCGCCTTGCTGGGCGAGGTCGCGCACCTGCTCCACCACGGCCACGGGCTCGCCGCCGTAGCCCACCAGGTCGCCCAGCAGTGCAAACTGCTCGGCGCCCTGGGCGCGGGCGTGTTGCAGGCAGGCGTCCAGGGCCTGGCGGTTGGCGTGGATGTCGGACAGCAGGGCGATTTTCATGGTGTTGTCTCCAACCCCATCATCGCGCGCATGGCTGAATGGCAGCTTGCAGGCGGCAGTACCTGCGTGGATTCAAAGCAAAAATAGCTGCCAGCGCTTGATTGACAAGCGCTGGCAGCTATGGTTTTAGTAGCTCAGAGGCTGCGCCGTGCGGCAGGTGCTTTGTCCAGCGCCAGCACCAAGCCCAGCGCGATGATCGCGGGCAGCGCCTGGCTGAAGAAGATCTTGGGCGCTGCGGTGGCGGCGCCAAACACCCCGGCCACGATCACGCAGGCCAGGAAGAAGATCTTGAACACCCGGTTGCCGGTGAACAGCCCCCAGAACAGGCCTGCCGCCAGAAAACCGTTGTACAGCCCCTGGTTGGCCGCCAGCGTGGTGGTGGCGTCGGCCAGCTCCTGGGTCAGGTTGAAGGTCTTCATGCCCAGGGGCTTGTTCCAGAAGAACATTTCGAGCACGAGGATGTACACATGCTCGATGGCCACCAGGGCCACCGCGATGCGGGGGATCAGCAGGCGGCCCATGGTCTTAGACGATCGTGATGGTCACGTCGATGTTGCCGCGCGTGGCGTTGGAGTAGGGGCAGACCTGGTGGGCTGCGTCCACCAGCTTCTGGGCGGTTTCCTTGTCCAGGCCGGGCAGGCTGATGGCCAGGCGGGCGGCGATGCCGTAGGCGTTCGGGATGGGGCCCAGGTCCACTTCGGCGTCGATGGACACGTCCTGGGGCACGGGGATGCCGATCTTGCCGCCCACCGCCTTCATGGCGCCGATGAAGCAGGCTGCATAGCCGGAGGCAAACAGCTGTTCGGGGTTGGTGCCGGTGCCGGCCGTGCCGGGCGAGGACAGCTTGACTTCCAGGCGGCCGTCATCGGTCTTGGCGGCGCCATCGCGGCCACCGGTCACGTGCGACTTGGCGGTGTACAGGACTTTTTCGAGCTTGGTCATGGTGTCTTCCTTGCGGTTGTTGCCCACTGGCGGGCGGTGGAGGGAATCGGTTCTTGCGTTGTCTGCAGGCCGTCAGCGTCGCTCGCTGAGCCGGTCTCGCAGCTGCTTGAGTTCGGTGGTCAGGGCCGTCAGCTCGGCAATCGAGCACTGGCTGCTTTGCAGCACACAGGGCGGGATGGCCTCGGCCTGGTCGCGCAGCGCGCGGCCTTGCGACGTGAGGGTGATGCGCACACGGCGCTCGTCCTGCACATCGCGCAGCCGGGCAATGTGGCCCTGCGCCTCCAGGCGCTTGAGCAGCGGCGTGAGCGTGCCGGAGTCGAGAAACAGGCGCTCGCCCAGCTCGGACACCGTCACGCCATCCTGCTCCCACAGCACCAGCATCACGAGGTACTGCGGGTAGGTCAGGCCGATGTGGTCGAGCAGGGGCTTGTAGAGCTTCGTCATCGCCAGCGAGGCGGAATACAGCGCAAAGCAGACCTGGTTGTCCAGCCGC
>NZ_JAMXAX010000095.1 GCF_023913775.1 Acidovorax facilis
TGTACAACCACCAGTTACCGCAGTCAGCGCTCAAGAGCAGTACGCCGATGCAGGCGATGAAAGAGTGGTACCAGACCCACCCGCACCTGTTTCACAAGCGACCATATGATCGTACGGGATGCGACAGTTAGCCTCGATCGGCTTCGCGGCGTAGCGGAGTCCATCAGCTTAGAAGACTTTTCTCAGGCGGAGGCTCATTCCCTGATTCAAAGTGCCGCCGCTGGCGTCGATATCAAGATATCTCCAAAAGTTCTGACCCAGGTACTCGAATTTGCGCAAGGCTTCCCGTGGCTGCTAAAGAGAACTCTGGCTCATGTATTCGCAATATCAGCCTCGGGCACAACTCAGACGGAGTTGCTGTCTAGCGGTTTACACCTTGCCGATCTGTTTGAGGAAGAGTTAGCTGAACTTGACGAGCACGAGCGAGGCTATTTGACACGCGTCGCGGCGGTTCTGCCGGCAACCTATCAAGCACTTGCCCGTCGATTCGACGACGACCCATTCTTACGACCAATGCTTGAGAAGCTTACGCACCGCAAGCTTCTACGTTTCTCTGCGGGAACGTATGACACATACAACGATGTGTTTAAGGATTTCTTCCTATATGAGCGACTGCCTGAGCAAGGCCAATCTGAAATCGTGCGGATCGGTTTGGTTTCGGTGATGCAGGCGTTTAGGGCGATTGGTGGCGATAAGCGGCTAGAACCAGCGGAACTAGTAAAGAAATGGGACAAGACTCTTACTGGCGTTTACAACGTACTCCGCGATATGCGACTGGCGGGACTTGTAGTGAGGACCTCTTCCGGATGGGAAGTGCCCGATGTCGTGCGTCAATACGAACATCAGGGCCGACTTGGTGAATACGTCCGGCAATCTGTTCTTCGGAATCGCATTGCTGCAGCGTTCATCGTGGATCTAGAAAAGTCGGGGCAGATTAGCAGGACGGACGCCGCGTTGTGGTTGCGCGATCGCTTCCCGTTTGTCTCCGTACGTGATGACGTGTGGCATCAGTACGCCACCACCTTGACCGACTGGCTTGCGCGTTTGAACTTGGCGGAGATTAGCCCCGAATCAGTTAGTCCTTGGCGTGGCAATGTGGATGCAGCCAAAGAGCTCGGAAATCTGACCGTGTATGGACGTGGCGCGCGTCCCAAGAAGGCTGTCTTCGTACCGTCTACAAACTGGGTGACCGTGTGTGCAGTTTGGCAAATGATCGCTGACGGGTCGGGCGACGGCATGAGTCTCCGTAGAGGAGAACACGCTGCGCGTCAGGACTTACTTAAGCTCGAGGCAATCACCGAAGAGGCGGGGAAGCGCTTTCGCGTTCGCGAAGATTTCTCGCAGTTTGAGGCGCGAGTGAGGGCGCTGCTATCGACGGAGCCATATGTTTCGTTCTGGTCGCATGTGCTGCGTGGCGACGGCTTTGAAATCGCAGCAAAGACTCTCACATCGATGGAAAACCTCGCTCCAGGTACTCGGGACTGGCTCTGTAAGAAGCTATCGAACTGGGGAAGGCATTTTGATTTTCTGCCCGGCGGATTCAGAGTCGCTTCCAAACCCCGCAGACGAGACGAACAATTAGAACTCGGCATTGGCAGTTGAGCGGGTAAGGCAGCCAACTTGGGAAGATGACCTGCCTGTCGGGATGACTTCAAAAAAATCGAGCTATGGTGACAACGCGCGCTGGGGCGAGTTCTTGTCAATGACTCAGACAAGCCTTGAGCAGGCATCCATGAGATCACCAAGATGGCATCGCGCATCCACTACGCAACATTGACCCGCTCCCGCAACCACGCCACCACATCCCCCGTCACCTCATCCCGATTCGTCTCATTCAAGATTTCATGCCGAGCCGCCGGGTACAGCTTGACCGTCACATCGGCCACACCCGCGTCCCGATACCGCTGCCCCAGTTGCTCCAATAGGACCCCGCCTGCGGCCAGGGGGTCCGCGTCGCCCGATGCGATCAGGATGGGCAAGTCGCTGCGGATGCGCGCGAGTTGCGCGGGGTCCGCAAGCCGGGGCGCTGGCGCGAAGAGTGAGAGGATCACATCGTCCGGCACGTCCCAGCCGCACCAGGGGTCTGCCATGTAGGCGTCTACCCCGGCAGCGTCGCGCGACAGCCATTCGTAGCCGGTGCGGTGTTCAAAGCCCACATTGACGGCCGCGAGCCCGGCGGGCGCATCGGCGGGGTGTTGGCCACGCCGGCGGCCAACAGGTCGAGGGCGGTAGAGCCCGACAGGATGACGCCGGACCAGGTGGATGCTTGGTCCAGAATCGCCGCCTGCGCTGCGAACTAGCCCAGGGAGTGCACGAACAGGAAGGGCGGGAGGCCAGCATGCTGCCACGCGACGCGAGCGTGCAGTCCCTCTCGTGCGGCGAAGCTGCCCGGCCCTGATCCCGGCTAAGCTGCGCGAGCCAACCCTTTGTCTTCGCTCAGCCATGACCTCTAGCCTTCACCTCTTCGACCCCGATCGCCATGCCCTGCCGCTGCCCGAAAACTTTGCGGCGCTGGAGGCCATGCGCGAGTTGCTGCACGCGCGTGCCGATGGCAAGAACCTGCGCTTTGTCGAGTTCGCGCTGCGGTTCGAGGATCGCTTCAAGGACACGGGCCGCACCACGCCCTTGCAGCAGGCCAACGCCTGCCGTCGCGCGGCATGGCAGTTTGACCTCCCGAACGTGGATGAGATGCCTGCATACCGGGCGGCTGTGGAGATTGCCGGTGCACTGGGATTGGTGGCGTATGACGCGGCGCTGGGCGTAGGTTTTCTGCCCGACGGCCGGGTAGTGCCGACCGAGTTCGCGCAAGCCGCCACGCCTGTGGCGCCCGCCGAAAAGCTGCCCTGGGGGGCTCGCCCGCCCGATGCGCTGCGCGGCGAGAGCGAGGTGCGAGAAGTTTTGGCCCCTGCCCTGGCACGCGCTATGGCTGGCAGCGGTTTTGCGCTGGAAGCTACGCCACCCGACCAGCCCGGCGCCCCCATCGTCCTCGCCCGACGGCTCGGTGCTGTGCGCCAGGTGCTGGCAGTCAATCTGATGCGCTATGAAGTGCTGAACCTGACCCTGCGTGTGTGGCATGACGCTTGCACCGCTGTGCTGGCACAAGCCCTGGGGCCCGAGCCCCACCAGGACTCCGCATTCGAGCTGGGCATGGCGTTCTTCGAGCCCGGGCCGGGCTCCCTGCACCGGTGGACACTCGAACGTCTGTCGCAGTTGCCTGCGATCCTTGCGCTGGTAGGTGGTCGGGTTCTGCCCCTGGCGGGCCTGTGCACTGACCTGCATGGGCTGGACCAACTGCTCAACGACGCCAGTGCCGACACGGTGCGTACTCCCTACCGCAACGCGTACACCTGGTCGGACCGCCCTGACGGCTCGGACGGCTCGCGCAGCCTGCGTGAAGAGGTCTTTCCGCTTGCGCAGCGCCTCGTCATCGCCCACCTCAATGGCAACCCACTGGCAGCCAACATCGCCCGCGAGTTGGGGGACCACTGGCAGCACAGCAGCTACTGGCGCGCGCCTCAGGAACGCGAGGCGCTGGCGGCCGTACGCGCCACGCTGGCCCACACGCCGCCACTGGTCCGCTGGAACGACATAGCTGCCTGGCGGGCCGCACTGCGCCCTATTCCTGCACCGCTGCAGTCGCACACCCCCGACCCGCGCGGGCGGCGCTGTCACCACTATGAAGTGACCGAAGCCTTGCACCAGGACCTGCGCAAAGACCCAGGCGGCTTCTGGGCCAGGTTCGCCGGTCCGGATGGCACATCCGAGCTCACGCGCGTGTGGCAAGACAAGGCCTCCACCTTGCCTGGCTCCTCACGCATCCCCTCGGACGGCCTCGGATGCCATGTGGCCACTCTGCCCGGCAGGGCTGGTGAGGGCGCGATCAAAGTGGTGTGCCTTTGCTTTCCACCCATCACGGGCCTCGACGAGCATCGATTCCTGGCACTGGCTCGCCGCGGCGACATATCACGCATGTTCCGCATGGGCTACGAAAACGGACTGGACGACGACGGCCACATGCAGCTGCGCATCGAGTACGGGGTACGCCACGGGAACGCCGACGTCATCACCCGCGAAACGCTGGACGCCGAGCTGAACATGCAGGCATTCCTGGAAAGGGTGGCAGAGCTGTTCGCATGAGCTGGCGTGGGAGCCGCTTCAACAGACTGCTGTTACGGGAGCTGTGACTACGCAATGCGGGAACGCGCCCGCAGCCACGCCACGATATCCCCCGTCACCTCATCCCGATTCGTCTCGTTCAAGATCTCATGCCGCGCCGCCGGGTACAGCTTGACCGTGACATCGGCCACACCGGCATCCCGATACCGCTGCCCCAGTTGCTCCAACAAGACCCCGCCTGCAGCCAGCGGGTCTGCGTCGCCGGATGCGATGAGGATGGGCAGGTCGCTGCGAATGCGCGCGAGCAGCGCGGGGTCGGCCAGCCGGGGCGCTGGCGCGAAAAGCGAGGGGATCACGTCGTCCGGCATGTCCCAGCCGCACCACGGGTCGGCCACGTAGGCGTCTACCTCGGCGGCGTCGCGCGACAGCCATTCGTAGCCGGTGCGGTGCTCAAAGCCCGCATTGAATGCCGCGAGCCCGGCGGGCGCATCGGCGGGGGCGTTGGCCATGGCAGCGGCGAACAGGTCGAGGGCGGTGGAGCCTGACAGGATGACGCCGGACCAGGTGGACGCATGGTCCAGGATGGCGGCCTGCGCTGCGAACGAGCCCATGGAGTGCCCGAACAGGAAGAGCGGCAGGCCGGCGTGCTGCGCGCGCAGCAGTGCGCCGAACTGGGCCACGTCGGCAATGAGGCCGCTGAAACCAGCGCTGCCAAAGTCGCCCAGCTTGCCACCGGCAGTGCGCCCGTGGCCGCGATGGTCCACGGCGTGGACGATGAAGCCTGCGACGTTCAGGGCCCGCGCAAAGCGGTCGTAGCGCTCGCCATGCTCGGCAAGGCCGTGAGAGATTTGAACAACGCCCACTGGTTGGCCCGGGGTCTGGGCCCAGGTGTAGGTGGTGACCTGGGTGCCGTCTGCGTTGGATTGGAAGGAGGTGGTGGTGGTGCTCATCGGTTCATTCTGGCATGGGGTCTGACTGCGTGTCACGCGCAAGCGCCCCGTCCCCTGCACTGCCATCACCATTCAATTCTTGCCCTGCCACGGGTTCGCAGTCACCATCCACTGCAACCAGCCCACCACCCAATCCAGCATGCCGCTCCCCCCAGTTCTCGACCGTTTCCTCCAAGCCCAGGAGCCCGTCTGGCCCCGTGTGATCGCTGAGCTGCGGGCGGGCAAAAAGCGCACGCATTGGATGTGGTTTGTGTTTCCGCAGATACAGGGGCTGGGGCACAGCGACATGGCCCAGCGCTATGCCATTCAATCGATGGCCGAGGCGCAGGCTTACCTGGCGCACCCGGTGCTCGCAGGCCGTTTGCGTGAGTGCTGCCAGATCCTGCTGGACCTGGAGACGTCTTCTGCGCTGGATGTGTTGGGCTCGCCAGACGACCTCAAGCTGTGCTCCAGCATGACGCTGTTTGGCGAAGCTTCTGCGCCGGGCAGCGTGTTCGAGACGGTGCTGCAAAAGTATTTCCGCGGGGAAAAAGACCCGCGCACGGTCCAACTGCTTGGGTAGCTTGCTGGCTGCTGGCTGCTGGCTGCTGGCTGCGCAGCTGCGGGCACCGTGTGTCTCGGGCAGGGCATGCCCCGGCGCGGCGGCCGAGCCGTTCAGGCTGTGGGCCGTGGGGGAATCGGGTGCGAAGCCGTTGCCTGCAGGCGCCCCGCCATCCCCTGTTGATGGGCCGTCTGCCTGCTGCGAAAGTCGGTCGGCGTGCACCCCGCCTCCCGCTTGAAGAACTTGGCGAAGTTCGCCAGATCGCTGTAGCCTAGGCTCTCGGCAATGCGCGCCACGGGCCAGGTGGTGTGGGCCAGCAGGCGCTTGGCCTCCAGAACGATGCGGGCAGAAATGAAGGCCTTGGGCGTGACTCCGGCTGCTTCCAGCGACGCGCGCACCAGGCTTTTCTCGGAGCAGCTCAGCTGCTGCGCATACCGGGGCAACTGGTGCCAGGCGGCAAAGTGCTTCTCCACCAGCAATTCAAACGCCTTGAATCTCTGCAGCGCGCGCCCCGGCGTTGCGGGCTGCGCAGATTGCTGCTCATGCGCCATGCGCAGCCGCGTCAGCAACGCATAGAGCTGATAGCGCAACAGGGCATGGGCATGCAGCGATGCGGCGTGGGTCTGCGTGTCTTGGTGCATCTGCGCAATGGCGTGGGCAATCACCGGTGCGCTGTCGCTGCCCAGCGCCCACGCGGTCGGCAGGCCGTCCAGCCCGTCGACCGGGGTCTGCGCCTGCGCGGCGGGGGCCGCAGCCCACAGAAATTCGGGGCGGAACAGCACCATCCAGCCATCCCAGTCCTGGGTGTCTCCAAAACTGTGGGCTTTGCCAGGCCGCAGGACCAGCACCGACCCCGGGCCGCAGCGCACGTGCTCGAAGTCCACCAGGTGGAGGCAGGTTCCCTGCGTCACAAAGATCAGGGTTGGAAAGGCGTAGCGGTAGGTGGACGCCAGCGCCTCGGCGCCCACCCGTTGCCGCAGGTCCGATACCCGAAATATCTCCAGGTCGAGCGGGTACAGCCCCTCGGGCTGGTAGCTCAGGTGCTGGATGTCGGGGTGGCGGGCTGCGGCGGGTTTGTGGTGGCGTGGGGTCATGGGTCGGCAACAGCGGGCGCAGGGGTTTGTCCCGAAGTGACAGTAATTCGGCTGGTTTTCACCGTCTACATGGGCTTTGATTGTCCAACAATGACCTCACAGCGCCCCCAGGGGCGTTGCCCCAAAACCACCAAGGAATCCCCATGCACGCCATTGAAATCGCCAAGACCTACATCCAAGCCGCACAAAACGGCGACCAGGCAACCCTCGCCCACGTCATCTCGCCCGACGTGGTCTGGCACCAGCCGGGCCACAACCAGTTCTCGGGCACGCACCGTGGCATGGCCGCCGTGGGCCAGATGCTCGGCCAGATGATGGCCGTGTCGAAAGGGACGTTTGCGATCACCCGGGCCGACCACTACATGGCCAACGGAGACTGGGTGGCCGTGAGCATCGAGTTTGCAGGCGAGCGCGACGGCCTCACGCTCCAGCAGGCGGGGGTGGACCTGCTGCGTATCGCCGATGGAAAGATCGTTGAAGTCCGCCTGTTCTCCAGCGACCCGGCGCAGGAAGACGCGTTCTGGGGCCAGTAACCCGCCGCCCCGCCAACCATGACCGTGGCCACACGCGCTGACTCATCAGAGGGGACAGAGCGTGATGGCGCTTTTTTGAGCTAAATTGCCACCCAGCGCTTACTGATAAACAGTTATTTGCTATTTAATTTATAGCAAACTGTTCTTTGATTCGAGGCGCGTGACACATCCCTCGCAGAACTCAGGTCTTGACCAACTGATCGCGCAGCGGCAGCGACCGGATGCGCTTGCCTGTGGCCGCAAAGATGGCGTTGAGCAGCGCTGGCGCCACGGGCGGCATCGGTGGTTCGCCTACGCCTCCCGGCGGCAACTTGGGATCACCCCCCACCAGGTGCGTGCGGATGGTGCGGGGCGACTGCGGCAGCCGAAGCACTTCGTAATCATGAAAATTGCTTTGCTGCACCCGCCCGGCTTCAAAGGTGATCTCGCTGCTCAGAGCCAGCGACAGCCCCATCACGCAGGCGCCCTCCATCTGCGCACGAATACGCTCGGGGTTGACCTGCGGGCCGCAGTCAAGCGCCATGTCCACCGCCACCACCTTGACCTGGCCCTTGGAGTCCGCTTCCACCTCGACCACCGTGGCTGCATAGGTCACGAAGCTGTAGCCAAATGCCAGGCCCAGACCACGCCCCTTGGGCAGGCGGCGCCCCCAGCGGGCGCCGCGCGCTGCGGCTTCGATCACGGCCCGCATGCGGGCGATGTCTATGGGGTACTCCACGGGCGATTCGCTGTAGTTGAAGCTGTCCGACAGTGAAGTCGGGTCGATCTTGCGGTCTGGCCCCAGCAGCGCCAGGGCATATTGCAGCGGGTCTTTTCTGGCGCGGTGTGCGAGCTCATCAATGAAACACTGCGTGGCAAACACATGCGGAATATTGGCCACCGAGCGGAACCAGCCAATGCGCGCATGGGCAGGCACCTCGGCGCGCTCGATGCGCACGTTGGGCACGGCAAAGGGCATGTTGGTGGCCGACATGCCAGTTTCGAAAGGCGCTGCCGCCTTGGCACCTGGCGCAAAAAGCGAGGTGATGGTGGGTGCCGCTGTGCGGTGCAACCAGGCCAGGGGCAGACCGTCGTCCTTGACCACCGCCTCCAGACGATCGAGGGACACGGCGTGGTAGTAGCCGTGGTGGATGTCATCGTCGCGCGTCCACACCAGCTTGACGGGCGTGCCTGGCATGGCCTTGGCCACCAGGGCGGCCTCGGTCACGTAATCGGGCTTGGACTTGCGCCCAAAGCCACCGCCCAGCAGCAGCACATTGACTTTGGTGTTCTCCGGCTTGATGCCCAGCGCTGCGGCGGCGCCATCAAGCGCAGCCTGCGGGTTCTGCACCGAGGTCCAGATCTCGCACATGTCGCCCGTCACCAGCGCTGTGGCCACCGGGGGCTCCATCGTGGCATGCGCCAGATGTGGCACGTAGTACTCGGCAGTAAACACATTGCCTGCGGGCGCATCGCTCAGCGCCTTGGCCGCATCGCCGCTGTTGCGGTAAACCGTACCCGGTACCTTGACCAGCCGCTCTTGCTCACGCCGGAACGCAACAGATTCGTAACTGCCGTTGGCACCGTCGTCCCACTGCGGGTTCAGCGCAGCGCGGCCCTGGGTGGCCGCCCAGGTGTTGCGCGCCACCACGGCCAGCCCGCCCAGCGGCTGAAAAGCCGCAGCACCGCTAAACCCGGCAATTTCCACCACCGTCAGAACGCCCGGCACCTTCAAGGCGGCGTCCCTGTCGGCAGAACGCAGCTTGCCACCCACCACGGGCGGGCGGGCCACCACCGCATACACCATGCCGGGCAGTCGCACATCCATTCCGAAGGTGGCCTGGCCACGCGCAATGGCGGCCATGTCCACACCGCCCACCAGGCCCTTGCCGATGTAACGCCACTGGGCCGGGTCCTTGAGCCGCAGCTCGCCAGTGGCCGGAACCTTTTGTTTGGCGGCATCCACGGCCAACTCACCAAAGCCGAACCGGCGGCCCGTGGCGCGGTGCAACACCTCATGCTGCACCGCCTGCACTTCGGCCACGGGGACGGACCAGCGTGCGGCAGCGGCTGCCTCCAGCATCTGGCGTGCTGCAGCACCCGCTCGGCGCATGGGCTCCAGAAAGTGGCGCACGCTGCGCGAGCCATCCACGTTCTGATTGCCAAAACGGGCTTCGTCGGCAGGCGCCTGCACGACCTTCACACGGTCCCAGCGTGCCTCCAGTTCATCGGCCACCACCATGGGCAGGCTGGTGCGAACGCCCGTGCCCATCTCGGCACGGTGCGCCACGATGGTCACCGTGCCATCGGTGGCGATGGAGACAAACACCAGCGGGTTATCAACCGTGCCGCCAGGCATGGACGCAGCACCAAACTTCTTGGCACCGTCTGCAGTCTGGGCAATGCCGTCAACGCCAGCAGCCAGCACGAACGGGGCCGCTGCAGCCTGCAGAAAGCGACGGCGTGCAATGGTGTGCGTGGAAGTAGGTGTGGCAATGGTCATGCTTTTTCTCCTGCCAGGCGGCGTGATGCCAACTGGATGGCCGCACGAATGCGGGGATACGTTCCGCAGCGGCACACATTGCCGCTCATGGCGTCATCGATCTGTCGATCATTGGGTTTTGGTATGGCCTTGAGCAACGCCACCGCCCCCATGATCTGGCCCGCTTGGCAATAGCCGCACTGCGCCACGTTCAGTTCTACCCACACCTGCTGAACCACTTTGCCGACCTTGTCTTGCTCCATGTGCTCAATGGTGTGCACTGATTTGCCCACGACTGAGCCGTGGGGCGTCAGGCACGAACGGATGGCCTGCCCGTCCACATGCACCGTGCAGGCGCCACACAGGGCCATGCCGCAGCCGAACTTGGTGCCGGTCATGCCGAGTTCATCGCGCAACACCCAGAGCAAGGGGGTTTCGTCGGGCGCATCAGTGCTGCGCACCTGCCCGTTGATTTGGAGTGTGGTCATGCTTGGCGTCCTTGAGTCATTCAGTGGGCGCAACGGTACAGACGCCGTGCCTCGCAGACTAGAGCGCTCTGGCTTCTTGGGCTTATTAATGACGCTAATGAATGACCCAGATATCCAGTGCAATCCACTCCTTGGTGCATGGGTTGCAGCCAGCCTGCAGAGGGTCCCAAGGCCTGTGGCTCAAGGTCACCCGTCAAGTTCACCCTCGGTGAGGGCCACGACCCACAGGGGCGCCCCACCATGGCGGCATCCGGCACAGGCTGCTACTGCGCCTTCTGCGCATCGCGGGATGCACGGGCGGCCCGCACCGCCTCTCGAACCGCGCCGACCACGGCCTCGGGCTTCTCCAGCGGAATGCCGTGGCCGCTGTCCACCCACACCTGGGTGGAGCCCGGGTAAAGGTGCGCGATGTCGGCCCGCTTTCGGTTGGCATCGTCGGCCAACGCAGAAGGCGCACCTGTGGCGCGCAATGCGCTGAGCACCCACACGGGCACGGACGGGTCCACTGGCAGGTTGGACACTTGGTTGCCCGTAGCATCCAGCGCTGCCAACTCCTGCTTGGCCGTGTCCGATGTGGTTGCTCGGAACACCACTTTCAGCCACGTGGGCCAGTGCTCCGGGTTGCCAGCACCTTTGACTTGGTCGGGATGGGTCGAGTCCACCAGCACCAGTGCCGCCACCTCACTGGGGTGCTTGCGCGCGAACAGTTGCATGTACAGGCCACCTAGCGAATGCCCAACCAGAACATACGGCGGGGGAAGGTTGCGGGCCTGCAACAACGCCCTCAACTCCTCCACCACATGGGCGCCATCGCGCGGCTGCGCAGACGCATCGCTGTGGCCATAACCCGCACGGTGGTAGGCCAACGACCGGCTTTCTGCCATGGCGTCAGGCCAGACCTTGGACCACCAGTCCAGTGTGGCCCCCAGCCCGTTCTCGAACACGACCACAGGCGCCCCCTGCCCTGCCAGAACGAACTCCACCTGGCGCCCGCCCACGGTGTCGGTGGTTGTGCCCGGCACCGTCGCGCAGCCGCTCAAAACAAGCGCCAGTAGCATGAGCATGCCGGCCCAGTGCCATCTTTTCATGCTGTCTGGTTTGCGGGGCGGTGGAAGGCGGGAGGAATAAAGCGGCTGCGCGACTGCATTCAGCAGCGCCCCGCCGTGCGCAGCAGCGCATTGCACTCCTTGCCCGCGCTGCGGCCCCGCTGCTCTGCGGCCGCCGCTGGTGCCGGGTTGCCACTGTTGCCCGCGCTGCCCACCATGGCTGTGCAGATGGCGTCGGAATGGGGTGTTTGCCCAAAGCTCATGGCCTTCTGAAAGCCTGTGGCGCCGTACACGTAACACCGGTAGGTGGCGCCGTCGCGGGTGTTGACGGTGTAGTTGACCCGGCCACCGGTTTCCTCCTGGCGATCGGTGATGGTGAACTGGCCGGCAGTCCGCCCGATGGCTTGCGCGGTGCGCTGCTCCAGGCCCGACTGGTCGAGGGTGGAAGCGCAACCGGCGAAGAGCGCCAGGGTCAGCGCCCCCGCAGACCAGCGAACAAAGCGGGTGCGGTGCGATGAATGGGAAGAAACAGACATGACAGGCTCCTTGGGATCAATGGGGAATGAACAAAACGGCTCGGCAAAAACCAGCAGGCAAAACAACTCCCTGCGCCCCCAAAAGGGCCGCATGCGTTGCGGTGAAAGGAGGAGGAAAGATCAGCCCGGTTTGCGGGCCACGACAAAGGCGCGGATGTCCTTGCCGCGCGTGCCATGCCGCTCGGCGCAGACGATCTGCAAGCCCTGCTGCACCATGGCCGACTGCAGCCGCTGTTCGCCAAAACACAGCACGGGCGGGGCCTTGCCAATGGCGCGCATCAGCGGCACGGCCAGGTAGGGAATCAGCGGGTTCATCTCGGCAAGGCAAGCTGTCTTGGAGATCAGCAACCCACCCGGCCGCAGCACCTGCACCACCTGCTTCAGCGCATCGTCGAGGTCGCTCGCCAGGTGCAGCACGTTGAAGGCCAGCACCGCGTCGTACGCCGCCTGCCCAAAGGCCGCGGCCTCGGCGTCGGCCACGGCAAAACTCAGCTGTGGCGAGGGCTGCGCGGCCAGCCGCTGGTGGGCAATGGCAATCATCGCGGGCGAGACATCAGTGGCCAGCAAGCTGCGGGTGAAAGGCGCCAGGCGCAGGGCCGTGCTTCCCGTGCCGCAGCCAATCTCCAGCACGTCATGCTGGGTGGACAGCAGGCCCTGCACGCGCTGCAGTGTGGCCTCATACCCCGCCAGGTCGGCAATGGGGTCGGCTGCGTACTTGGGCGCGATGCGGTCCCAAAACCGCGCTTGGGATGCCGCAGCCGAACGGACCGCAGAGGGAGAAGCGCTGGAGGCGGGAGCAATGGCGGGCAAAGACATGGATACGGTTCGGGGGAAGTGCTGACGCGGTGGAATGCAGGAAGGAGCAACACCCGGATGCTATCCATGCATTGAAGCGCAGGAAACTGCGGTAAATTGCAGTGAACATATACGTTTACGCATGGATAACCTCGACTGGAATCAGCTAAAAGCCTTTCTGCAAACGGCCCAGACCGGCTCACTGTCTGCCGCCGCGCGCAAGCTGGGCCTGACCCAGCCCACCCTGAGCCGGCAGGTGGCCGCCATTGAGCAGCAGATGGGGGTGACGCTGTTCGAGCGCGTGGGCAAGGCCATGGTGCTCACGCCCACGGGGCTGGACCTGTTGGAACACGCCCGCGCCATGGGCGCTGCCGCCGAGGCGCTGGGCTTGGCGGCTAGCGGGCGGTCGCAAGCGGTAGGGGGCGTGGTGTCGGTGTCGGCCACCGACGCCGTGGCCGCCTACCTGCTGCCGCCCATCGTGCAGCACCTGCGCGCGCAGGAGCCAGGCATTGCCGTCGAAGTGATCTCGTCCAACGCGCTGAGCGACCTGCTGCGCCGGGAGGCCGACATTGCCATCCGCCACGTCAAGCCCGAGCAGCCCGACCTGATCGCTCGCCTGATCCGTGAGGCACAGGCCTACTTCTACGCCTCAGAGGACTGGGTCCGGGCCCACGGCCATCCACACAACGCACAGGAGGCCGCACGCCTGCCCTTTGTGGGCTCAGACCGCAATGGCCAATACCTGGCGTACCTGCGCCTGCACGGGCTGAACCTGAGCGAGGACAACTTCAGCTGCTACTCCGATCACACCGTGGCCCACTGGGCGCTGGTGTGCCAGGGCATGGGCATTGGCGCCATGATGACCGAGATCGCCCGCAAGACGCCGGGCATGGTCCGGGTGCTGGACAACCTGCCGCCAGTGCGCTTTCCCATCTGGCTGGTGTCCCACCGCGAGCTGCGCACCTCGCGGCGGATTCGGGTGGTGTTTGAGGCGCTGGCGGCGGGGCTGTCCAACGGGGAGTCGCAGGACGAGCGCTGAGCGCGGCACGGGCCAAAGCTCAGCGGTCAGTGGCTATGTGTGCCCCTCACTCGTACCCGCTCCTGCGGCGGCCCGATCCGGATCGACCTTGTGCGGCGCCCGCGAGCGCACTTGGTACCCCGCCGATAGCAGGTGCACATCCCAGCGCTGCTGCACCGCGCCCCAGATGCCCTTGGGCAAAAACAGCGCGAACGGCATGGCGATGGCGCCCAGGCCGATGAGGTAGAGCACGCCCTGCCCGCCCCACACGGTCTCTACCGCAAAGAAAAGCAGCGCGCCGAGGATGGGGCCTTCCATGGTGCCTATCCCCCCCACCAACACCATGAAGATCATGTAGGCCGTCCACTGCACGCTGAAATAGGTCTTGGGCTGAAAGCTGATCGAGGTGGCCAGCCACAGCCCGCCCGCCAGGGCGCAGCCAAAGGCCGACAGCACAAACACCAGCCGCTTGATGGCCACCACACGCACACCGAGCGAGATGGCTGCCACCTCGTTGTCGCGAATGGCCTGCGCGGCCGTGCCCACCTTGCTGCGCAGGAGCAGGAAGACCACCCAGCACAGCCCTGCCATGGCGGCGAGCGCGGCCCAATACGTGTAGGCACGCCGGTCGTCGGCCGCATACTGCTGCAGCGCGATCATCGAGGTGCCCGTCTCGCCCTGCACCAAGCTATCGAGGTTCACACACAGGTGGGTCAGCGCGGCCACCACCCACATGCCGATGGCGAACTCGCCACCCTGCAGCCGCAGCATGAAAGCCGCCAGCGGCACCGCCACCAAGGCCACCAGCACAGCGCCCACCAGCAGCGCCGGGTACGGGCCCAGGCCGGCATCGGCCAGCCGCACCATGGCGTAGGCCCCGAGGCCAAAGAACGCCTGGTGACCAATCGACACCAGTCCGGCGTAGCCCGCCAAAGCGTTCCACATCACGGCCAGGATCACGTAGATGAACAACGTAGTGAGCCGGTCTACCGTGCCTGCTTGCAGCCACAGTGGACCCAGGCAAAGCACGGCCAACAGCAGCACGGTGGCGCTGGCGAAGGCGATGGACGCGCGCGTCCATCGCTGGATGACCCATGGGGATGGGCCCGTGATTGCGGAGGGAACAGAGATCGTTGGAACAGTCATGGCGCGGCCCTGCGGCGGGAAGAGAAGAACCTGCGCAGCGCACCGCTCGCGTAGAGCCGGGCCAGCAGGATGACCAAAAAGGTGGCGTGCCCGGCGATCAGAAACCCCTGGGGATGCACCTGCGCCCCCAGGTTCTGCGCCACGCCCAGCACCACGCCGCCCAGCAAGGTGCCCCACAGCGATCCCGCGCCGCCGATGATGACGGCCTCAAACGCAAAGATCAGCTGCTGCGGGCCCGAGAACGGGTCGAACGTGGCGCGCAGCGCCAGCGATGCCCCGGCCAGCGTGACGGTGACCATGGTGATGGCCGAAGCCGCCGCGAACACCGTGCCGGTGCGCACGCCCACCAGGCGCGCGGTGTCGGCGTCTTCCGACGCTGCGCGGATCTGCCGCCCCAGCGCCGTGTGCGCCAGCATGGCGTGCAGGCCGCCCAACAGCACGATGGCCAGCACCAGCACCAGGGTGGGCAGCTGCCCCACATACAGGCCACCGGGCAGCTCCCAGCTGTCATACGCCAGCGTGCCAATGGAGGTGGCCAGCGACCGCGTGTCGGCGCCAAAGTGCTGGAACAACACGTTGTCGATCACGCTGGCCAGGCCAAACGTGGCCAGCAGGGGCACCAGGGCGCCCAGGCGCGCGCTGCGCTCCAGCACCAGCTTGTGCAGCAGCCAGCCCAGCAGCGCCATGGCAGGCACCACCGCAAGCAGGGCCAGCAGCGGGTGCCAGCCCATGGGCTCGGCCAGCACCCACAGCAGGTAGGCCGCCACCACAGTCAGGCTGCCGTGGGCCAGGTTGATGATGCGCATCACCCCGAACATGAACGACAGCCCGCAGGCCAGCAAGGCGTAATAGCCGCCCAGCAAGATGCCCTGGATGACTTGGTTGAGAAGGTTCATGCGGCCTCCTTGTGGGCAGGGTGGGCGTGGCTTGCGTGGTTGGCAGCTTCGCCGTCGGCACAGCCCGCGGTGTGGCTACCGGGCGCACCTTCGGGCCGCTGCGCGCCAAAGTAAAACGCAGTGATCTGCGCGCGGGTGAGTTGGTCGGCGGGCGCATCGGCCACCACGCTGCCTTCCAGCATGCAGACAATGCGACTGGCGACGGCCTGCACGCGCTGCAAATCCTGCTCTACCAATACCAGCGTGGTGCCCTGCCCCACCACGCCACGCAGCGCGTCGTACACGCCCTGCACGGCCAGGGGCGACAGGCCCAGCGAGACTTCGTCGAGCAACAGCACGCGCGGGTTGGTCATGAGCGCGCGGCCAATGGCCACGGCCTGCTGCTGCCCGCCCGACAGTTCGCCCGCCTTGGCATTCAGCTTGGGGGCCAGCTGCGGGAAAGCGTCCAGCACGGTGTCAAAACTCCACTGCCCGCGCCGCCCCGCCGCGCGGGCCACCAGCAGGTTTTCGCGCACCGTCATGCCCGCAAACAGGCGCCGCCCCTCGGGCACCAGGGCCAGGCCTTCGGCCACACGCTCTTGAGCAGGCATGCGGGTGATGTCCACACCGTCCCACCGCACGGTGCCGCTGCTGGCGCGGTGTGCCCCGGCCAGCGTGCGCAACAGCGTGGTCTTGCCCGCACCGTTGGCCCCCACCAGCGCCAGGATGTCGCCCTGGCGCACCTGCAGCGACACATTGCGCACGGCAGGCAGCTGCCCGTGGTGGGCGTTCAGGCCCTCAATGCTCAACAACGCGCTCATGCCGCCACCCCGCCCAGATAGGCCTCGACCACGGTCGCATCGCTCAGCACGGCCTGCGGGTCGCCGCTGGCAATGATCCGTCCGCCGTCCATGCACACCAGGCGCGTGGCCACCTGCAACAGCACATGCACCATGTGCTCAATCCAGACGATGGCGATGCGCTGGCTGCGAAGGGCGCGCACCAGGTCCACCAGTTCACTGGCCTCGGCATCGGTCAGGCCGCCGCCGATTTCGTCGAGCAGCAGCACCTTGGGGCTGGTGGCCAGCGCCCGCACCAGCTCCAGCCGCTTGCGGCCCAGCAGGCCCAGCGTCTCTGCACGGCGGTTGGCCAGCGCCTCCATGCCACACAGGCGCAGACACTCCATGGCCCGGTCACCCGCGTCGCGGGCATGCAGGCCTGCGCCGTGCGTGGCGCCGGTGAGCACGTTTTCAAACACCGTCATGCCCAGAAACGGCCGGGGCACCTGGTGGGTGCGCGCAATACCTGCACGGCAGCGGTCTGCCGCACTGCGGGCGCTCACATCCCCCCCCCTGGAACCAGACGGTGCCCTGGCTTGGCGCAAACGCTCCGGCCAACACGTTCAGCAGCGTGGTCTTGCCCGCACCATTGGGCCCGACGATGCCCACGGCCTCGTCACTGCCCACCGAAAAATCGAGCCGGTCCAGCACTTTGAGCGCACCAAATCGCATGTCGATGCCCTGCGCCTGCAGTAGTAACGGCTGCTGCTCTGGCCCGC
This sequence comes from Acidovorax facilis, assembly GCF_023913775.1. GTDB lineage: Bacteria > Pseudomonadota > Gammaproteobacteria > Burkholderiales > Burkholderiaceae_C > Acidovorax > Acidovorax facilis. The sequence goes on from NZ_JAMXAX010000095.1 coordinate 17,158, forward strand.
CCGTTGGCGGGCTCCAAAGGGGTTGTGGATGTCGCATGGAGATCAGCTGTAAGACTTGAGCGCCGCCGCCACGGGGATGTTGCGGTCGGTGGCGTTCTCGGTGATGAGGAGGTCGAGCTTGAACTTGCTGCCCGCTGCGGGCTTGACCCACTGCGCGCCCACCACCGGTGTCACCGACACGTTGGGCACAGGCCCCTTGGCAAAGTCCACCGGGCCTTGCATGGTGGTGGCCTTGAGCGTGCTGATGGCCTTGGCCAGCGCCGCCTTGTCGCGCGGGTTGGTGCTGGCTTTCAGCGCCTCGGTGCCTGCATCAAACAGCGACATGGTGGAGCCCAGCATCTGTGTCCACTGCTTGCCGGTGCTGGCCTCGTACGCATCGGCCAGCTGCACGCCCGTGAGGCCTGTGAGCGCTGACGCGTAGGGAAAGCTCTTGTGCCAGAAGCATCCAGCGCCTAGGTTCAGCGCCAGCGGGCCCAGGGCCTCCACCTGCGAGGGCACAAGGCCCGTCTTCGCGATCTGCGCAATCTTCACCATGCGCGTGTAGCCCTGCTGCGCCGCCTGCCGCCAGAAGGTGGCGAAGTCTGGCGGAATGGGGAAGGTGTTGAAGATCTCGCAGCGCTCGGCCTTGAACTTGGCGATCTGTGCTGAGTAGTCGGTGGTGCCGTTCTCATACGGCCCGGCGTCCACCACGGTGAAGCCCGCCTTGGCCAGCTCAGGCGCCAACGTGGCGCGAATCGCGTTGCCATCGGCATCGTTGGGGTACAGCACGCCAATCTTCTTGTTGGTGGGCAATGCCGCGAACTGCGACGTGTACGACGTGGTGAAGCTGCCGCCGCCAAACGAGAAGTGGTACGTCCACTTGAAGGGCGATGGCGCGCCGGGCTTGGCGCCCCGGCCAAAGTACCAGGCCTCCCACGGCATCACCGTAGACAGGCAGGGCACGCCCGCCGCCTCGCACGCATCCGACACCGGGTTCACCGTTTCGGGTGTGGTGGTGGTCAGCATGAGGTCGATCTTGTCGCTGTTGATCAACGCCTTAGCCAGCTGGCTGGCACGGGCCGGGTCGGACTGCGTGTCGCGGTCCAGAATCTCCACCGCGTACTTCACGCCGCCAATGGTCAGGCCCGCCGCCAGCGTCTTGCGCACCTGGGCGAGGATGAAGGTGTCGGTCTCGCCCAGGGCGCCTAGCGGGCCGGTGCGTGGGCTGATGAAGCCGACCTTGAGCACGGGCGCGGCGCCTGCGGCCTGGGCCCATAGCGGGCGGGCACCCAGTGCGAGGCTGCCAGCGCCTGCAGCAGCGATCAGCCCACGGCGCGAGATGGTGGGGGATGCGGCCTGCGCAGCGTCTGCGGCGGGTACCGTGGATTCAGGGGTGTTGGTTGTCATGGTGAAGTTCTCCAGCGATCGGTTGCGGGGTTCAGAAAGGGATGGTGGTCTTGAGCCAGAACTGCGAGCCCTGGGCGCGGTTGCGCACGCCGAACTCCTTCTCCACCTTGGCGGTGATGAGCCAGCCCTTGCCATTGGCGTAGCGCACCGAGGGGCCGATGGACTGGCTGCGGCCACGCGATCCCGCCAGCGCCACACCGCCCACCTTGTCGTCGCTCCACTGCCGGTAGACATAGCCGCCCACACCCACTACCCAGCCATTGCCCAGGCCCCAGCCTGCGGCGTAGTCCACGATGAGTTCACGGCCCGAGCGGTAGTTGGTGTCGCTGTTGGTGCGGTTGAAGTTGAGGGTGGCCTTCACGTCGCCGTTGAAGCCGCTGGGGTCCATCCAGGTCAGCACGCCCAGGGGCTGCAGCGACAGGTAGTTGCGCCCAATGTTGGCCTGGCGCGTGCGGTCATACGCCCCGGTGGGCAGCACGGCATCGAGCCCCAGCACGCTGTGAAGCTGCGGGGAGTGGTGCCAGGCCACCGAGCCCCCCACCGTCACATCGCCCAGTCCGGTGCGCGAATCGCTCGCGCCCCCGGCTCGCACCGACAGATCCACCAGCGGGAAGATGGCGTGGGCCGCCACATGGCCGCCCAGCGCCTGCTGGGGGGTGATCCAGATCAGGCGCGTGGCAGCGGCGGCGGCCCGCACCTTGAAACCGGGGATGGGCACGGCGTTTCCCTGGCCATCGTTCACGCGGCTGGTGGTGTAGTAGTTGACGTACTCCAGCACATACAGCCCGGGCGGCGGCGCAGCGCCTGCCACGAAGTTCTCAGTGCCTAGCGGGTAGGTGGAGCCCCCGCCCTCGGTGGCGAAGGCCGCTGCACCCAGCGTGCTGGCCAGGGCCAGCGCGGCGAGGCGGCTTGTTTTGGGGGGCGATGCTTTCAGTCTCTGCAGTGTTTTCATGTCGTTTGTCTCCTCGTTGTTATGTCGATCGGTTTTCTGTGGCTCCGCGCAGGGCATGGCTGGGTGGCGCGCAGGCTCGCGCCCCGGCCTGTGCCGGTGGGGCGCGGCCGATGCGTCGGCCCTTGGGGTGGTTGGGGTTGGAGGACGCCGCTGCGCTATGCAGCAGCCGCCACCGCCGTGCGCTGGTGCGCGGCAATGAACCGGCCCGCCTGCTCCAGCGAGGCCAGCGCTTCATCCAGCACCGGCGCAAACAGCTGCCAGCAATGCACCATGCCGTCCCACACAGTGCAGTCCGCCGCCACACCCGCCGCCTTCAGGCGTGCGGCCATGGTCACGGCATCGTCGCGCAGGCGTTCCCAGCCGCCCACTTGCAGTTGCACAGGGGGCAACCCTTGCAGATCGGCGCTGTAGAACGGCGTGACTGTGGGTGAACGCACATCGCCACCGGGCACGTACATGGCGTTGAAAAAGCCCATGAGCTCGCGCGTGATGAACGGGTCGTCCACCGTGTGGTGGGACGCACCTTCGGACGCCAGGTCCAGCGCGGGCGACAAGGCCACGATGGCCGCAGGCAGGGGCAGGCCCTGGTTGCGGGCACGCACCGCCGTGGACAAGGCCAGGTTACCGCCCGCCGAGTCACCCATCAGCGCGATGGCCGAAGCGGCATAGCCGTTGGCCAGCGCCCACTGGTAGGCCGCCAGCGCATCGTCGTGTGCTGCGGGGGCCGGGTGCTCTGGTGCCAGGCGGTAGTCCACGTTCAGCACCTGTGCGCCGCTGAACTGCGCCAGGTACGAGCACAGCGCCCGGTGTGATGTGAGCGAGCCGAACACAAAGCCACCCGCGTGGTAGTAGATGACCAGCCTGCGGGGGTCCGCCTGCGGCGTGCTCAGCAGCTCCGCCGCCATGGTGCCGCCCGCCCCGTTGGGGATGCGCAGCGTCTGGATGGGAAGCCCCTGGGCCAGGGGCATTCGCGAGTTGCTGGCGTCAAACCACGCACGCAGCTGCGCGGGGGTGGCTTGTGGTGGCGGCGGGTTTTGCGCGGCCATCTGCAAGATGGCCTCAAGCTGTTGTGCGGACATGTGTCGCCCCTTCGCTCAGAGGTAGGTGGAGGCGAGACCGCCATCCACCGGCAGGTTGATGCCGCTCACCCAGCGTGCCGCGTCGCTGCACAGGAAGGCGATCACCGGCGCCACTTCGTCACTGAACGCCGGGCGCTTCATGCGGTGCGCGTCTTTCTCCACGCGCTCCTGGCCCAGCATCTGCACAAAGTCGCCCAGGATGGGCGTGAACACCGGGCCGGGGGCCACGCAGTTCATGCGCACGCCGCGCTCCATGAAGATCTTTTGCGACTGGGTGTACGTCCACACGATCAGCGCTTCCTTGAAGTACTGGTAGCAGGTCTCCTGCGGCACGGGGTGGGCTGCCAGCCACTTGGCGCCTTCGTCAAAGCTGGTGGTGGCGCCCAGGGCGCGGTGCTGCTCCAGGCGCTGGGGCCACTCGGCCCCCAGGATGGAAGAGATATTCACGATGGAACCGCCCTCGCCCATGCGTTCCAGCACGCGGTGTGTGAAGTGCCGCAGGCCCAGGTAGTTGACGCGGCCGACCAGCTCGGCGGGCGATGTGCCCGGCACGCCCGCAATGTTGGCCAGCGCATCCACCTTGGCAGGCAATTGCGCCACAGCATCGTTGATGGCGGCAGGGTCGCCCAAATCCACCTGCACAAAGCCGTCGAGCGTGAGCGTGGGCGCATTGCGGTCCACACCGATCACGCGGGCGCCCTGCTGGCGGGCGAGCTTGGCAAAGTCTGCGCCGATGCCGGAGCAGCAGCCGGTGACGACGATGGTTTTGTTGTGTAGGGTCATGAAAGTTGTCTCCTGATTTTTGTGATTGGTGGCACAAGCCCTCGGCGCGGCCCAACCGCACCGAGGGCTTGCGACTTCAGAACGGGAACGCGGGCAGCGCGTCCTTCACGGTGATCCACTGCCATTGCGTGTACTCGTCAATGTCCGCAGGCCCACCCACACTGCCGCCGTTGCCGCCCACGCCGGGGCCACCAAAGGGGTTGGTGCACTCGTCGTTCACGGTCTGGTCGTTGATGTGGACCATGCCCGCGCGCAGCCGCTGGCCGATGGCCATGGCGCGACCCACGCTGGGGCTGATGACGGCCGCAGCCAGGCCGCCCTGGCTGGTGTTGGCCAGTTGCACGGCCTCGTCATCGGTGCGGAACGTGACCAGGTTGACCACCGGTCCAAACGGCTCTTCGTCAAACGAACGAATGCCGGGCTTGACGCCCGAGAGCACCGTGGGCTTGTAGCAAAGGCCGTCGTAGGTGCCACCCGCTTCGAGCTTGGCACCCTGGGCCACGCTGTCTTTGATGAGCTGGTCAAAGCGCTGCAGTTGCTTGGCATCGATCATCGGCCCCAGGGCCACCTGGCCGCTGGCACCATCGCCCACGGGCAGGTGCGTGGCCTTGCCCACCATGCGCTGCAGGATGCCTTCCGCAATCGACTCGTGCACCAGGATGCGGTTCGATGCCATGCAGATCTGCCCCTGGTGGAACCACGCGCCAAACGCTGCGGCGCTGGCGGCGGCGTCCAGGTCGGCGTCTTCCAGAATGATGAGGTTGTTGGCGCCGCCCAGCTCCAGCGACACCTTCTTGAGATGCTGCCCGGCCAACGCGCCAATGCGGCGGCCCACCGTGGGCGAGCCGGTGAAGGCGATCATGGGCACGCGCTCGTCCACCACCAGCGCCTCGCCCGCCTCGGCATCGCCGGGCACCACCTGCAGCAGCCCCTTGGGCAGGCCCGCTTCTTCAAACACGCGGGCCATGATGAAGCCGCCACTCACCGGCGTGCGCGTGTCGGGCTTGAGCACCACCGCGTTGCCCAGCGCCAGCGCCGGAGCCACCGAGCGCAGGCCCAGGATGAGCGGGAAGTTGAACGGCGAGATCACGCCCACCACGCCGTGCGGCACGCGCCGCGCAATCGACAGGCGTCCCGGCGTGCTGGGCAGCACCTGGCCCTGCGCCTGCATGGGCAGGGCTGCAGCCAGGTGGCACAGCGTGATGGCCTCGCGCACCTCGTGCTGGCCCTTGGGCACGATGCCGCCGGTTTCGCGGGCCACCGTCATGGCCAGCTCGTCAAAGTGCTGCTCAAAAATGCTGGCCGCACGGTGGAACACCGCCGCACGCTCGCGCGGCCCCGTGGCCGCCCACGCGGCCTGAGCTTGCTGCGCCCGGCCAATGGCGGCCTGCATGTCTGCCGCACTGGCAATGCCCACGCGGCTGAACACCTGGCCCGTGGCGGGCTCCACCGCATCGCGCGCCGTGCTCAGCGCGGTAGACCACGCACCATCAAAGGCCTTGCCCGCCCACAGGCGGTTGTCCAGCAGGCCTGGTTTTTCTGAAACACCCATTGCATTGCTCCTTGGTTGAAATCAAAACCCACCGCATGGCTGCAGCGGCGTGGTCTGAAATTGCAACGGGCGTACCAGCCCCACCTGCCACCAAGCCCCAAAACGCCTGAAACACGGGCTATTTGAGAGGGAGCGCTACGGACTTTCCCTAGGCCAAAACACGCCTGGCATGGGCGACTTTTTGCGGCCAAATAGTTACCATTCATAAACAAATGGCACTGCACCAATCGATCAAATGATCACTTTTTGATCAATTTCTGATCAACCACCGGAGAACCCCATGCCCCGCCGCCGCGTCTCTCTGGCCGACCTGCACCGCACCGCCGTGGGCCAAGGCCAGGCCCTGCTGGGCACCGTGCCTGCCGAAGCCCCCCGCGCCCTGGGCGGGTTTGACACCCATGGCATCAGCCAGCACACCCACCCCACGGTGGCCGACATCAGCGAATGCCTGTTCTTCTCGCCCGGCGACGGGCGCATCTGGCTGCAAGACCAGCGCATGATCCTGCTGCACTCCGAGGCCCTGGGCTCGCTGCGGCGCGAGCTGATCGACAGCATTGGCCTGGACAAGGCACGCGGCCTGCTGACCCGCGCGGGCTACGTGAGCGGCGCGCGCGACGCCCGTCTGGTGCGCCAGCAGTGGCCCGACGCCGAACCCACCGCCGCCGCCATGGCCGGCACCCGCCTGCACGCGCTGGAGGGCGTGGTGCAGGTGGAGGTGGTGCACGCCCGCTACAACGCCGAGCTGGGCGAATACGACGGCGAGTTCATCTGGCACAACTCCAGCGAAGACGACGAGCACATCGCCGCCTACGGCGTGGGCGGATCGCCCGCGTGCTGGATGCAGGTGGGCTACGCCACCGGCTACGTCAGCACCCTGTTTGGCCGCATGATCGTCTTCCGCGAGGTGGAGTGCCGATCGTCCGGCGCGGCGCACTGCCGCGTGGTGGGCAAATCGGCCGAACTGTGGGACGACCCCGAGCAGGACCTGTTCTACCTGAACGCGCAAGACTTTGTGGGCACCCCGCCCGCAACGCTGCCCACCTCCATGCCCGCAGGGGCGCAAGGCAAGGTCCGCACCACCTACCTGGGCGTGCCACCGGGCAAGGCGGCGTCCAGCAATGCAGGCGCCGCCGCTGATCCCACCGCCCACGCCACCATGGTCGGCGCCTCATCCGCCTTCAACGCCGCCTGCCACATGCTGCAGCGCGTGGCCCCCACCGCCGCCACCGTGCTGTTCACCGGCGAATCGGGCGTGGGCAAGGAGATGTTTGCCAGCATGCTCCACCGCATCAGCCCGCGCAGCAGCCAGCCCTTTGTGGCCATCAACTGCGCGGCCATCCCCGAGACGCTGGTGGAGAGCGAACTCTTTGGTGTGGAGCGCGGCGCCTACACCGGCGCAGGCACATCGCGCCCCGGCCGGTTTGAGCGCGCCCACGACGGCACCCTCTTCCTTGACGAAATCGGCACGCTCAGTTTGGTAGCCCAAGGCAAGCTGCTGCGCGCCCTGCAAGAAGGCGAGGTAGAGCGCGTGGGCGGCACCCGCACCGTGCGTGTAGACGTGCGCCTGGTGGCCGCCACCAACGTGGACCTGCGCCAGGCCGTGCGCGAGGGCACCTTCCGCGAAGACTTGTTCTACCGCCTCAACGTCTTCCCCATCCACCTGCCCCCGCTGCGCGACCGGCGCGACGACATCCCCCTGCTGATGAGCCACTTCCTGGCCCACTACCAGCGCAAGCACCAGCGGCAGGTGCCCGGCTTTAGCCAGGCGGCTGTGAAGGCCATGTTTCACTACCCCTTCCCCGGCAACATCCGCGAGTTGCAGAACCTGATCGAGCGGGCAGTGATCTTGGCGACGGATGGAGAGCCGATTGAGCCGCACCACCTGTTTGCGGGGGGTGAGCAAAGTGGTGGTGGTGTGATGTCGCTGCTCTTGCAGGGGAACAGCGGGGGGACA
>NZ_JAMXAX010000096.1 GCF_023913775.1 Acidovorax facilis
GGACGCCCCAGGATGACTTTGGGCTGGAGCAAGCCTATTGAGGTGTATGCCGAGCATTTGGCTCGCTTGGCCCAACAGCCCGATTCAGTCCATTAACTTGATTGTTGCACTTGGACTTGAAACCGCCCTTGATAGTCAAGCGCAAATAGCTATACATTTAATAGCATAACTCTGACACTGCTACCGGTCCCGGCGCTCCATGCGCCGATTCAGGTTCAGCGCGCCCAGCGTGCAGGCCACGCCCGACAGTAAATACACCGTGACCGCCAGCAGCCCGAACTGGGCCGACAGGTACAAGGCCACCAGCGGTGCAAACGCGGCGCCAATGATCCAGGCAAGGTCTGCCGAGAGAGCGGCGCCCGTGTAGCGGTATTGGGGCGAAAAATTGGCCGTGACCGTGCCCGAAGCCTGGCCATACGACAAGCCCAGCAGCACAAAACCCAGCAGCAGGAACATGGTGCTGCCCACCTCGCCCGAGTTGAGCAGCACGGGGGCCATGAAGCTGAACACGCCGATCAACACCGCCATGCCGCCCAGCAGCTTGCGGCGGCCCAGGTGGTCCGACAGCCAGCCAGACACCATGATGGCCCCCGCTGCCAGGAAGGCGCCTACGATCTGCACGCCCAGAATCTGGGTCACCGGCTGGTCCGAATACAGCGTGATCCAAGACAACGGGAACACCGTGACCAGGTGGAACAGCGCAAAGCTCGCCAGCGCGGCAAAAGCACCCAGCACCACATTGCTGCCTTCGTCACGTATCACACGGCTCACAGGCACGGGCTGCAGTTCACGCTCTTGCAGCAGCTCGGCGTATGACTGCCCCACCACCAGGCGCAGGCGGGCAAACAGGGCCACCACGTTCACGGCAAAGGCCACGAAGAAGGGATAACGCCAGCCCCAGGCCAGAAATTCCTGCACGCTGAGGCTGCTGTACAGATAGGCAAACAGACCCGCCGCCAGCACAAACCCGACCGGCGCGCCCAACTGTCCGATCATGGCAAACCAGCCCCGCCGTTCCTTGGGCGCCGACATGGCCAGCAGCGACGGCAGACCGTCCCACGAACCGCCGAGCGCCAGACCCTGGCCAATGCGCAGGATCAGAAGCGCCACCACGGCAGTCAGGCCCGCGTCCTTGTAGCCCGGCAAAAAGGCCATCCCCACCGTACACACGCCCAGCAGGAACAGTGCAATGGTCAGCTTGGTGCCCCGGCCCCAGCGCCGCTGGATGGCCATGGAAATGGCCGTGCCTACCGGGCGCACCACAAAAGCGACCGCCAGCAGCGCAAACGCCATCAGCGTGCCATCCAGGCGCGAGAGGAATGGAAAGAGGAAGGACGGGAAGACGAGAACGCAGGCGATCCCGAAAACGAAGAAGTCGAAATACTCGGACGAGCGTCCGATGATCACGCCCACAGCAATTTCGCTGGGGGTCACGTCTTCATGCGTATCAGCCCGCGAGAGAGAGGCGGGGCTTTCTTCAAAGCCGGCCGCAGGGTAAGTGGCAGAGGCGGGGCTGCTCATGAACAGGGCTCCTTGTCGTTGTTTGGATAAGACATTCTGGTTCTACACGCAAGTTTGATCTGGGACAAGTGCGGTTTCACTATGCCGTGTGCAGGACAACACCGCAGGGACCGGAAATGCACCAAAGTGGGGCGCATTACTTTGACCTTGGACAAAATGTCCAATGTACAAAAAAGCTAGGGCTATTACATTCGACGGCACTTCGTTATCCGCGTTTACCCTTAAACGCCTTGGTTGCGCCTGTCACATGTCCAAACTACCTTTACCTCGCGTGCCTGTCTGGCTCGCCGCCATGGCCGCCCTGGGCAGCCTGGCTGGCTGCAGCAAGGCGGTCGTCCTCAACCCCGCCGGCGACATCGCGGCCCAGCAAGGCCACATGGTCATCCAGGCCACGCTGCTGATGCTGATCATCATCGTTCCGGTGATTGCCCTCACCCTGTGGTTTGCCTGGAAGTACCGCCAGAACAACACTGCCAACACCGAGGCCGACTACGATCCCGACTGGCACCACTCCACCACGCTGGAGCTGGTGATCTGGACCGTGCCGCTCTTGATCGTCATCGCCCTCGGCGCCCTGACCTGGATCGGCACCCACAAGCTCGACCCCTACCGCCCGCTGGACCGCATCTCGGCCAGCAAACCGCTGGACGCCCAATCCACCCCCATGGAAGTGCAGGTGGTGGCCATGGACTGGAAGTGGCTGTTCTTCTACCCTGAGCTGGGCATTGCCACCGTGAATGAACTGGCTGCGCCGGTGGACCGCCCCATCCTGTTCAAGCTCACGGCCACGTCCACGATGAACGCGTTTTACGTGCCCGACCTCGCCGGCATGATCTACGCGATGCCCGGCATGCAGACCGAGCTGAACGCCGTGATCAACCAACCGGGCGTGTACAAGGGCATGTCCTCGCACTACAGCGGCGCTGGCTTCTCGGGCATGACGTTCAAGTTCCATGGCCTGAGCGACAGCGACTTCGCGCAGTGGGTGGCCAAGACCAAGTCCGAAGGCAAGCCACTTACACGCCAGGCCTACATGGACCTGGCCAAGCCCAGCGAGCGCGACCCCGTGCAGCGCTTTGCCAGCGTGGAAGAAGGCCTGTATGACAAGGTACTGAACCGCTGTGTCGAAGACGGCAAGATGTGCATGCACCACATGATGGCCATTGACGAGAACGGCGGTGACGCCTATGTGCGCGCCGTGGGCCTGAATCTGCCGCAGGACGTATGCACCTCGCAGAACGCCGCCCAGGTGGTGGCCAGCCTGGAAGCCCGCCACGCACCGCGCGCCAACTCCGCCCAATGATCCGCCCTTGATTTGCCATGTCGGCGCCCGTGCCAAGCGGGTGTTGGCATCTTCCAAAGACCTCTATGTCCTCCGCACCTGATACCGCATCCCATTGGGCCCTGGGCCGAATCACCTGGGATTCCATACCGATGGCGCACGAGCCCATCGTGCTCTGGACCTTTGTCGCCACCGTGCTGGGTGGCCTGGCCGTGATGGCCGCCATCACCAAATTCCGCCTGTGGGGCACGCTGTGGCGCGACTGGATCTGCAGCATCGACCACAAGCGCATCGGCATCATGTACATGATCCTCGGCCTCGTGATGCTGCTGCGCGGCTTTGCCGACGCCGTGATGATGCGCCTGCAGCAGGCCATGGCCTTTGGCGACAACATGGGCTACCTGCCGCCGCACCACTATGACCAGATCTTCACCGCCCACGGCGTGATCATGATCTTCTTCGTGGCGATGCCGCTGGTCACGGGCCTCATGAACTACCTCGTGCCGCTGCAGATCGGCGCGCGCGACGTGTCGTTCCCGTTCCTCAACAACTTCAGCTTCTGGATGACCACGGCAGGCGCGATCCTGGTGATGGTGTCGCTGTTTCTGGGCGAGTTCTCCACATCCGGCTGGCTGGCACTGTCCAACCTGGGGGCGCAGGACCCCGGCGTGGGGCTCGACTACTACATCTGGGCCCTGCAGATTGCGGGGGTGGGCACCACGCTCTCGGGCATCAACCTGATCGTCACCATCATCAAGATGCGCGCACCCGGCATGAACCTGATGCGCATGCCCGTCTTCACCTGGACTGCCCTGTGCACCAACGCGCTGATCGTGGCCTCGTTCCCGGTGCTGACGGCAGCGCTCGTGCTGATGTCGCTGGACCGCTATGTCGGCACCAACTTCTTCACGAACGACCTGGGCGGCAACGCCATGCTGTACGTGAACCTGATCTGGATCTGGGGCCACCCCGAGGTCTACATCCTGATCCTGCCGTGCTTCGGCATCTTCTCTGAAGTGGTGGCCACGTTCTGCAAGAAGCGGCTGTTCGGCTACACCTCCATGGTCTACGCCACGGTGGTGATCACCATCCTGTCGTACCTGGTGTGGCTGCACCACTTCTTCACCATGGGCTCCGGTGCCAGCGTGAACACGTTTTTTGGCATCACGACGATGATCATCTCGATCCCCACGGGCGCGAAGATCTTCAACTGGCTGTTCACCATGTACAAGGGCCGCATCCGCTTCGAGCTGCCCATGATGTGGACCGTGGCCTTCATGGTGACCTTTGCCATTGGCGGCATGACCGGCGTGCTGCTGGCCGTGCCCCCGGCCGACTTCGTGCTGCACAACAGCCTGTTCCTGATCGCCCACTTCCACAACGTGATCATCGGTGGCGTGCTGTTCGGGCTGTTCGCCGGCATCAACTACTGGTATCCCAAGGCCTTTGGCTACAAGCTCGACCGCACCTGGGGCGTGCGTTCCTTCTGGCTGTGGGTGGTGGGCTTCTGGGTGGCGTTCGGCCCGCTGTATGTGCTGGGCCTGATGGGTGTCACGCGCCGTGCCAACCATTTTGAAGACCCGTCGCTGCAGATCTGGTTCGTGATCGCCGCCATCGGCGCCGCAATGATTGCTGCGGGCATCGCCTGCTTCCTGATCCAGATCGTGGTGAGCTACCTCAAGCGCGACCAGCTGCGCGACCACACGGGCGACCCGTGGGATGCGCGCACGCTCGAATGGGCCACCTCGTCGCCCCCGCCCGACTACAACTTTGCCTTCACCCCTGTCGTGCATGAAATCGATGCGTGGTGGGACATGAAGAAGCATGGGTACAAGCGCCCGCTCGGCGGCTTTGCGCCCATCCACATGCCTGCCAACACCGGCTCGGGCGCGGTCATCTCGGCCTTGTCGCTGGTCTTTGGCTTCGCGCTGATCTGGCACATGTGGTTGCTTGCGGGCGTTTCGTTCGCGGCGCTGCTGCTGGCTTCGATCATCCACACGTTCAACTACAAGCGTGACTTCTACATCCCGGCGTCCCAAGTCGCCGCCACCGAAGAAGCCCGCACACTCCAACTGGCACGCCATGTCTGAACTCCGCCTCAACGCTGGCGCCGCCGCAGGCGCCCTTGCCCCGCGCGACTACCACCTTGCGCACGAGCCCCATCCCGAAAACGGCACCGCACTGGGCTTCTGGCTCTACCTGATGAGCGACTGCCTCATCTTTGCCGCCCTGTTTGCCACCTATGGCGTGCTGGGCCGCAGCTATGCGGCCGGCCCCACCGGTGCGCAGCTGTTCGACCTGACGCTGGTGGCCATCAACACGGCCTTCCTGCTGCTGTCGTCCATCACCTTCGGTTTTGCCATGCTGCGCAAGCAGCAAAAGGATGTGAAAGGCACGCTGCTGTGGCTGGCCGTCACCGGCTTCTTCGGCCTGTGCTTCCTGGGCCTCGAACTCTATGAGTTTGCCCACCTGATCCACCAGGGTGCCACGCCCCAGCGCAGCGCCTTCCTGTCGGCCTTCTTCACGCTGGTGGGCACCCACGGCCTGCACGTGACCTTTGGTCTGATCTGGCTGGTGGTGCTGATGGTGCAGATCGGCAAACACGGCCTGATCCCTGCCAACACCCGCCGCCTGATGTGCCTGTCGATGTTCTGGCACTTTCTGGACGTGGTCTGGATTGGCGTCTTCACCTTTGTGTACCTGATGGGAGTGCTGTAACTATGAGCGCACAACACACAACACACGCACACGGCGCGCATGACCATGGCGGCCACGACCACCACGGCGACGCGGAACCGCACAGCAGCCTGCGCGACTACACGATCGGCTTCGTGCTCTCGGTCATCCTCACGGCCATTCCCTTCTGGCTCGTCATGGCCAAGGTCATCGCCGACCGCAACACCGCCGTGCTGGTGCTGGGCGGCTTCGCCGTGATCCAGATCCTGGTGCACATGGTGTATTTCCTGCACATGAACGGCAAGGTCGAAGGCGGCTGGACCATGCTGTCCACCATCTTCACCGTGGTGTTCGTAGCCATTGCCATTGCGGGCACGCTGTGGGTCATGTTCCACATGAACGCGAACATGATGCCCGAGCACCCCACCCCCACGCCCGCAACGCATGAGGCGCCGGGCCACTCGACGCCCTGATGCCATTCCACCCCACAGCCCCGGTCCCCCAGTCCCGGCGGCTTCGCCAGGCGGTGCTCGCAGTTGTGGGCATCGCCTTGTTTTTGGGCTTTATCGCGCTGGGTACCTGGCAGGTGCAGCGCCGCGCATGGAAGCTCGCGTTGATCGAGCGCGTCGATCAACGCGTGCACGCTGCTCCTGTACCCCTGCCCTCCCGCCCAGAGTGGCCCCAGGTGAGTGCGGCCAGCCACGAATACCTGCCCGTCACCGCGCAGGGCCGGTGGCTGCCCGAGAAAACCGTGCTTACCCAGGCCCTGACCGAGCTGGGCTCGGGCTTCTGGGTGATGACGCCCTTGCAGCTGGATGATGGCGCGCAGGTGCTGGTGAACCGGGGTTTTGTGCCGCAGGAGCAGCGCGCCCAATGGCTGGCAAAGCCTATGCCCGCCTCCATCCCCCCTACCTCCACCACCGCGACTGTCCAGGGCCTGCTGCGCATGAGCGAGCCTGACGGTGGTTTTCTGCGCACCAATGCCCCGGCTGAGCAGCGCTGGTACTCGCGCGACATTGCGGCCATCGGCCATTGGCTGCAGTTGCCCGAGACTGCCCCCTTCTTCATCGATGCGGGGTTGCCTCCCGTACCAGGCGCCGCTGCGCCCCCGGCAGCGGACACCAGTTGGCCGCGCGCTGGCATGACGGTGATCCGTTTCCATAACAGCCACCTGGTCTACGCACTGACCTGGTACGGTCTGGCCCTCATGGTTGCGGGTGCTGGCTGGTATGTGGCACGCTACGAGCGCCGCCTGCGCGGCTTTGCGCGCCCTGCCACCACCTTCGCCCCTGATGACACCTCTTCGTCCTGATACTGCGACCGCCGCGCCGCAGCGCAACGCACGCTCGGCCGATGCCGCCGCAGGCATCAAGAACCTGCAGCAGCTGATCGAGCTACGCTGGATTGCCGTGGTCGGCCAGGTGTTCACCATCGAGATGGCGCACTACAGCCTGAACCTCACGCTGCCTGTGCGCGAGATGCTGCTGGTGGTGGGCTGCCTGGCGGTGTTCAACGTAGTGAGCCTGCTGCGGCTGCGCACCGGTGTGATGGTGCGCAATGTGGAGCTTTTTCTGGCCCTGCTGATCGATGTGGCCGTGCTCACAGTGCAGCTGTACCTGAGCGGGGGCACCAGCAACCCATTCGTCTTCCTGTACCTGCTGCAGATCACGCTGGGGGCCGTGCTGCTGCGCGGCGCCTACATCTGGTCCATCGTGATCATCACGCTGCTGTGTTTTGGCGTGCTGGCCACACACCACCTGCCCCTGGAGTTGCCGCAGGACCTGCACCAGGGCCTGTCGAGCCTTTACGTGATCGGGTTGCTGGTGTGCTTTGTGCTCAACGCCACGCTGGTGGTGGTCTTCATCACCCGCATCAACCTGAACCTGCGTGAACGCGATGCGCGCCTGGCCGCAGCACGCCGCCGCCGCGTGGAAGAAGAGCACATCGTGCGCATGGGCCTGCTGGCCTCAGGCGCGGCCCACGAGCTGGGCACGCCGCTGTCCACGCTGGCCGTGATCCTGGGGGACTGGCAGCATGACAAGCAGCTGGCGGCCTACCCAGCGCTGAAGGAAGACATCGACGAAATGCAGGCCCAGGTGCAGCGCTGCAAGAGCATCGTGAGCGGCATCCTGCTTTCGGCCGGAGAGACACGCGGCGAAGCCTCCATGCAGACCACCGTGCGCACCTTTGTGGATGCCCTGGCCGAAGAATGGCGCAGCACCCGGTCGATGCCGCAGTTCATCTACGACAACGACTTTGGCGCGGATACGCCCATGGTGTCTGACACCACGCTCCAGCAGATGGTATTCAATGTGCTGGACAATGCACGCGATGCTTCGCCCGGCTGGGTGCGCCTGGCCGTCACCCGCAACGCCGATGCACTGCGCATCACGGTGACCGACGCAGGGCCGGGCTTTGCCCCCGACATGCTGGCCAAGCTGGGCACGCCCTACCAGTCCTCCAAAAACCGCCCGGGCGGTGGGCTGGGCCTGTACCTTGTGCTCAACGTGGCACGCACGCTGGGTGGCAGCGTGGCGGCACGTAACCGCCCCGAAGGGGGTGCCGAAGTAACCATCGAACTGCCACTGGCGGCGATCGCACTGCCTGAAGCCAAAGCCTGAAGCCATGAGCCCTACCGACGACGAAGAACGAGAACAAGCGCAACCACTGCTGCTCATCGTGGAAGACGACGAGGCCTTTGCCCGCACGCTCGCCCGTTCGTTCGAACGGCGCGGCTACCGCGTGCTGCAGGCTGCCAGCCTGCCCGAGGTCGAAACGCTGCTCGCACAACACACGCCCGGCTTTGCGGTGGTGGACCTCAAGCTAAAGGGCGAAGCCTCGGGCCTGGCCTGCGTGCAAAAGCTGCATGCCGTCAGCGAAGACATGCTGATCGTGGTGCTGACCGGCTTTGCCAGCATCGCCACCGCCGTGGAGGCCGTGAAACTGGGCGCCTGCCACTACCTCGCCAAGCCGTCCAATACCGACGATATCGAGGCCGCTTTTGGCCTGAAGGCGGGCAACACCGAAGTGGAGCTGACCAACCGCTCCAGTTCCATCAAGACGCTGGAATGGGAGCGCATCAACGAGGTGCTGGCAGAAACCGGCTTCAATCTCTCGGAAGCGGCAAGGCGCCTGGGCATGCACCGCCGCACCCTGACCCGCAAGCTGGAAAAGAAACAGGTTCGTTAGGCGGGCACCGGAACCAGGGCTCAATATTTCAAGAATAATTGGCCGCTAGGGATTCTCTGCACGAATACCGCTGCGATGTGATTGCGCGGAAGGCTGAAGCCCAGACAATAGTCGCATGAAGCAAAGCAGCCTAGGCCTGAGCAACACAGTCAAGCGCACGCGCAAGCGCGAGTTCCTGGACGCCATGGAACTGGTGGTGCCCTGGGCTGAACTGGTCTCGCTCATAGAGCCGTACGCGCCCGAAGCCGGACGCCGGGGTCAGCAGCCCTTTGCAGTGCAGACCCTGCTGCGCATTCACTTCATGCAGCAATGGTTCAAGCTCAGCGACCCAGCCATGGAAGAAGCGCTGCACGACGTGCCAGCCTTTCGGGACTTTGCGGGCCTGACCCACTGGGACGAGCACATCCCCAGTGAATCGAGCATCCTGCGGTTTAGACACCTTCTGGAACGCCACAAGCTGGCCGATCAGATCCTGGCCACGGTCAATGCGCTGCTGCAGGCCAAAGGGCTGCAGCTCAAAGCAGGCACAGTGGTGGATGCCACGCTGATTGCCGCACCCACTTCCACCAAGAACCAAAGCGGCGAGCGCGACCCAGAGATGCACCAAAGCAAGAAGGGCAACCAGTGGTACTTCGGTATGAAAGCCCACATTGGCGTGGATGCGGACTCGGGCCTGGTGCACACGGTGCGAGGCACTAGCGGCAACGTAGGTGACGTGATCGAAGCCAACAGCCTATTGCACGGGCAGGAGACAGACGCATTTGGAGATGCGGGCTACCAAGGCGTGCACAAACGGCCTGATGCCAAGCCAACCGTGCGCTGGCACGTAGCCATGCGTCCAGGATTGCGCCGGGAGTTGGACAAGGACAAGCCTCTTGAGGCGCTGATCGATCAACTGGAGCGCACCAAGGCCAGCATCCGGGCCAAGGTGGAGCACCCGTTTCGAGTGCTCAAGCAGCAGTTTGGGTACGTGAAGGTACGCTACCGGGGGCTCAAGAAGAACACGGCACAGCTCGTCACTCTATTTGCGCTGTCAAACCTGTGGATGGCGAGGCACAAGTTGATGGCTTGTATGGGGCAGGTGCGTCTGCAAGGGGCGTAATGCCCCCGCGAAGCCGGGCAATTGCCCTCGCGCAGTGCCTGCTGGGCGTGCCCAATTACCCAAAGCGGGTGCTGTTTTAGTTCGGGCGTCGCTACGGCACAGCCAGAACCGATTCGTGAAGAGCTTCCCTAGCGCTTAAAGGGCGTCATTGTTAGCTATATTTTTTATAGCAAAACCCTGTGAAGCGCCAATCAACTGCCTCGGCATCCTCCCAAGGCACCTTTCGCTTGAGGTCTGGCCTCACATCAGCGCTGGCGCTGCACCAGCCAGTGCTCCGCCTCCTGCTGCTTTCCAAACCGCGCCCAATCCAGCGCATTCTTGCCATGCGGGTCTTTGCGCCAAAGGTCCACACCCCGCACCTCCAACCACTCCAGCGTCTGGATGCGCCCTTTGGCAGCAGCCAGCATCGCTGGCGTCTCGCCCCGGCTTGCGGGCGCGGGCTCGTCCAGGGGCTGTCCCTGTTCGGCCAGCCACTGCAAACAAGGCACACAACCACTTTGCGCTGCCATATGCGCCGGGCCCCAGTCCCACCGGTTGCGGGCCGCCAGGCTGGCCCCGGCCTGCACCAGGCGTTGGGCGGCAGCGAGGTGGCCGCCATAGAAGGCGCGCAACAACGCAGTGTCGCCACGCTCGCTGTCTTTGTGTGTCTGGCGAAGGTCGGGCTGGGCACCTGCCTGCAACAGCAGCTCGATGTGTTCCAGCTGCCCCCGGTGGGCCGCCAGCATGAGCACGGACGAGCCGCTGGGCGCGAGCAGGTTGGGGTTGGCGCCCGCTGCCAGGGCTGCGCCCAGGGCCCGGGCATCACCGGCGTCCTGCGCGTCGAGCAGCGCGTCGTCCGCTGCAGAATACGACGCAGGTGGCTGTACGGCGGCGGCGACGGGCGCAGCCGATGGCCCGGGCAGAGCCGGGCGCACCAGGCCGACAAGGGACGGCCCCCAGATCCACCAGGCCAGAGCACCTGCCAGCAGCAGCAATCCCCAGGCCGGGCGCGAATGCGCGGCGCGGGCAGGCCGCTGTGCGCCAGGGCTGAAATGGCCCCGACGGTGCGACCAGGCCCGCGCGATGGATTGGCCCAACGCAGTGGCAGCCCCTTCGCCACTGACGCCGGGGGTCAACCGAACCAGGGTGCCATCGCGCTCGCGCGCATAGACAGCGAAATAAGGGGTCTCGCTGGCGCCGCTGCCGGTGGAATACAGCAGCTTGTGCACCAAGCTCTGGCTGGCCTGTCCGGGCAGGGCGTCTGCCCGCGACCACAGCGCAGAGTAGCGGCGCACGGTGATGCCCTCATCCCGCACAGACAGAGTCCAGCGGCAGGTGACAGCCTGCAGGACAAAGGCGACCAGCAGCCACCAGGCGCCGGTGGCCACAAAGAATGGTGGCAATGCGATGCCGCCAGAGCCGAAACGGCCGTTCACGAAGGCCTCCGCCACAAGACCCGCCAGCACCAGGCCTGCAGCCCAGCGCCAGCCGCGACGGCTGAATTCAAACTGCCACGCATGCGGGGTCTCCAGCAGCGTAACGGAAGCGGGCAGGAGCAAGGCGCCCTCACCATCCACGCCCGCTTCTCCTTCTCCGTGGGCCGGATCAGCGGGCGCGATGGGGGTCACTTTCTTCCAGATAGCGCGCCGGTCAAAGCGATCGGCCTGCTCGTGACCAAACGCCTGTGGGGCTGCCTGCACGGGCACGTCGTAGGTCAGCTCTACATCCCCGCCCGGGGTGCGCAGCAACTCCAGCCGCCAGTCCACACGTTCACCAGAGCGCTGCGCGCCGTGCGGGGGCGCGTCGGGTGGCAGGTCAAAACGGGCCGTCAGCCGCAGTCCGCCATCGGCCGTGGGCTGCACGCGCGCGGTTTCAGAGAAAGACTCCACACAACGCTCCGGCGAACCGGAGCTCGATTCATCCACCCGGTACTGGGCCAGGCGCAGTTGCAACTGCTGGCCCTGCTGGTAGGCGGCGGCACGCTCGGGCAGGAGCAGTGTCATCTCGACCGGGTGGCCCGCACGCGGGACTGTGGGCAGTGCGGTCAGCTCTGCGCCCGCGTAGCGCCAGGCCATGTGGGTATGGCGCACCGACAGGGCCACCAGCCCCAGGCCGATCACCACGAAGAGGGAGATGAAGGCCTTGGCAAACCAGGGGGCGCTGGATTGGGTCCACAGCAGGGCTGCCATAGGGAACGCAATACCGCACCAGAAGATGGTGAAAAACCAGATGGCACCCACCGAAGTGCCGGAAGCGCCCTTCGCGAACAAGCTGGTGGGCGAGGAGCCCGGCTGCAGGCCGCCGCTGCCAGCTTCCGGCGATGCCCCACCAGCCCTGACCAGACCCAGCAGGGTGTGCAGAAAAAACCAGGCCGCCACCAGCCCCACCAAGGTAAAAACCAGGGCAAACGGAATGCGGAAAATCTGCAGCGACCAGCGGATGGAGGGATCGATAAGCGACTGCGACGGATCGCTGGGATTGACCAGGACCGTGATGCCCTGCCCCCGTGCCTGCGCGCTCTGAAGACGCCCCGCCCACTGCCGTGGCCAGTCGTCGATGTTGTCGCTGTTGCCCCGCGCGTCCAGGCCGACGCGGGTACCTTCGTAGGCCTTACCCGCCACCTGGTAGCGGTAGCGAGCCTGCACTTCGTAAGTGGGGCCCTCACTGCCTTGGTGTGTCTTGAGTTCAGCCGACAGGAGTTCGGCCTGCACAGGGTGCCAGCTGCGCACCTGCAGGGCCATTTGCAGCGTGTGGGCCAACGGTTTGAGCCCCGCGTAGTACCCACCCAGCCCAAAGCCCAGCGCGAAGACCGCGCTGAACAGCAGCGCCCCGATGCGTGCCCCTAGGCTGCTGGTCTTGCCGACATTGTTTCCCTCTTGGCCCATGGATGTCCCTCCATTTTTTGTTGTTTTATGGCTGGAGCATAGCGACGGAATCATGACATTTGCGTGACAACTCCGCATGCGTTGCGTGGCACGGTGTGGCATTGGCGTGGTGACTGCGTGGGCTGCAACCGCCATCCAGCGCCATAAAAAAAGCGGCTCCATGGAGCCGCTTTTTGCTGGTCTATCCATCCCCGAGGGGAAGGATCAGGCGGTCACGCCGTCTGCCACTTCCTTGAACTCGGCGATCTGGTCGAAGTTCATGTACTTGTAGATCTTGTCGCCGTTCTGGTTGATGACACCGATGTCTGCCAGGTACTCTTCCTTGGAAGGAATGCGACCCAGCTTGGAGCAGATGGCCGACAGTTCGGCCGAGCCCAGGTACACATTGGTGTTCTTGCCCAGACGGTTGGGGAAGTTGCGCGTGCTGGTGGACATCACGGTAGCACCTTCCTTCACCTGCGCCTGGTTGCCCATGCACAGCGAGCAGCCGGGCATTTCCATGCGGGCACCGGCCGCGCCGAACACGCCATAGTGGCCTTCTTCGGTGAGCTGGTGCGCGTCCATCTTCGTGGGCGGGGCCATCCACAGCTTGACGGGGATGTCCTTCTTGCCTTCGAGCAGCTTGGAGGCTGCACGGAAGTGGCCGATGTTGGTCATGCACGAGCCGATGAACACTTCGTCGATGGCAGCACCCGCCACGTCCGACAGCGTCTTGGCGTCGTCGGGATCGTTGGGGCAGCACACGATGGGTTCGGTGATTTCGGCCAGGTCGATCTCGATGACGGCCGCGTACTCGGCATCTTCATCAGGTGCCAGCAGCTGGGGGTTGGCCAGCCAGGCTTCCATGGCCTTGATACGGCGGCCGATGGTGCGTGCGTCGGCATAGCCCTGGGCGATCATGTTCTTGAGCAGCACGATGTTCGAGTTGATGTACTCGATCACGGGTTCCTTGTTCAGGCGCACCGTGCAGCCAGCGGCAGAGCGCTCGGCCGAGGCGTCAGACAGTTCGAACGCTTGCTCGACCTTCATGTCAGGCAGGCCTTCGATTTCCAGGATGCGGCCCGAGAAGATGTTCTTCTTGCCCTGCTTGGCCACTGTCAGCAGGCCTTGCTTGATGGCGTACAGCGGAATCGCGTGCACCAGGTCACGCAGCGTGACGCCGGGCTGCATCTGGCCCTTGAAGCGCACCAGCACCGATTCAGGCATATCCAGGGGCATCACGCCCGTGGCTGCGGCGAACGCCACCAGGCCCGAACCTGCAGGGAAGCTGATGCCGATAGGGAAACGCGTGTGCGAGTCGCCGCCCGTGCCCACGGTGTCGGGCAGCAGCATGCGGTTGAGCCAGCTGTGGATGATGCCGTCGCCAGGCTTGAGCGAGATGCCCCCGCGCGTGCTGATGAAGTCAGGCAGCTCGTGGTGCATCTTCACGTCCACGGGCTTGGGGTACGCAGCCGTGTGGCAGAAGGACTGCATCACCAGATCGGAGCTGAAGCCCAGGCAGGCCAGGTCCTTGAGTTCATCGCGGGTCATGGGGCCGGTGGTGTCCTGCGAGCCCACCGAGGTCATGCGGGGTTCGCAGTAGGTGCCGGGCACCACACCCAGGCCTTCAGGCAGTCCGCAGGCGCGGCCGACCATCTTCTGGGCCAGCGTGAAACCCTTGCCGGTGGCGGCAGGCACTTGCGGCAGGCGGAACAGCGTGGAAGGCGGCAGGCCCAGGGCTTCGCGGGCCTTGGCAGTCAAGCCACGGCCAATGATCAGCGGAATGCGGCCACCGGCACGCACTTCGTCGAACAGGACTTCGCTCTTGACTTCGAATTCGGCAATCACGTTACCGTCCTTGAGCGCCTTGCCAGCGTAGGGCAGCAGTTCGATCTCGTCGCCCATGTGCATCTGGCTCACGTCCAGTTCGATGGGCAGTGCACCAGCGTCTTCCATGGTGTTGTAGAAGATGGGCGCAATCTTGCTGCCCAGGCACACGCCGCCGAAGCGCTTGTTGGGCACGAAAGGGATGTCTTCGCCCGTGAACCACAGCACGCTGTTGGTGGCGGACTTGCGGCTCGAACCCGTGCCGACCACGTCGCCCACGTAGGCCACCAGGTTGCCACGCGCGCGCAGGTCTTCGATGAACTTCACCGGGCCGCGCTTGCCGTCTTCTTCGGGCGTGATGCCGTCGCGCTTGTTCTTGAGCATGGCCAGCGCGTGCAGCGGGATGTCGGGGCGGCTCCACGCGTCAGGTGCGGGCGACAGGTCGTCGGTATTGGTTTCGCCAGTGACCTTGAGCACGGTGAGCTTGATGCTCTGGGGCACTTCGGGGCGGCTGGTGAACCACTCGGCATCGGCCCAGCTTTGCAACACGGCCTTGGCGAAGGTGTTGCCCTTGTCGGCCTTTTCCTTGACGTCATGGAACTGATCGAACATCAAGAGCGTCTTCTTGAGCGCTTCAGCGGCGACGGAGGCCACCGCAGCGTCGTCCAGCAGGTCGATCAGGGGGGTGAGGTTGTAGCCGCCCAGCATGGTGCCCAAAAGCTGCGTGGCGCGCTCGCGGCCAATCAGCGTGCACACCTCAGTACCGTGCGCCACGGCAGCCAGGTAGCTGGCCTTGACCTTGGCGGCGTCGTCCACACCGGCAGGCACGCGGTGCGTGATCAGGTCCACCAGCGTGGCTTCTTCGCCAGCAGGGGGGTTCTTGAGTAGCTCGATCAGCTCGCCCGTCTGCTTGGCGGTCAGCGGCAGGGGCGGGATGCCGAGGGCGGCGCGCTCGGCCACGTGGTCACGGTAGGCTTTCAACATCATTTTTCTCCGGTTGCGTTCTAAAGTGGGGCGGCGTGCAGCGCGGCGGCGTTTTTCGATAGCCAGGGCGCCTGCATGCGCGGGGTCGTGCGGTTTTCTTCTCTGTGGCGCTGCGCTGGTGAAGGGCTTACTTCAGGGGTTCCAGCACACTCACGGGCGGGTTTTTCTTGATGGCCTCGGCCACCACCACCTGCTGCGGGCTCATGCATTCGTCGGCCAGGCGTTGACCCAGTTTCTGGTTCATCAGCATGGACTTGTTGGCGATCTGCAGCCAGACGGCGCCACCCTTCTGGTCTTCCAGGCGCACCGTGCCCGTGGTGGTAGCGACGGGGGCCATGAAGTACTTGAAGCCCTTGCCTTCCACATGGAAGTGGCCTGGGCTCGCGGGTTCGGCGGTCACGGTGACAAAGGCACCGAGTTCGCAGGGAATGCGGCCCACGTGCACACGTTCGGCAATGGCCAGTTCTTCGGGGGACAGCGCGGCTTCGGCAGCAATGATGCCGGTGGCCACCTGGTTCGCCGCGCTCTTGAGCTGGCTGCGGCTGCTGGTGCCTTCGGTTTTGGCCACCGAAGACTTCTTGGCGGCAGGCGCCTTGTCCGCAGCCTTGGCAGACTTCGTATCGGACTTGGCAGCGGGCTTTGCTGCAGGTTTGGCGACAGCCTTGGTCTCGGGTTTGGCTTCGGTCTTGGCAGGGGTTTGCGCCAGGGCGAGGGCTGGAGCCAGCAGCATCAGGGCAGAGGCGATAAAGGATTTCATGGGAGGTCCTGCGTGGAAAAATTCAGGAATGTTCACAACGGAACGGAGGCCGACGCGCCAAACCAATGGCGCACGGCAAGAGGAAGTGTGCGCCCGGTACGGTGGGCGCGCTCCAGCACCTGCCAGTAAAAGCGATAGCTGGCGCGGTCGTGCAACGTGCCTTCAAAACTGATGGGAGCCCAATCAGAATCTTCGGCAGCAGCTATTATTTTTGAAGCAACTTCAATGTCATCCTGCTGAGGCGCAAACGCCTGCAGGATGGGTCGGATCTGTGCGGGATGGATGCTCCACATGCGGGTATAGCCCAGTTCGCGCGCGGCACGGCTGGCGGCGCCTTGCATGGCCACCGTATCGGCGAACTCCGTCACCACACAGTGCGATGGCACCTTGCCGTGGGCATGGCAGGCAGCAGCAATCTCCAGCTTGGCGCGCACCACCAGTGGGTGCGAAAACTGCCCCGTCGAAGTCATGCCATGCGCAGGGATGGCGCCACCATGGGCCGACACAAAATCCATGAGGCCAAAACTAAGGCTCTGCACGCGCGGGTGGGCTGCGATCTCAAAAGCACGGTGCACCGCAGCAGGGGATTCGATGAGGACATGGATCGGTACCGGGGCGGCAGAGGCTTTCTCCAGCGCCCGCTCCGCTGCCAGTACGTCGTCCACAGATTCCACCTTGGGAACCATGACGTGGCTGAGCCGATGGCCTGCTTCGCCCGCTATCGTGGCGACATCGTTGGCGAATGCCGGGTGGTCCACAGCGTGGACCCGGGCGGCCACGCGGGCACCGGGTGCAGCGCCCACGGCCAGACGGGCAACCAGCCGGGCGTGGTCGGCTTCAAGGCCGACGGGGGCGCCGTCTTCGCAATCGAGGGTGACATCAAAGACGCAGGTACCGAACTCCTGCGTCATCTCGGCCTGCAGCTGCAGGCTCTTGCGCATGCGTGCTTCGACGCCGCTGTAGTGGTCACAGACCGGCAGGGAGCCTGTCTGCGCCTGGGCGCCCAGCAACACATCGCGTGGATGGGATGGCGCAGCGCCCTGCCCCTGCGCGGGGACCCGGGCGGCCCGAAGGCCCGATGCCTGTGGCGTCGGCTGCATGGCGCTCACCTGGTTTACAGCAGGTGCTTGACGCCGTCTTGCTCGCCTTGCAGCTCAGCCAGCGTGATGTTGATGCGCTCTTGCGAGAACGCGTCGATTTCCAGACCTTCAACGATCTTGTACTCGCCGTTTTCGCACGTCACGGGGAAACCGAACATGGTGTCCTTGGGGATGCCGTACTGGCCGTCCGAAGGAATGCCCATGGTGACCCACTTGCCGTTGGTGCCCAGGGCCCAGTCACGCATGTGGTCGATGGCGGCGTTGGCAGCCGAAGCAGCCGACGACAGGCCACGCGCTTCGATGATGGCAGCGCCGCGCTTGCCCACGGTGGGCAGGAAGGTGTTGGCGTTCCATTCCTGGTCGTTGATCATCTTGGCGACGCTTTCACCGTTGATGGTGGCGAAGCGGTAGTCGGCGTACATCGTGGGCGAATGGTTGCCCCAGACGGTCAGCTTTTCGATGTCCGCCACGGCCTTGCCGGTCTTGGCAGCGATCTGGCTGGCAGCGCGGTTGTGGTCCAAGCGCAGCATGGCGGTGAAGTTCTTGCGTGGCAGGTCAGGGGCCGACTTCATGGCGATGTAGGCGTTGGTGTTGGCAGGGTTGCCGACAACCAGCACCTTCACGTTGCGCGAAGCCACGGCATTCAGGGCCTTGCCCTGTGCCGTGAAGATGGCGCCGTTGACAGCCAGCAGTTCGGCGCGTTCCATGCCCGGGCCACGGGGGCGCGAGCCGACCAACAGGGCGTAGTCGGCGTCCTTGAAAGCGGTCATGGGGTCGCTGTGGGCTTCCATGCCCACCAGCAGGGGGAACGCGCAATCGTCGAGTTCCATCATGACGCCCTTGAGCGCCTTCTGGGGGCCTTCGACAGGCACTTCGAGCAATTGCAGGATGACGGGCTGGTCCTTGCCCAGCATTTCGCCGGAGGCGATGCGGAACAGAAGGGCGTAACCAATTTGACCAGCGGCACCGGTGACGGCGACGCGAACAGGCTTCTTGCTCATGGTGAAAACTCCAGGGAAGTGAGGAAAACAGGTGTGAGTGCAACGCAAGCACCAGCGCCTGTTACCAGCAGCCCGTGCCCCGCAAAACAGCCTTGGAGTGTACCGCTGATTGGACACCTCGGTCAATTTGTCTTATGTCTTATATAAGATATGATTAACACCCTGACACAGTCCGCGTATCACTTCGTGTGCGGCCCGCCCTTCTCCCGATCGCCATGTCCTCGCTTCCGCTCAACGCCGACAACCCTGCGCAGCCTTTGGCAGGCACAGGCTCTGCCACGCCCGCGTTCAGCCCGCTGTACCAGCAGATCAAAGGGCTCATCCTGCAAAGTCTGCAACAGGGCGAGTGGAAACCGGGCGAATCCATCCCCAGCGAGATGGAGCTGGCTGCACGCTTTCGCGTGAGCCAGGGCACGGTGCGCAAGGCCATTGACGAGCTGGCGGCCGAAAACCTCGTGATGCGGCGCCAGGGCAAGGGTACCTTTGTGGCCACCCATGCCGAGCAGCATGTGCAGTACCGTTTTCTCAAGCTCATGCCCGACACGGGAGACGTCCGCGTGGAGGGCCCTGCACAGCGCAAGGTGATCGATTGTCGGCGTGTGCGTGCCAGCGCTGACGTTGCGCGCGCACTGGCACTGCGCAGCGCCGACCCGGTGGTCCAGGCGCGGCGAGTCCTGTCATTCGCAGGCGTACCCACCATCCTGGAAGACATCTGGCTGCCCGGCCAAGCTTTCAAAGGACTGACGGCCGAACAGTTGGCCAACTACCAAGGCCCTACTTACGCCATGTTTGAACTCGACTTCGGCGTACGCATGGTACGTGCCGAGGAGAAAATACGTGCCGTACTGCCCGATGCCGACCAGGCGGCGATGCTGCAGATCCCACAGGCCACGCCGCTGCTGAGCGTGGAGCGCATCGCCTACACCTACAACGACGTTCCGATGGAGTTACGGCGCGGCCTGTACCTGACCGACACGCACCATTACCGTAACGAACTGAGCTGACACCACCCTGGCAACTGAGCGGAAACGTAGAACATTCGGGCTGGAGCAAACCCTTCTTGTTGCGTTGCAATAGAATTTTGCGTTCTTTGCATCTTCAAATTACAAAGCAGTTACATCCACGAAAGCACACAACATGACAGAACTCGCCAAAAAACGGCCTGAATTCCGCAACATCAATGCCTTCAAGGACCTGACCACCTACCGCATGACTCCTGCCGCGTGGGTTTCGATCCTGCACCGCGGCAGCGGGCTGATCATGTTCCTGCTGCTGCCCTTCATCATCTGGATGTTCGACACCTCGGTGTCGTCTGAAATCTCGTTCGCCCGGTTCTCGGCGGCTTTCAACATCGGCATTGGCTTCGCGCCCGGCTGGTTCATCAAACTGGTGGCCCTGGCACTGATCTGGGCCTACCTGCACCACTTCACCGCCGGCCTGCGCCACCTGTGGATGGACGTGAGCCACAGCGCCGTGAACAAGGAATTCGGCAAGTCCTCGGCCTTTGCCGTCCTGGCCATCAGCATCACGCTGACCCTGGTGCTGGGCGCCAAGCTTTTCGGCCTGTACTGATCGATCAACCCCAAAAAGCGGCGGCTGCTGCCAGGCAGTGCCCGCCGAAGAACGAGAGGAAATTCCCATGTCCGTCAATTACGGTTCCAAGCGCGTCGTCGTCGGCGCCCACTATGGCCTGCGCGACTGGCTCAGCCAGCGCGTCACGGCAGTCCTGATGGCCCTGTTCACCCTGGCACTGCTGGCCCAGGTGATCTTCTCCAAAGGCCCCATCGGCTACGACAAATGGGCCGGTATCTTCTCGGCCCAGTGGATGAAGGTGCTGACCTTCTCCGTGATCGTTGCACTGGCTTGGCACGCCTGGATCGGCCTGCGTGAAGTCTTGATGGACTACATCAAGCCCGTGGGCCTGCGCCTGGCACTGCAGGTGTTCAGCATCGTCTGGCTGGTCGGCTGTGCCGGCTGGGGTATCCAGGTTTTGTGGCGTCTCTGATTGATCCCCGCGACTGAAGGCAAAAAATAATGAGCTACACCAACGCTAACATCACCCGCCGCAAGTTCGATGTCGTCATCGTCGGCGCAGGCGGCTCCGGCATGCGTGCCGCGCTTGAACTCTCCCGCGCAGGCCTGAACGTGGCCTCGCTGTCCAAGGTTTTCCCCACCCGTTCGCACACCGTGGCTGCACAAGGCGGCGTGAGCGCATCGCTGGGCAACATGTCCGAAGACAACTGGCACTACCACTTCTACGACACCATCAAGGGCTCCGACTGGCTGGGCGACCAGGACGCCATCGAGTTCATGTGCCGCGAAGCACCCAAGGTGGTGTATGAGCTGGAACACTTCGGCATGCCGTTCGACCGCAACCCCGACGGCACCATCTACCAGCGCCCCTTTGGCGGCCACACCGCCAACTATGGCGAAAAGCCCGTGCAACGCGCCTGCGCCGCAGCCGACCGCACTGGCCACGCCATGCTGCACACGCTGTACCAGCAGAACGTGAAGGCCAAGACCAACTTCTTCGTCGAATGGATGGCGCTGGACTTGGTCCGCGACGCCGACGGTGACGTGGTGGGCGTGACCGCCCTGGAAATGGAAACCGGCGACCTGTACATCCTGGAAGCCAAGACCGTGCTGCTGGCCACCGGCGGTGCAGGTCGCATCTTTGCGGCATCGACCAACGCCTTCATCAACACCGGTGACGGCCTGGGCATGGCGGCACGTGCTGGCATTGCGCTGCAGGACATGGAGTTCTGGCAGTTCCACCCCACCGGCGTGGCCGGCGCCGGCGTGCTGCTGACCGAAGGCTGCCGTGGCGAAGGCGCTATTTTGCTCAACAGCAACGGCGAGCGCTTCATGGAGCGTTATGCGCCCACCATGAAGGACCTGGCCCCGCGCGACTTCGTGTCCCGCTGCATGGACCAGGAAATCAAGGAAGGTCGCGGCTGCGGTCCCAACAAGGACTACATCCTGCTCAAGCTGGACCACCTGGGTGCCGACACCATCCACAAGCGCCTGCCCTCGGTGTATGAGATCGGCGTCAATTTCGCCAACGTGGACATCACCAAGGAACCGATTCCTGTGGTGCCCACCATCCACTACCAGATGGGTGGCGTGCCTACCAACATCAACGGCCAGGTGGTTGCACAAGCCAACGGCATCAATAACGAAGTGGTCAACGGCCTGTACGCCGTGGGCGAATGCGCCTGCGTGTCGGTGCACGGCGCCAACCGCCTGGGCACCAACTCGCTGCTGGACCTGCTGGTGTTTGGCAAGGCGGCTGGCCGCCACATCGTCGAGTTCAACAACAAGAACAAGGAGCACAAGCCCCTGCCCAAGGATGCGGCCGACCGCACCCTGGAGCGCTTGAACCAGCTCGACAAGTCGAACGAAGGCATCTACGCGCAAAACCTGGCAGGCGACATCCGCTCCACCATGCAGCAGCATGCCGGCGTGTTCCGCACCCAGGCCAGCATGGACGAAGGCGTAAAGAAGATCGCCGAGATCCGCAGCCGCGTGGCCAACGTGACGCTGAAGGACAAGTCCAAGGTGTTCAACACCGCCCGCATCGAAGCGCTGGAAGTGGACAACCTGATCGAAGTGGCGCAGGCCACCATGGTGTCGGCCGCCGCCCGCAAGGAATGCCGTGGCGCCCACACCGTGTACGACTACGAGCACCCTGCCGACCACGCCGAGTTCCCCTTGGGCCGCAATGACCAGGAGTGGATGAAGCACACCCTGTGGTACAGCGAAGGCAACCGCCTCGCCTACAAGCCGGTCAACCTCAAGCCCCTGACGGTGGACAGCGTGCCCCCCAAGGTCCGTACGTTCTAAACAGTAGCCCCACGAGAGAAGAACCATGCAAAAGCGCACATTCCAAATCTACCGCTACGACCCGGACAAGGACGCCAAGCCTTACATGCAGACCATCGAGATCGAACTCGACGGCCATGAACGCATGCTGCTGGACGCCCTGATGAAGCTCAAGGAGCAGGACCCCACGCTGTCGTTCCGCCGCTCGTGCCGTGAAGGCGTCTGTGGCTCCGACGCGATGAACATCAATGGCAAGAACGGCCTAGCGTGCCTGACGAACATGAATACCCTGAAGGGCACGATTGTTCTCAAGCCCCTGCCCGGCCTGCCAGTGATCCGCGACCTGATCGTGGACATGACGCAGTTCTTCAAGCAGTACAACTCGATCAAGCCCTACCTGATCAACGAGCAGATTCCACCCGACCGCGAGCGCCTGCAGTCTCCCGAAGAGCGTGAAGAGCTCAACGGCCTGTACGAGTGCATCCTGTGTGCCAGCTGCTCCACGAGCTGCCCCAGCTTCTGGTGGAACCCCGACAAGTTCGTGGGCCCTGCCGGACTGCTGCAGGCCTACCGCTTCATCGCCGACAGCCGCGATGACGCCACCGGCCAGCGCCTCGATAACCTCGAAGACCCGTACCGCCTGTTCCGTTGCCACACCATCATGAACTGCGTGGACGTGTGCCCCAAGGGCCTGAACCCCACGAAGGCCATCGGCAAGATCAAGGAACTGATGGTGCGTCGCGCCATCTGACCGGGGCCCAGGACCGCCATGGGTGCAACCGCCACCACCGCCCCCTCGGCAGCCTCGCCGCTGCTGACGGAACGCGAACTCAGCAAGCTGCACTGGCGCTGCCGGCGCGGCCTGCTGGAAAACGATCTGTTCATCGAACAGTTCTTCACCCGTTTCGAGCCTGAGCTGAACCAGCGCCACGCCCAGGGCCTTGCGGCCCTGATGGACCTCGCCGACAACGACCTCCTGGACCTGCTGCTTTGCCGCAAGGAACCCAGTGAGACGCTGGATGCGCCCGAGGTGCATGAAGTGCTGGGCATGCTGCGGGAAAGCGGCGGCACCCCCGTGCTGGGCACCTGACGAGCGGGTTTTCTCGCTCTGAAAAGATCCCAGCCCCACCAGACCGGATGATCATCGGCAAACCTAAGGAAAGTAACAATGAAGCTAGCTGACAACAAAGCCACCCTGTCGTTCAGTAACGGCGGTCCCAGCGTGGACCTGCCGGTCTACCAGGGCACCATTGGCCCGGATGTCATCGACATCCGCAAGCTGTATGCGCAGACGGGCATGTTCACCTATGACCCAGGCTTCCTGTCCACGGCAGCCACCCAGTCGGCCATCACCTACATTGACGGCGACAAGGGCGAACTGCTGTACCGCGGCTACCCCATTGAGCAGCTGGCTGAAAACTGCGACTTCCTGGAAACCTGCCACCTGCTGCTGTACGGCGACCTGCCCAACGAAGCGCAGAAGACCGACTTCACGAGCCGCGTGACCAACCACACCATGGTCAACGAGCAGATGCAGTTCTTCCTGCGTGGCTTCCGCCGTGACGCGCACCCCATGGCCGTGCTGACCGGCCTGGTGGGCGCCCTGTCGGCCTTCTACCACGACAGCACGGACATCAACAATCCGCAGCACCGTGAGATCGCCGCCATCCGCCTGATCGCCAAGATGCCCACGCTGGTCGCCATGGCCTACAAGTACGGCATGGGCCAGCCCTACATGTACCCGCAGAACAACCTCTCGTATGCAGGCAACTTCCTGCGCATGATGTTCGGTACGCCCTGCGAAGAGTACAAGGTCAACCCCGTGCTGGAACGCGCGCTCGACCGCATCTTCATCCTGCACGCAGACCACGAGCAGAACGCTTCGACCTCCACCGTGCGCCTGTGCGGCTCGTCGGGCACCAACCCGTTTGCGGCTATCGCGGCGGGCGTGGCCTGCCTGTGGGGCCCTGCCCACGGCGGCGCCAACGAAGCAGCACTGAACATGCTGTACGACATCCAGGCCCAAGGCGGCGTGGAAAAGATCGGCGACTTCATCAAGCAGGTCAAGGACAAGAACTCCGGCGTCAAGCTCATGGGCTTTGGCCACCGCGTGTACAAGAACTACGACCCCCGCGCCAAGCTCATGCAAGAGACTTGCAATGAAGTGCTGGCCGAGCTGGGCCTGGAAAACGACCCGCTGTTCAAGCTGGCCAAGGAACTGGAAAAGATCGCCCTGGAAGACGACTACTTCGTGCAGCGCAAGCTCTACCCGAACGTGGACTTCTACTCCGGCATCGTGCAGCGCGCCATCGGCATTCCTGTGAACCTGTTCACCGGCATCTTCAGCCTGGCCCGCACCGTGGGCTGGATCGCCCAGCTCAACGAAATGATCGGCGACCCCGAGTACAAGATCGGCCGCCCCCGCCAGCTGTTCACCGGCTCCGAGCGCCGCGACGTGCCACCACTGGCCAAGCGTTGACCGGTACGGCGCCCCGCGCGCCGTCCACCCCCTCCCGAAGCCCGCAGGCAGTGCCTGCGGGCTTTTTTCATGGGCGCCCCACACAGGCCAAGCCGTGCCGGATACACATACTCCCCCCTAGTTAAAAGGCTTTTTGACGACCTAGCGCACGACCAGTATGGGGCTATCTTTTATACTGCTACCCAGTACAAAGGCAGCCCC
>NZ_JAMXAX010000097.1 GCF_023913775.1 Acidovorax facilis
GCCTGAAGGCCTGGAAGTTCGGTGCCAAGACCGAAGCCATGAACGCCGAGCAGCGCGACATCTTCGAGGAGACGCTGGCCGCCGACCAGGCCAGCCTGCAAGCTCAGCTCGCCGCCTTGCAGCAGGGCAGCACCCCAGGCAGCAGCGCACCACAGCAGCAAGAGCGACGCCAACCCAAGCGCGAAGCACTGCCCGCGCACCTGCCGCGCGTGGACCAGCGCATCGAGCCTGAGGATACGAACTGCCCGACGCCAGAGTGTGGCCAACCCATGGTGCGCGTGGGCGAGGACGTGAGCGAGCGGCTGGACATCATTCCGGCGCAATTCTTCGTGCAGCGCCAGATCCGGGGCAAGTGGGCCTGCCGGTGCTGCCAGATCCTGGTGCAAGAGCCCGCCGCCCCCCAGGTCTTTGACAACGCGCTGCCAACGCCCGGCCTGCAGGCCCATAGCGCGGTCAGCCGCTTCGTCGACCACATCCCCTACTACCGGCAGGAGCAGGTCAATGCCCGATCGGGCGTGCACACGCCGCGCTCCACGCTGGCGGCCTGGGGCGGACAGACTGGAGCGCAGTTGCTGCCGCTGTACGAGGCGCACCGGGCGTTCGTGCTCGGCGCGCGGGTGGTGCACGCCGACGAGACGCCGATCGGACTGCTGGAGCCTGGTGGGGGCAAGACCAAGAAGGCCTACATGTGGGCCTATGCGCGAGGCGCCTTCGAGCCCGAGCCGGGGGTGGTGTTTGACTTCTGCGCTGGGCGCGGGGGCAAATACGCCGTCGAATTCTTGGCCGGTTGGACGGGCACGCTCGTGGTCGACGCCTACAGCGGCTACGACGCCGCGCTGTCTCTGGATGGGCGCAGCACCGCGTATTGCCTTGCACACGCGAGGAGAAAGTTTGACGAACTCTTCAAGGCCAACGCGAGCGTGGTGGCCGCGCAGGCCATCCAGCGCATCGCCTGGCTGTACCGGATCGAGACCGACGCGAAGGTGTTGGGCACCGTGCAAAGGCTGCAGATGCGCCAGGAACGGTCTGGGCCCCTGTGGGAGGAGTTGCACGTGTGGCTTCAACTGGAGCGCAGCCGCGTGCCCGAGGGCAGCGCCATTGCCAAGGCGATCGACTACAGCTTGAACCACTGGGTGGGGTTGGGCCGCTTCCTGCTGGACGGCGATGTGCCGATCGACAACAACTACGTGGAGAACCGGATTCGGCCCTGGGCTCTGGGGCGCCGCAATTGGTTGTTCATCGGTAGCCAGCTGGCCGGGGAGCGGGCCGCCGTCGTGATGAGTTTGCTGCAATCGGCCAGACTCAATGGTCACGAGCCCTGGGCATATCTGAAGGACGTGCTCACCCGGCTGCCGACGCAGTTGAACAGCCGGATCGAGGAGTTGCTGCCCCACAAGTGGCAGCCAGCCGACTGAGCTCCGCACGCACGCATAGACGCGCCGCGTCCACAGGTTCGCTCGAACAAGGATGCATGCGACCAGCGCGGCAACGCTGAGCCAGCGCGCAAACAACGCGATCGTCGCCACGCAAACTGCATCCACCTTCTTCATCATGCCCGCGATATTCGCGGGACATGTGGCTCAACTCAAGATGCCTCGGCTGGACGCTTACCGGCGTGCGTCTCAAGCTCAATGCCTTCCCCGTCATCGGAGACCTCCACTCGCGTCGCGCCGCCCATTGGCCCTTCGTCCACCAGCACTCCGACATTAGTCGCCTTGGCATCGAAGCCATTCCAAGCCAGCTCAGCGATCGCACGCCACGGATCAGTGGTTCGGAAGTGCTTCTTGATCCCCTCCCCGTTGATCTCCGTCTTTCCTGTGATTTGTCGAGTCGCCATGCTCAGTCTCTTGGTTATTCGTCTCGCCCGCGCGAGGTGCAGCCGAGTTCAGCACGCAGTTTAGTGGCCTCGATCGTCGAGACGACGAAAACCGACTATCCCCTTTTGTTTCACTCGCTCACGCGACCCCATGTGCCCAGCGATGGTGCACGCATTGCATCGCAGCACGGCGCAGCAATCTCCTGCCCCGCCGCCAAAGCAATATTTGTTTGAGTGATATGAAACATCACCAGCGTTCCATTGACTGATATTGCTGCAGCGCGAATGATCGATCCCCAGGCGCTGAGTGCATCCGCACTGGCCCGAAAAGACTGATGAATTGATCGACAGACCCGCGATGACAAAAAACAAAGGAGACGCCCATGCATGAATGCCCCGTGACCGTGTTCCCGCAGCAGATCCGCTGGGAGACGGATGGCACCAGCCGCATTCCCTTTCAGGCCTATACGGATGAGGCGCTGTACCGCAAGGAGCTGGACCGTTTGTTCTACAACGGGCACTGGTGCTACGTTGGCTTGGAGGCTGAGATTCCCAACGCGGGGGATTTCAAGCGCACGGTGATTGGAGAGCGCTCGGTGCTGCTGGTGCGTGACAAGGACGCTTCGATCCATGTGGTGGAGAACGTCTGCGCCCACCGAGGCATGGCGTTTTGCCGTGAGCGGCATGGCAACCGCGAGAGCCTGACCTGCCCGTACCACCAGTGGAACTACACCTTGTCGGGCGACTTGCAGGGCGTGCCGTTTCGGCGTGGCGTGAAGCAGGATGGCAAGGTCAATGGCGGCATGCCTGCGGACTTCAACCCGGCAGAGCATGGGCTGACCAAGCTCAAGGTGGCCACCCGTGGCGGCGTGGTGTTTGCGTCGTTTGACCACAGCGTGGAGCCGCTGGAGGAATTCTTGGGCCCCACCATCCTGGGCTACTTTGACCGGCTGTTCAATGGCCGCAAGCTCACTATCCTGGGCTACAACCGCCAGCGCATTCCGGGCAACTGGAAGCTGATGCAAGAGAACATCAAGGACCCGTACCACCCCGGCCTGCTGCACACCTGGTTCGTCACCTTTGGGCTCTGGCGTGCGGACAACAAGTCGCAACTGCTGATGGACGCGCAGCACCGCCACGCGGCCATGGTCTCAACCCGTGGCGCGGCGGGCAAGGCGGCGGATGTGACGCAGGTGTCCAGCTTCAAGGCGGGCATGGAGCTGAACGACCCGCGCTTTTTGGACATTGCGCAGGAGGACTGGTGGGCGGGGCCACCCCTGGCTGCCAGCAGTGGTGATGCTGCGGCGCCCAACGCACCGGCATCTGTGCCCACGGCGGTGATGATGACCGTGTTCCCCAGCGTGATTTTTCAGCAGCAGGTCAACAGCGTGTCCACGCGCCACATCCAGCCCGATGGCAAGGGCGCTTTCGATTTTGTCTGGACGCACTTTGGCTTTGAAGACGACATCGAAGCAATGACGCAGCGCCGCCTGCGCCAGGCCAATCTGTTCGGCCCGGCGGGCTTTGTGTCGGCCGACGATGGGGAGGTGATCGAGTGGTCGCAAGAAGGCTTTGAGACCAAGCCTGCGCACCGCACGCTGGCCGAGCTGGGGGGGCGCGAGGTGGGCGACACGGACCACATGGTGACCGAGACGCTGATCCGGGGCATGTACGAATACTGGCGCAAGGTGATGGAGGCGGAGGCATGACCATGGACTTCCAGACCTACTTTGAACTGAACCAGCTCTACGCCCGCTACGCCCGCGCACTCGACGCGGCGGACTGGGAGGCGTGGCCAGAGTTTTTCATCGAGAACTGCGTTTACAAGCTGCAGCCGCGCGAGAACCACGAGCGCGGGTTTCCGCTGGCCACGCTGGCGTTTGACAGCAAGGGCATGCTGAAGGACCGCGTCTACGGCATCCGCGAGACGCTGTTCCACGACCCCTACTACCAGCGCCATGTGGTGGGTGCGCCGCTGGTGCACAAGGTGGATGCGGATGGTCGCATCCACTGCGAGGCCAACTATGCGGTGCTGCGCACGCGCTTGTCGAAGGAGTCGACGGTGTTCAACGTGGGGCGCACGCTGGATGAGGTGGTGCCCACGCCCGAGGGCCTGAAGTTCGCGTCGCGCCTGGTCGTCTACGACAGCGAGATGATCCCCAACTCGCTGATCTACCCCATCTGAGGAACTGCCATGACGACGATGACGACGCACTGGATTGACGCCGCCGCGCACGGCGATGTGCCCGAGGATGACGTGATCGGCCTGGCCATCGCCGGGCGCGACATTGCGCTGTATGGCGTGGGCGGCGAGGTGTTTGCCACCGATAACATCTGCACCCACGGCCATGCGCGACTGTGCGATGGGTTTCTGGAAGGGCACGAGATCGAATGCCCTTTGCACCAGGGCAAGTTTGATGTGCGCAACGGCATGCCCACCTGTGCGCCGGTGACCGAGCCGCTGCGCAGCTACCCTGTGAAGATCGAGGGCGGCCGCGTGTGGCTGGCCCTGGACTGAACCTCTCAAGGAGCCCCCAATGACTGCCGAACGACCTGAGGTCGAGGCCGCTGCATTGCCGCATGAAGGCGCAAACGTCCAACCGGCCCACACCATCGTGATCGTCGGTGCGGGCCAGGCGGGCGGCTGGGCAGCGCAAACGCTGCGCAATGAAGGCTTTGCGGGCCAGATTGTGCTGATCGGTGACGAAGCCCACCCGCCGCACGAGCGGCCACCGCTGTCGAAGGCCGTGCTTTCGGGCGCCGCCGCGCCGGAGAGCACGCGCCTCATGAAACCCGAGGCCTTTGACGCCCTGGCGGTGCATTGGCGGCCCGGCGTGCAGGTGCGCCGCATTGACCGCGCCGCCAGGCAGGTGCTGCTGTCGGATGGCGCAGTGCAGCCCTACGACAAGCTCATCCTGTGCACCGGGGGGCGCGCCCGGCGGCTCGCCGTGCCGGGCGCCGATCAGGTGCCGCTGCATACGCTGCGCACCCTTGAAGATGCGCAGGCGCTGGCCCCGGCCCTTCGGCCCGGCCGCAGCGTGGTGGTGGTGGGCGGTGGCTGGATCGGCCTGGAAGTGGCAGCCACCGCACGCCAGCAGGGCGCGGAAGTGGTGGTGGTGGAGACGCAAAGCCGCTTGTGTGAACGCACCGTGCCTGCAGAGGTGTCCGCGTATCTGTTGGCGCTGCACCGCGCCCAGGGCGTGCGCGTACTGCTGGGCGCGGGAGTGCGGGGCTTTGCCCGCGCTGCAGATGACCACTTGGAGGTCTTGCTGGCCGATGGCAGCGCGCTGGCGTGCGACACCATCGTGCTGGGCGTTGGCTTGGTGCCCAACGACGATCTGGCGCGCGCGGCGGGCCTGGCCTGCGACGGCGGCGTGCGGGTCGATGCCCAATGCCGCACGTCCGACCCCCACATCCTGGCCGCAGGCGATGTGGCCGTGGCACCCAATCCCTGGGCGGGCCGCAGCCTGCGGTTGGAGTCGTGGCAGAACGCGCAAGAGCAGGGCATGGCCGCTGCGCGCTCGGCCCTGGGCCAGGCCGTGGACTACCAGCCGCTGCCGTGGTTCTGGTCCGACCAGTACGGCATGAACCTGCAGATCTACGGCATGCCCACGCCTGCGCACCGCGTGGTTCAGCGCGGCGACCCGGCCAGCGGCAGCTTTGTGCTGTTCTACCTGGCGGGCGATGTGGTGCAGGCCGCCGTAGGGGCCAACGCAGCGCGCGACCTGCGCTTTGCCCGCAGGCTGATCGAGCTGCGCAAGCCGGTGGATGCCGAGCGGCTGGCCGACCTGGGTACCCCGATGGCCAAGCTGTGACACAGCCTGCGCAGCGCTTCGACGGTGCTCAGCGTGAACGGTTCAGGGGGATGAATTTGATGGAGCGTCATGGAACTTGAAATGTCCGTTCTTGAAATACCCGTTCGGGCTGAGCTTGTCGAAGCCTTGCGCGGCGCTTCGACTGCGCTCAGCGTGAACGGCTTCAGCAGACGAATGCCGAAACCGCAGCACCACTACCAACACAGCATTAGCAAAAGGAAACCACTGATGACCGCAACCACGTCAACCACTTACCTCTGGACCCCGCCCCCCGTCTATTCGCTGCCTGTGCGTGGCCGCAGCGAGCGCCTGCCCATCCACCGGCTGTTCTTTGTGGGCCGCAACTACCACGCGCATGCGGTCGAGATGGGGCGCCCGGTGGACAAGTCGGTGGAAGTGCCGTTCTATTTCACCAAGGCACCGTCCACGCTGGTGGAGTCTGGCGCGACCGTGGCTTACCCACCCGGCACCCAGAATTACCACCACGAAATGGAACTGGTGCTGGCCATTGGTGCGCCCGGTTTTCGTGTGAGCGAGGCCGATGCGCCCCGCCTTATCTATGGCTATGCCTGCGGCCTGGACATGACGCGCCGCGACCTGCAACTGGTGGCGCGCGACAAGGGCCGGCCTTGGGACCTGGGCAAGGATGTGGAGCAGTCCTCCGTGGTCTCAGAGATCGTGCCCATGCCGCAGGTGGTGCTGGGCCAGGGCGAGCTGGAGCTGTCGGTCAATGGCACGGTGCGCCAGAAGTCCGACCTGTCCAAGCTGATCTGGAACATCCCCGAGCTGATTGCCGACCTGTCCAAGTTCTACCACCTGCAGCCGGGTGACCTGATCTTTACCGGCACGCCCGAGGGCGTAGGCCCCGTGCTGGCAGGCGACCGCATCGACGGCCACATTGAAGGCGTGGGCAGCATCGTGCTCCACGTTGGCCCGGCGGAATAAGAAAAAACCACATCCAGGAGACAACCCCACCATGACCACCGACCTCACGCCTTCCCCCGTGCGGCTGCACGCCGTTGCGGGCAAAGGCCAGCCCGAGCCCACGCCCGAGCTGGAGCAGCTGTACCGGGGCTTTGAGCAAGAGCTGCTGGTACCGCTCTGGACGCAGATTGGCGACCTGATGCCCCGCCAGCCCCAATCCAAGGCCGTGCCGCACTTGTGGCGCTGGGACCGCTTGAAGGCCCTGGCCGCACAGGCGGGCGCCATCGTGCCTGTGGGCCGTGGCGGGGAGCGCCGTGCGATTGCGCTGGCCAACCCGGCGCTGGGTGGGCGCCCCTTTGCCACGCCCACGCTGTGGGCCGCCATTCAGTACCTGATGCCCGGCGAAGACGCCCCCGAGCACCGGCACACGCAGCACGCGTTCCGTTTTGTGGTGGAAGGCGAGGGCGTCTGGACCGTGGTGAATGGCGATGCGGTGCGCATGTCGCGCGGCGACTTTCTGCCGCAGGCGGGCTGGAACTGGCATGCCCACCACAACGCTGCCACCGAGCCCATGGCCTGGATCGACGGCCTGGACATTCCGTTCTCGTACTACACCGAGAGCCAGTTCTTCGAAGTGGGGCGCGAGAAGCTCCCGCCCGCCGAGCGCACCACCGCCGAGCGTTCTTATTCCGAAAGGCTGTGGGGCCACCCGGGCCTGCGCCCGGTATCGATGGTGCAGGCGCAGCCCGCCACGCCGCTGCTGGCCTACCGCTGGGTGGACACCGACCGTGCACTGGCCGATCAGCTGGCGTTGGAAGACGAAGGCCAGGCGGGCACGCTGAGCCCCGGGCACGCGGCGGTGCGCTTTACCAACCCCACCACCGGCGCCGATGTGTTGCCCACGATGCGGACCGAAATGCACCGCGTGCGCGCGGGCGGTGCAACGCGGGTTCAGCGTGAGGTGGGTTCGTCCGTGTTCCAGGTGTTTGATGGCAGCGGCACCGTCACGGTGGGTGAGCGCACCTGGCAGGTGGCGCGGGGCGACCTGTTTGTGGTGCCGTCGTGGCAACCGTTCTCGGCCCAGGCATCTGCTGCTGGCGCACTCGACCTGTTCCGCTTCAGCGACGCGCCGATTTTTGAGGCGCTGCACAGCCACCGTGTGCAAGTCACTGTTTGATCCATCACTCACCAAGCCGGATTCGGCTTTCATAAAACCAAGGAGACACCCCCATGCTGACCGCCATTCGTTCACAGATTTTTAGACCTGCCCTGGCGCTTTGCGCGCTGGCCCTTGTGGCCGCCGCGAGCTTGCCCAACGCCGTGGCGCAGACCTTCCCCGCCAAGCCCGTCCGCTCCGTCGCGCCGTATTCGCCCGGCAGCGGCCCCGATGCGGTGATGCGCATCCTCAGCGAGCGCTTGTCGCGCAACTGGGGGCAGCAACTTGTCATCGACAACAAACCAGGCGCCAACGGTTTCATCGCCATCGGCGATGCCAAGCGCGCAGCGCCAGACGGCTACACCTTGCTGCAGGTGGACAACACGCACATGGCCCTGCAGCCGCATGTGTTCAAGCAACTGCCCTATGACCCGACCAAAGATTTCGAGCCCGTCGCTCCGGTGTATTTCACGAACTTCTTTGTGGTGGTGGCGGCCAACTCGCCCTGGAAGGATGTGGGCGATCTGATCAAGGCGGCCAAGGCGGCGCCGGGCGACATCACCTACGGCTCCTGGGGCATCGGCAGCGTGGCCCATGTGGGCGCGGCGAGTCTGGAGGCAGCAACGGGCACGAAGATGATGCATGTGCCGTACAAGGACATGGGCAGCGTCTACACCTCTGTGGCCACGGGCGACATCAAGTGGGCGTTTGGCACGGCGGCGACGGCCGGGCCAATGTTCCAGGCCAAAAAGGTGAAGTTTCTGGCCCTGGCTGCGCCCCAGCGCCTGGCGGGCTTCACCGACATTCCGACCATGGGCGAAGCGGGCGGCCCGGCTGGGTTTGAAGTGAAGACTTGGGTGGGCCTGTTCGCGCCTGCTGGCACGCCGAAGGCCGCCATCGAAAAGATCAATGCCGACGTGGGCAAGGTGCTGGCCACTTCAGAGGTCAAGGAGCGCCTGGCGACCTTCGGGTTTGAGCCCTACATCGGCCCGCCCGCCGAACTCACCAAGGCCATTGAACGCGATTCGCGCACGTTTGGTGAAGTCGTCAAGCGTGCCAAGATTGCCCTGGACTGAGACGGAGACTGACCATGAGGCTCTATTCCTTCTTCCGCAGCGGAACATCCCACCGCTTGCGCATTGCGCTCAACCTCAAGGGGCTGGCCTACGAGCAGATTGCGGTCGATTTGCGGCGCGAGGAACATCTGGGCGATGCCTTCAAGGCCATCAACCCGCAGCAGTTGGTGCCCGTGCTGGAGACCGACGAGCGCCTGATGATCCAGTCGCCCGCCATCATCGAGTGGCTCGAAGAGCGCTATCCCACCCCACCGCTGCTGCCCGGCGATGCAGGCGATCGCGCCCAGGTGCGCGCCCTGGCTGCCATCGTGGGCTGCGACATCCATCCCATCAACAACCGCCGCATTCTGGAGGCGCTGCGCCACCGCTTTGGTGCCGACGAGGCTGCTGTGAACGACTGGTGCGGCACCTGGATCAGCGCGGGCTTTGATGCCATCGAGGCGCTGCTGTCGAAGGACCCGCAGCGCGGTGACTTCTGCTTTGGCAGCACCCCCACGCTGGCCGATGTGTACCTGGTTCCGCAGGTGGAGAGCGCGCGCCGCTTCAAGGTGGATGTGTCGCGCTGGCCGCTGGTGCAGGCGGTGGACGCGGCCTGCGCGCAGCTGGAAGCGTTTCGCAAGGCGGCGCCCAGCGCGCAGCCGGATGCGGGCTGAGCCTGAAAGCGGGTACCCCTCAATCGCCCTGCATGTAGAAAGCCTCGGCATGGAGGTGCGCCGCCTCCATGCCTTTGCCCAGCGCCAGCAGCGTGGTGGTCTCTACCATCGGCGGCGAGCCGCACAGATACGCCTGCCAGCCTTGCAGGCTGGCGTGGTCCTGCTCGATGGCCTGGGTCACCAGCCCGCGCCGCTGCGTGGCAGGGTCGGCGCCCGAGGCCACCACCACATGCACCTGCAGGGCCGGGTGCACGCTGCGCAAATGGTCCAGCCACTCCAGGCCATACAGCTCGCGCGGCGAGCGCAGGCCGAAGTACAGGTGAATGGGGTTGCGCATGCCCGCAGCCACCGCGCCGCGCACCACCGACAGCACTGACGCCAGCCCGGTGCCCCCAGCCACGCACAGCATGGGCCCCGTGTGCTGTTGGCGCAGATACGCCGCACCCAGCGGCCCGCTGACCTTCACCTTGTCCCCCACCTTCAGCTGCCCGGCGATGTAGCCGCTGACCCGGCCCTGGGGCATGAGTTGCACATGAAACTCCAGCAGCGGTTCGCCCGGCAGGTTTGCCATGGAGTAGGGGCGCACGTGCGTCGGCGTGAACCCCAGCTGCATGTACTGCCCCGGTGAAAACGCAATGGGCTTTGCCACCTTGAGCAGCAGGCGCCGGATGTCTGCCGCCAGTGGCTCGATGGCCACCACGGTGGCCTTGGCCACGCGGGCGCGGTGCACCACGGCCTCTTCGGGGGCGGGCACTTCGATGGTGCAGGGCTCGGTCACATAGGTCTGGCAGGCCAGCACGGCACCGTCCACGCCGTCCAGCGGGCGTTGCTGCTCGCGCCCGCCATCGAGCACCTCACCAGACAGCACCCGGCAGCGGCAGATGCCGCAGCGGCCTGACAGGCACGAATACGACATCGGAACCTGCGCCGCGCGCAGGGCGTCGAGCAGGTTCACGCCGGGCTCGGCGCGGATCACGCGGTTAAGCGGCTGAACGAGGATGTCCATGGCGGGCTGCGTTCAAGGTCATGCGGGCGATTGTGCCCAGAATTGCGCCTGCCAATCACTGGCTGCAATACGATGGGCACTTCATATCACCCGAGCTGATGGAGTCGCGATGGAGCTATCGGATATCG
This sequence comes from Acidovorax facilis, assembly GCF_023913775.1. Lineage (GTDB taxonomy): Bacteria > Pseudomonadota > Gammaproteobacteria > Burkholderiales > Burkholderiaceae_C > Acidovorax > Acidovorax facilis. The sequence continues at coordinate 10,575 of NZ_JAMXAX010000097.1, forward strand.
ACCTGAACCTGCTGGTGCTGTTTCAGCAACTCATGGTCGAACGACGCGTGTCGAAGGTGGCCGACAACCTGGGGCTGACACAGCCTGCGGTCAGCAATGCGCTCGCCAAGATGCGGCGCATTTTTGGCGACGAGCTGTTCTTGCGCACCTCGGGCGGCATGGTGCCCACGCCTTTTGCCGAGCAACTGGGCGAATCCGTGGGGTATGCGCTGGGCATGATCCACAGCGGGCTGAACCAGCGCACGCAGTTCACGCCCGCAACGCTCAAGCGCACCATCACCATCGGCATGACAGACATTGGCGAGATCGTCTTCCTGCCCGCGCTGCTGGAGCGCCTGGGGCGGGAGGCGCCGGGCGTCACGCTGAACACCGTGCGCAACAACGCGACCCATCTGCGCGAAGACATGGAGGCTGGCAAGGTGGACCTGGCCATCGGCCTGCTGCCGCAGTTGAAAGCGGGGTTCTTCCAGCGGCGCTTGTTCCGCCAGCGCTATGTGTGCCTGTTCCGCAAGGGCCACGCGCTGGACCGGCCCAAGCTGCTGTTGTCGGACTACAAGGCGGCAGAGCACCTGGTGATCGTGTCAGCGGGCACGGGGCACGGCAAGGTGGACGAGCTTATCCAGAAGGCTGGCATCGACCGTCTGGTGCGGCTGAGCGTGCCGCACTTTGTGAGCGTGGGCCACATCCTCCAAAGCACGGCGCTGGTGGCGACGGTGCCCGAGCGGCTGGCGCTCAAGCTGGTCGAGCCCTTTGGCCTGGTGGTGCGCACGCACCCCGTCAAACTGCCTGACGCGCCCATCAGCGTGTTTTGGCACGCCAAGGTGCACCGCGAGCCGGTGAACCAATGGCTGCGCAGCATGGTGTTTGAATTGTTTGGGGGCGATGGCCCCGCAGGAGGTGGTCTGCCGTGATCTGCGGGCGGGGCTTGCGGCGCAAGCCAGACTGCACCACCGGTCCTGTGAGAACATTGCTATATTATTTATAGCGTGTTGCGCTTGTCAGTAGGGCGGTAGAGCCTGTTTTTGCATAAATTCTGCCATGGCCCCCGAGGGAGGTTGAGTCGTACTTGCCATGCAACGCTGCTCAATACACCAGCCTCTCCGGCCGAATCTCCTGCAGGATGGTCGTCGCAATCTCTTCAATCGACTTGGTGGTGGTGGACAACCACCGGATGCCTGCGCGGCGCATCATGGCCTCGGCTTCGGAGACCTCCATGCGGCAGTTCTCCAGGCTGGCGTAGCGCGAATTGGGGCGGCGCTCGGCGCGGATCTCGGCCAGGCGGTCGGGGCTGATGGTCAGGCCAAAGATCTTGCTGCGAAACGGCACCAGGGCAGGGGGCAGCTGGCGGCGCTCGAAATCCTCGGGGATCAGCGGGTAGTTGGCGGCTTTCAGGCCACATTGCATGGCCAGATACAGGCTGGTGGGGGTCTTGCCGCTGCGGCTCACGCCCACCAGGATCACGTCGGCACCTGCCAGGTCGCGGTTGCTCTGGCCGTCGTCATGGGCCAGGCTGAAGTTGATGGCTTCGATGCGGTCTGTGTATTCCTTGCTGCGGCTCACGTCGCTGAAGCGGCCCACACGGTGGTGCGATTTGATGCCCAGCTCCTGCTCCAGCGGGTGGACGAAGGTGCCGAACATATCGAGCAGCATGCCCTTGCAGCCGTCCTGGATGACCTTGAGCACTTCCATGTTGACCAGCGTGGTGAAGACGATGGGCTTTTTGCCCTCGACTTCTCCGGTGTGGTTGATCTGCCGCACGGCTTGGTGGGCCTTGTCCACCGTGTCGATGAAGGGCAGGCGCACATGGCGCGGCTTCATCTCGAATTGGGCCAGGATGGCGTTGCCGAAGGTTTCGGCGGTGATACCGGTGCCGTCAGAGACAAAAAATACGGTGCGCGAGTGCATGGAGCCCCTTTTTTTGGATGCGGCTTGCGCCAGCCGGGTTGCCACCACAAAGAAGTGGTGATTGCCCGATTTGCGTAAGTCGCGTGAAAGCGTCAGCCCGCTGCCAGATGCTCGGGCCTACAATTGTCACAATTATCCAATTCTCACCATGCACCGCGTCGGCCCACAACCACAACGACAAAGCCTCAGGCCGTGCATGGCCGCCTGCCAGGAGCCATCCAGGGCCCGGCACGCAGACCCGGTTTCAACTTCTGGAGCTTTCCCATGTCTGCACTTTTCAGCCCGACCGCCCTGGTCGTACCGTTTGAAAACCTGAGAATGACCGATGTCGAGGTCGTTGGCGGTAAAAACGCCAGCCTCGGCGAGATGATCTCCCAGCTGCCGCAGGGCGTGCGTGTGCCCACGGGCTTTGCCACCACCGCCCACGCGTTCCGCGAGTTCCTGGCCTATGACGGCCTGGCCGACCGCATTAGCGCCAAGCTCAAGAGCCTGGACACCGAAGACGTGCGCGCGCTTGCACAAGTGGGTGCAGAAATCCGCGCCATGGTCGAGGCCCAGCCCTTCCCGGCCGACCTGCAAAAGGCCATTGCCGACGAATTTGCCAAGCTGAGTGCTGGCAACCCCGCTGCCTCTTTTGCCGTGCGCTCTTCCGCCACGGCCGAGGACCTGCCCGACGCATCGTTTGCCGGCCAGCAGGAAACCTTCCTGAACGTGGTGGGCATCGACGAAGTCATGCACAAGATGAAGGAAGTGTTCGCGTCGCTGTACAACGACCGCGCCATTTCCTACCGGGTGCACAAGGGCTTCGAGCACGATGTGGTGGCCCTGTCGGCCGGTGTGCAGCGCATGGTGCGCTCCGACCTGGGCGCTGCCGGCGTGATGTTCACCATCGACACCGAATCCGGCTTTGAAGACGTGGTTTTCATCACCAGCAGCTACGGCCTGGGCGAAACCGTGGTGCAGGGCGCCGTGAACCCCGATGAGTTCTACGTGCACAAGCCCATGCTCCAGGCCGGCAAGAAGGCGCTGATCCGCCGCAACCTGGGCAGCAAGCTGATCCAGATGGTGTTCTCCACGCCTGAGGAAAAGGCCGCCAGCGGCAAGCTCGTCAAGACCATTGATGTGCCCACCGAGCAGCGCAACCGCTACTCGCTGACCGACGCCGACGTGGAGCAACTGGCGCGCTACGCGCTCGTGATCGAGCAGCACTATGGCCGCCCCATGGACATCGAGTGGGGCAAGGACGGCACCGACGGCCAGCTCTACATCCTGCAGGCCCGCCCCGAGACGGTGAAGAGCCAGGCCAAGGGCCAGGCCGAGCTGCGCTACAAGCTCAAGGGCCATGGCACCGTGCTGGCCGAGGGCCGCGCCATTGGCCAGAAGATTGGCACCGGCCCGGTGCGCCTGGTGCACAACATTTCCGAGATGGACAAGGTCCAGCCCGGCGATGTGCTCGTGACCGACATGACCGACCCCAACTGGGAACCCGTGATGAAGCGCGCCAGCGCCATCGTCACGAACCGGGGCGGCCGCACCTGCCACGCCGCCATCATTGCGCGCGAGCTGGGCATCCCGGCCGTGGTGGGCTGCGGCGACGCGACCGAGCGGCTGAAGGACGGCACGCTGGTCACGGTGAGCTGCTCCGAGGGCGACACGGGCAAGATCTATGACGGCCTGCTTGAAACCGAAGTGACCGAAGTGCAGCGCGGCGCGATGCCCCCCATCAAGACCAAGATCATGATGAACGTGGGCAACCCCCAGCTGGCCTTTGACTTCTGCCAGCTGCCCAACGAAGGCGTGGGTCTGGCCCGGCTGGAGTTCATCATCAACAACAACATTGGTGTGCACCCCAAGGCCATCCTGGACTACCCCCAGATCGATGCCGACCTGAAGAAGGCCGTGGAGTCCGTGGCCCGTGGCCATGCCAGCCCCAGGGCGTTCTATGTGGACAAGGTCGCCGAAGGCGTGGCCACTATTGCGGCCGCCTTCTGGCCCAAGCCCGTCATCGTGCGCCTCTCGGACTTCAAGTCCAACGAATACCGCAAGCTGATCGGCGGCAGCCGCTACGAGCCCGAGGAAGAAAACCCGATGCTGGGCTTCCGTGGCGCAGCCCGCTACATCAGCGAAGACTTCGGTGAAGCCTTTGCCATGGAGTGCGAGGCGCTCAAGCGCGTGCGCAACGACATGGGCCTGACCAACGTGCAGGTGATGGTGCCGTTTGTGCGCACGCTGGGCCAGGCCGAGCGCGTGACCAAGCTGCTGGCCACCCATGGCCTTCAGCGCGGCAAGGACGATCTCAAGGTCATCATGATGTGCGAAGTGCCGAGCAACGCCATCCTGGCCGAGCGCTTCCTGGAGTTCTTCGACGGCTTCTCCATCGGCTCCAACGACCTGACCCAGCTCACGCTGGGCCTGGACCGTGATTCGGGCCTGGAGCTGCTGGCGCAGGACTTTGATGAGCGTGACCCCGCTGTCGAGGCACTGATTCATCAGGCCATCAAGGCCTGCCTGGCCCAGGGCAAGTACATCGGCATCTGCGGCCAGGGCCCCAGCGACCACCCTGACTTTGCGCAGTGGCTGGCCAAGGAAGGCATCTCGTCGATCTCGCTCAACCCCGACAGCGTGATCGCCACCTGGCAGCAACTGGCAGGCTGACGCTCCGACCGGGCTGCCATGTGCCGACTGCACCACCCGCCACTGCGTCCCTGATGCCGTGCCTGTGATGCAGCCACCGCAGCAGCACCGGCGTTCTGCAGATGCCGAAATGGCGGGCCCGTTCCCGCCCGATCTGCACGATGTGCGGCACCTCAAGCTCAAGGCCGGCTTGCTGCTGCTATGGGCGCTGGTGTCGTTTGGTGCCACCTACTTCGCCCGGGACCTGCAAGTGCTGGTCTTTGGCGGGTGGCCCCTGGGTTACTGGATTGCGGCGCAGGGGGCAGTGCTGGTGTTCATTGGCATTGTGGTGGTCTATGGCTGGGCCATGAACCGCTTCGAACGGCAGGATGCGGAGCGCCTGGCAGCGGATGCCGCAGCCCTTTCGGACGACGCGGACCGCCCCCACGGCTGACCATGGCTGAAAACAATTCTTCCGACACCGATCGGGCCTATCTGTGGCGGTTGCACCGCATCCTGGCGCTGTATGTGACCGGGGTGCTGGCCTTTCTGGCGCTGATGACCTGGGCAGAGCACCAGGGGCTTTCGCGGCACTGGATCGGGCCGATTTTTCTTTTCCTCACGGTGATGGTCTACGCGGGCATCGGTGTCTATGGCCGTACCACCGACCCCGAGGAATACTACGTGGCGGGTCGGCGCATTCCGCCCATGTACAACGGCATGGCGGCAGCGGCAGACTGGATGAGTGCCGCATCGTTCATCAGTCTGTCGGGGGCGCTTTACCTGCAGGGTTTTTCCGGCACACCGGGGCAGGCCGGGGGGCTGGCCTATCTGCTGGGGTGGACGGGAGGCTTTTGCCTGGTGGCGATGCTGATCGCACCGCACCTGCGCGCCATGGGCCTGTACACCGTGCCCGATTTTTTCCATGTGCGTTTTGGCGGCCGGTGGCCGCGTGTGATTGCGGCGCTGGCGGCGGTGCTCTGTTCGTTCACGTACGTGGTGGCGCAGATTTACGGTGTGGGGCTGATCGCTTCGCGCCTGACCGGTGTGCAGTTCGAGATCGGCATCATGCTGGGCCTGGGCGGGGTGCTGCTGTGCTCCTTCCTCGGTGGCATGCGCGCCATCACCTGGACGCAGGTGGCGCAGTATGTGGTGGTGCTGCTGGCGTTCCTGATCCCAGTGTCCTGGCTGGCGTACAAACAATTGGGCAACCCGTTGGCGCCCGCAGTCTATGGCGCGCAGATCAGCAAGATCGCCGACCTGGAAGCGCAGCTGCTCGATTCCCCCGCAGAGCATCAGGTGGTGCAGACCTACCTGCGGCGCGCCCAGGATTTTGAGGCGCGGCTGCGTGATGTGGAAGGCGCCCTGGAGCGTGAGCGCGAGAAAGGGCGGGAGCGCATTCGCGCGCTGCGCACCCAGAACGCCGATGTAGGCTTGATCGTCACGGCCAGCCGCGAGCTGGCGGCCCTGCCGCGCGATGCCGCAGCGGCGCGCGAACGCTGGACCCGCGAAATGCGCGAGAACTACGAACGTGCGCGCCCCCTGGGCGGCTTGCCCCTGCACAGCCAGGCGTATGTGGGTGACCCGCAGGGCACGCCCGACGAGCAACGCGACTACGAGCTGACGCGCCGCAACTTCCTGGCACTCATGTTCTGCCTGATGGTGGGCACGGCAGGCTTGCCGCACCTGCTCACGCGCTACTACACCTCGCCCACGGTGTCGGCGGCGCGGGCATCGGTGGCGTGGTCGCTGTTTTTCATCGCCTTGCTGTACCTGAGTGCGCCCGCGTTAGCGGTGCTGGTGAAATTCGAGGTCATGCAAAACCTGGTGGGCAGCAGTTTCGAGGCTTTGCCCACCTGGATGGCCCAATGGGCGCGGGTGGACAGCTCGCTGTTGTCGGTGGAAGACGTGAACGCTGACGGCATCGTGCAGTTTGGAGAGATCCGGCTGGGGGCCGACCTCATCATGTTGGCCACGCCGGAGCTGGGGGGCTTGCCCTATGTGGTGTCGGGCCTGGTGGCGGCTGGCGGGCTGGCGGCGGCGCTGTCTACCGCTGATGGGCTGCTGCTCACCATCAGCAACGCCCTGGTGCGCGACCTGTATTTTCAGGACGCAAAGCGCCAGGCGTCGCCGGAGCAGCGTGTGATTCTGAGCAAGTTTGCCTTGCTGTCCGTGGCCCTGTCGGCAGCATTTGTAGCGGCGCTCAAACCCTCTGAGATTCTGCCGATGGTGTCGGCGTCGTTCTCGTTGGCGGCTTCGGCCTTTGTGCCGGTGATGGTGCTGGGCATCTTCTGGCGCGGCACCACGCGGCAGGGGGCGGTGGCGGGCATGCTGGCAGGGCTTGGCGTGGCGGTGTACTACCTGCTGTCGCATGTGCCCGCCATGCGCGCGCTGCCCAGCTGGCTGCTGGCAGACGGGCTGTGGTTTGGTATTCAGCCCGTCTCGGCCGGGGTGTTTGGCGTGCCCACCGGCTTGGTAGCGACGGTGGTGGTGAGCTGGCTGACCCGGCCTGCCCCGGCGCTGCCGCGCATCCGGTCCGAGATGTAGGGGGACTTGGGTTGGCAGGCTGGAGTGCCCTGCCCGTGCGCCTGCTAATGGGTTATGCGTAAACCCCGATTACCAAGCCTGCGCAAACGTGAGAATCTGGGACGTAAAAGCTTACCTGTCGGGGTGAGCTTCGGTCACACCACAATGGTTCAGCTCAAGGAGATTCATGGTTCTCGTCAAAACGCAGGCAGGGCAGGAAGCGCTCAAGGATCGGCGCGGTAGCCTCAGCTCACGCCAGCGCTCGGCTTTTATTCTTTTTGACGGAAAGCGCTCTACGGGCGAAATACTGGCGGCCACGGCAGCCATGGGGATCACGCAGGAGGATGTCCAGGCCATGATTGCGCAGGGACTGCTGGCTCCGCTGCCGGGGCAGTCTCTGCCTGCAGCTTTTGCCACCCCGCATGATGCGACGGCAGAGCCTGCACCGGCCACCGATCTGGGGACGGTGGCGTCGCCGCTGGAGGGCTCCGGGCGCTCACCCAAGGAGCGTTACCAGGCGGCCTACCCGATCGCCACCGAACTGACAGCGGGGCTGGGGCTGCGTGGGTTCCGGTTGAATCTGGCGGTGGAAGGGGCGGGCAGCTTCGAGGATCTGGCGGCGCTGGCACCCAAGATCCGCGAGGCGGTGGGTGACGCCAAATTCAAGCGGCTGGACGAAGCGCTTTTTGATTGAGGCGCCCGGATCCTCTCCCCCGAGAGGCGCACCAGGTTCATGCGTGAAGTGTTGGCACAAAAAAAGCGGCCCCAGGCCGCTTTGTGTTTGGTGCGTGACCCGTCCTGAATGAGGTTGACACCTTTCTGTTCATCAGGAAGGAAAGTCAAGTGGATCAATGGGTTAAGAGAACGCAGAAGGACTACACACTGGCCTTTAAGCTGGCGGTGGTGGATCAGGTAGAAAGAGGCGAGCTGACGTACGGGCAAGCCCAGGAGCGCTATGGCATCCAGGGTGCCTCGACCGTGCTGGTCTGGCTGCGCAAGCATGGCCGCCAGGACTGGAAGGCCGCATCATCGGGCTTCAAAGGACCCACACCCATGCAAGAGCCATCCAAGCCGCTGACACCCGAGCAGCGCATCAAGGAGCTGGAGGTGCAACTGAAGCAGGCGCAGGAGAAAGCGCAGTTCTTTGAGGCGGTGATCCATGTGCTCAAGCGCGAACATGGGGTAACCATCACAAAAAAGCCTGCTGGCAAGTCCTCCAAGAAAAGCTCGTCCAAGGGCTGAGCGTTGTGAGAGCTTGCCAGTACATGGGCATCAGTCGGCAGGCGCACTACAAGGCCCTGGCCTGCCAACGGCTGCGCGATGAACAACAGGCCAGCGTAGTGGCCATGGTCGATGAGAAGCGGCGACACCAGCCGCGCATCGGCACACGCAAGCTGCACTTTATTCTGAAGGAGCCGCTGCAGCACGCGGGCATCAAGCTCGGCCGCGATGCCTTGTTCGACATCCTGCGTCATGAACGGATGCTGGTCTTGCCCAAGCGGGCGTACCACAAGACCACCAACAGCCACCATCGCTTCCGGCGCCATCCCAACCTACTTAAAGACACAGCAGCCAAGGTGGTACCTAGCGGCTGCGAACAGCTGTGGGTGGCAGACATTACCTACCTGCCCACCAAAGAAAAACCGGCTTACCTGAGCCTGGTAACGGATGCCTATTCCCGCAAGATCGTGGGCTGGCATGTACATGAAGGGCTGGAGACTGCTCAGGTCAGCCAGGCGCTGAAAATGGCTCTGCGCAACAGGCAGACCAGCCAGAAGCTGGTGCACCACTCTGATCGGGGCATCCAATACTGTTCGGCGGAGTACCAACGCATCCATGACCGCCATGAGATCACGTGCTCGATGACCGATGGCTACGACTGCTACCAGAATGCCTTGGCAGAACGGGTTAACGGCATCCTGAAGATGGAATTCCTGCTGCACCGCCCGGCAAACCTTGAGCAGGCCAAGACCATGGTGAGCGAGTCAGTGCGTCTATACAACGAGCAGCGGCCCCACCTGTCCCTAGAATACAAAACGCCCGATGCGATGCACCGGGCGTCTCTTGCAAGCCAATTGCGGCTGGGATTCAATCCCGCATAGGGGTCAACCTATTCCAGGACGGGTCAGCGTCACAGGGCGCAGCGCTCAGCGGCCGACCTTCAGCAGTTCCACATCGAACTTGAGCGTGGCGTTCGGTGGAATCACGCCGCCCGCGCCGCGTGCACCGTAGCCGAGGGCGGCAGGAATGATCAAGGTGCGCTGGCCACCGATCTTCATGCCTTGCACGCCTTCGTCCCAGCCCTTGATGACCATGCCCGCGCCCAGCGAGAACTCGAAGGGGTCGTTGCGGTCGCGGCTGGAGTCGAACTTGGCACCTTGCTCGCCGTTGTTGTAGAGCCAGCCGGTGTAGTGCACCGACACGTTCTGGCCCTTGGTGGCTTCGGCTCCTTCGCCCACGGTGGTGTCTTCGTATTGCAGGCCGGATGCGGTGGTGGTCAGTGCCATGGGTGAAATTCCTTGTTTGCTATTAAAAAAAGAGCTATTGGCGCTTGATGGTTAAGCGCTAGCAGCATTTTTGACCCCCATTTTAACGAAAGCCCCGCGCGGAGGTCCGGCGGGGCTTTTCCCTGAGTGGGGCAGGGGAGCTGTTTGGCGTCAGGCTTTTTTGGCGCGGCCAGCGACCCAGCGGGTGGCGAAGGCCTGCACGTCCGACAGGCGCTTGAGCAGGTCGGCGCCCGAGGGGGTGACGGTGTAGCCGTCGCTGCCGTGGTCTACAAAACCGGCTTCGCGCAGTTCCTTGATGCGGGTGTTGAGTGTGTTGGGGGTGATGCCCCCCACGCTGTCCTGCAGCAGGCGGAAGGTCTGGGGGTGACCGTCCTTCAGGGCCCACAGCACGCGCAGTGCGTAACGGCATTCGAGCCGCTCGAACAACTGGTTGATGGCGGCATTTTCTTTGGAGCTCATGGACGCTTCTCCTCGCGCAAGTGTTGGATCAAATATTCATTCGGGTGGGCGAATGCCGGGCCCGGTGATGCGCTGAGACTATAGCGCGGAACCCATTTTGCTACAAGTTTGGTAGCTCAGAACGCACACCACACATGCGCTACACCCCGAAAAACCTGTGTTACAAGTCAAACTGTTGCGGTAGGGCCACGGTTCTAGGAGCCTGTAGGACTTAGAGCGTCGAAAGCGAAAAATGGACTGCTGCGGTCCATTCGCCATACCTGATAGGCTCCTAGTCGGTCATTCCTGACGGCCCAGCCCTGCCAGATGGCTGACCAGCAACTGTGCGGCCGGGGCCAGCATCTGGGCGCTGCGGTAACAGATGGCGAAGCGCCGCCGGGCCCAAGGGTCGCTCAGTGGAACCACCCGGATGGGCGCAGTCTGGGCAAAAGGCAGGGCCACTTCGCGCGGCACGACACTGATGGCCAGGTTGGCCCGCACCACCCGAAGTGCCGCATCGAAGTTGGACACCAGCACCCGGTGCGCCAGCATCTTTCCCTCCACGGCCGCAGCGCGCGCCAGCAACACCTGCACGGCGCTCAGTGCGGGCATGCTGACGAATTCATGGTCCAGCACGTCGGCAAAACGCACGCTCTGGTGCTGGGCCACCGGGTGCAGCGCATGGGCCACCACGGCCAGGTGGTCGGTACGGTAGCCGCAGGTTTCCAGGCCTGTCAGGTCGGCCGCGTCCCAGCAGATGCCGATGGAGGCACTGCCGTCGCGGATGCCCTGTACGACGTCCGGGCTCACGCGCTCCTCCAGGCTTACCTGGATGTCGCGGTGCGCCGGATCTTGCAGAAAAGCGGCCACGTCGTCTGCCAGTGATTCGGCCATCACCGAGGCCGTGACCAGCATGCGCACATGTCCCCGCGTGCCGGTGGCATAGGCCGCCATGTCGCGTTCAATCTGGCCCACGCTGGCCAGCATGGTGCGCGCGTGCTCCAGCAGGGTTTCGCCCGCCGGGGTGGGCACCACGCCACGGCGTTTGCGCAGTAGCAGGGGCGTGCCCACGGTGTCTTCCAGCTGCGCCAGCCGCTTGCTGATGGCCGAGCCCACGATGGACTCCTGCTCGGCCACGCGCGCGATGCTGCGCTGCTCGCACACGGCGGCAAAGAGGCGCAGGGTCTGCAGGTCCAGATCGCGCATGGGCTCGTCTCCAGGTGTTTGATATTCCTGTTTGGAATCATATGGCTTCCAAAATGTATTTTCTGATTCTGTTGGGAATTTCTAGAATCGACGGCAGAACACCACCCGCCGGAGACAACGCAGTGCTTACCCCCTCTACCGCTTCCACCACCCCGGCGCGTGCCACCGTCCGCGAAGTGGGTCTGCGCGACGGCCTGCAAAGCATTGCCACCGTGGTCTCCACCGCGCACAAGATCGATTGGATCAACGCCGCCTACGCCGCTGGCCAGCGCGAGATCGAGGTGGGCTCCTTCGTGCCCGCCCGGCTGCTGCCCCAGCTGGCCGATACGGCCGAGGTGCTGGCCCACGCCAAAACCCTGCCGGGCCTGGTGGCCTCGGTGCTCGTGCCCAACTACAAAGGCGCCGAACGCGCGCTGGAGCAGGGCGCTGACTTGATGGTGGTGCCCTTGTCTGCCAGCCACGCCCACAGCCTGGCCAACCTGCGCAAGACGCCCGACGAGGTGGTGGCCGAGGTGGCCCACATCCGCGCGCTGCGCGATGCCAGCGGCAGCCGCACATTGATCGAAGGTGGCGTGGGAACGGCCTTTGGTTGCACCTTGCAGGGCGAGGTGGCCGAGAGCGAGGTGCTGCGCCTGATGCAAGCGCTGCTGGATGCGGGCGCCGACCGCGTGAGCCTGGCCGACACCGTGGGCTATGCCGACCCGGCCTCGGTCGCCCGCCTGTTTGGCAAAGCGCGTGCGCTGGTGGGCGACCGCCTGGCCTGCGCGCACTTCCACGACACGCGCGGCATGGGCTTGGCCAACGTCTATGCCGCCTGGCAGGCAGGCATCACCCGCTTCGACGCCTGTCTGGCGGGCATTGGCGGCTGCCCGCACGCGCCGGGCGCCAGCGGCAACGTCACCACCGAAGACCTGGTGTTCATGCTGGATCGCATGGGCATCGCCACCGGCATCGATGTGACTGCGCTGCTCGCGCTGCGCCAGCGCGTGGCCGGATGGCTGGCGGGCGAGACCCTGCATGGCACGCTGTGGCAGGCCGGGCTGCCGCAGAATGCCGCACCTGCCGCGCTGCACGAAGCAGCAACCGCCTGAACCCCTTTTCGGAACGCCCTGAACATGAACGACGACACACCCGCCACCCCACCATCCCCCCGCCTGCCGCTCGAAGGCCTGCGCGT
>NZ_JAMXAX010000098.1 GCF_023913775.1 Acidovorax facilis
CTACCTGCTCCACCACCGCCAATTTAAAGGCCAGCGTGTAGTCGCGCTGCGTGCGTTTGACACTCGATTCCATGACACATGCCCTTTTGAAAGGTCCACGTGTCAACGCTGGGTAGGACGGGTCACACCGTTGATAAAAAGCCCGCTTCGGCGGGCTTTTTGCTGGGCCATCGAATCGTCAGCGGCTGGCGGCCATGGCGCCAACGGCCAGGCACACGCAGGCCGTGGTTGTCAGGCGCCAGCGCAGCGGCAGGTACCACGCCGGCAGCGATGTGCGTGCGGCCAGCCGATGGTCTTGCACCAGGTGCGCCACAAAGCCTGTCACCAGCAGCGCTGCCCCTCCCGCTGGGGGTAACAGCGTCGCAGGCCAGGCCATCAGCGATGGCACCACACTCCACACAAAGCAGCGTGTGCGCTCGGCGGTGCTGAGGCCGCTCAGCGCCATGGCGAAGCCCCAGTGCAGCGCTCCCACAAAGCTCAGAATCACCGCGCCATAGGCCAGTAGCGCCGCGCTCCACCAGGGCGTGCTGGGTGCCCACAGGCCCCCAGCCGCCAGTGCCACAAACGGCAGCAGGCCACCATAGCCCAGCCAGGCCACGGGACCAGGGATCGGCGCAGGGGGCGGTGAAGACAAGGGTTGTGCGGATGGGTGACTGTGCATGGTGCCTCCGGGTACGGTGCCCGCATTGTCTGGAAAGCGCGACTCCCGAGTAGGGTGCATGGTTGTGTGTATGCCGTGAGCGGTGTTCCAAGCGCGCTGCGCCTACACGGAGCCGCCGTTGTGCAACGGTAAAATGGAAGTTGGGTGTCGGCGCCATGGTGGCCCGGCAGGTTCATGCGCTGGTCGGGCCGCCACGCGGTTTTTCTGCGACCCATGAACTCCTCTCCCACCCTGATCCAGGTGATCGGTGCCGTCCTGTTCGGCCTGGCCATCCTCCACACCTTCTCCACCAAGTATTTCGAACGCCTCGCGCATACGCAGCCCAAGCATGCGGGCATCTGGCATTTGCTGGGCGAGGTCGAGGTGGTCTTCGGCTTCTGGGCGCTGGTGCTCATGCTGTTCATGTTCTCCATCAGCGGCAAGCAGGAGGCCACGGCCTACCTGGACTCGCGCAATTTCACCGAACCGCTGTTTGTGTTCGCGATCATGGTGATTGCGGCTACACGGCCGATTCTTCAGATGGCTGGCTCCGCGGTGCGGGTGTTGGCAAGGTGCATGCCTTTTCAGCGCGGTGTGGCGATGTACTTTGTGGTGTTGTCGGCCGTTCCGCTGCTGGGCTCCTTCATCACCGAGCCTGCTGCGATGACGCTGGCGGCACTGATGCTGCGTGACATCCTGTTTTCGCAGCCTTTGTCGAACAAGCTCAAGTATTCGACCATTGGCGTGCTGTTCGTCAACATCTCGATCGGCGGCACCCTCACGCCGTTCGCCGCGCCACCGGTGCTCATGGTGGCGGCGCAGTGGAACTGGGACCTGTGGTTCATGGTGTCCAACTTTGGCTGGAAGGCGGCCGTCGCGGTGGTGGTCAACGCCGGTATCGCCACGCTGCTGTTTCGCCAACAGGTGGGGCACATGGGACGCAAGATCACGACGGACGAGGCGCCCGTGCCTGTGTCCGTGATGCTGGTGCATCTGGTATTCCTGGGGCTTGTCGTGCTGTTTGCGCACCACCCAGCAGTCTTCATGGGCCTGTTCCTGTTTTTCATGGGGTTCACCACGGCCTACCAGCGCCACCAAAACCCGCTGATCCTGCGCGAGGCCTTGCTGGTGGCTTTCTTCCTGGCCGGGCTGGTGGTGCTGGGTGGTTTGCAGCAGTGGTGGCTGCAGCCGGTGCTCATGAAGATGGATGCCAACGCCGTGTTCTTTGGTGCTGCGGCGCTCACGGCCTTCACAGACAACGCTGCACTGACCTACCTGGGCTCTTTGGTCGAAGGCCTGAGCGACGAGTTCAAGGTCGCGTTGGTGGCGGGTGCAGTAACGGGTGGGGGGCTGACTGTGATTGCCAATGCACCCAACCCCGCAGGCGCGGCAATCCTGAAAGAGAAGTTCGCTGACAACGCCATCCACCCCTTGGGGCTGCTGCTGGGTGCCTTGCCACCTACCATGGTGGCGGTGCTGGCGTTCAAGTTATTGTGACCGGCCAGCGGACGTAGCGTGGGTGGTCAGTCCCGTGTGGCGCGCCGCTGCACGCAGGCGATGTAGGCGTCGCCATCGGGCGGACGGCCTGCGCGCTGGCTCTCCCACAGCATCTCGCCCAGGCAGTCCATGGCGGCATGGTGCGCGTCGTGCAAGGAGTCGAGCCGTGCCGTCAGCAGCTCCACCGCCTGGCGGATGCCGCGCGGCTGGTCGATGCTGCACTGCTCGCTGATGGACAGGTGCATCGAGAGGTGCAGGAAGGGATTGGTCTGCCCCGGTGTTTCGTCGTAGTTGCGGGCCACGGCCGCATCGGCGTCGGACAGGTCGGCGTGGTACTCGGGGTGCTCGGCGATCCACAGGCTGGCCAGCGTCTCGATGGCTTCCATGGGGGCGCCGCTCTGGGTCTTGGCGTGCACACCGCACAGAAAGCGGCGCACATCGGCTTGGGAGGGGCTGAACATGGGGCGTGAGGGTAGCACGCAGGGCAAGAGCCTGGAGCGCACAGGGGAAGGCGGTTCGGATCGCGCCCGCCTGCTACATCGCGCCGGGGCGGCGTCCTACGCTGGCCCTGCGCTGGCGCACCTACATTGGGCTGGCGCAAAGGTCGGGAGCCGGGTCCACTTTGTCGCAGTCCTCCAAACCCGGCATCGGGAGAAGTGTCATGAATGCAATGCGAATCGTTGGTGTGCTGTTGTTGGTGGTGGGGCTGGCCGGGTTTTTGACCGGCGGCTTCAGCTTTACCAAGGACACCACCCAAGCCAAGCTGGGCCCGCTGGAGCTCACCGTGAAGGAAAAAGAATCCGTCAATATCCCCCAGTGGATGAGCCTGGGTGCGATGGTGCTGGGCGGCGTGGTGCTGGTGCTGGGGTTTCGCAAGAACTGATTTCACCTGTCATGGCGAGCGACTGGGGTTACGACTCCGGTTCTTGCCCTCTCCAACGAAGACGGGAGTCGGTGCTTTAGCACGGGCTGCTCGTTGCGAGGGTGATCACCGGCTCTTCTCGGTGTGCCTTCCTCCCTTCATCATCCCCTCGGTGCGCCCATCATCCGCGAGATGGTCCGGGCCGCGCTCAGCAGTGCAGGCAGCAGCGTCTCCTGCATCACCGCCGCACTCGTGCGATTGGCCTGGCCGCTGATGTTGAGCGCCGCCACCGTCTGCCCCGTGCGGTTGGTCAACGGCGCAGCAATCGATATCAAACCCTCTTCCAGTTCCTGGTTTACCAGGCACCAGCCCTGCTGCCGCGCCTGGCGGATATGGGCCAGCAGTGCATCCACATCGGTGGTGGTGTGTTCGGTAAAACGCTGCATGGGGTGGCCTTGCAGCCGGGCCTGCAGTTCGTCGTCCGGCAACCCCGCCAGCAGCATGCGGCCCATGGACGTCCAGCACGCGGGCAGGCGCGAGCCCACGCCCAGCGTGGTGCGCATGATCTTGTGGGTGGGCACGCGCAGCACATAGACGATGTCCAGGCCGTCGAGCACGGCGGCCGATGACGACTCGCGCACCTCTTCCACCAGGTCCTCCATCACCGGCTCGGCCAGGTTCCAGATGGGCAGCGAAGACAGGTACGCAAACCCCAGGTCCAGGATGCGCGGGCTCAGGCGAAACAGCTTGCCGTCCGTCTCCACATAGCCCAGCGTCTGCAGCGTGAGCAGGATGCGGCGCGCGCCTGCGCGGGTCAGGCCAGTCTGCACGGCGACTTCGCTCAAGGTTTGCTGCGGTGTGGCCGCGCTGAACGAGCGGATCACCTCCAGCCCGCGCGCGAACGACTGCACATAGCTGTCGCTCGGTTTGGGGTCTTTGGCTTCAGGGGTTTGGGAATTCATACGTATGCCAACTATAATTCTTTAAGCGAACATTTGTTCTATATGCGAACAAATTTCAAAGAGACAACAGAGAAACCAAGAAAGCGTTGCAATGATCAACAAATTGGCAGACTCGGTGGCCCAGGCCCTCGCGGGGGTGAAGGATGGTGCCACGGTGTTGATTGGCGGGTTCGGCACGGCCGGCATTCCGGGCGAGCTGATCGATGGCCTCATCGCCCAGGGGGCGCGTGACCTCACGGTGGTCAACAACAACGCCGGCAATGCCGACCAGGGCCTGGCCGCGCTGCTCAAGGCGGGCAAAGTGCGCAAGATCATCTGCAGCTTTCCGCGCCAGGTTGATAGTTATGTGTTCGACGACCTGTACCGCAGCGGCAAGCTGGAGCTGGAACTGGTGCCCCAGGGCAACCTGGCCGAGCGCCTGCGCGCTGCGGGCGCGGGCATCGGCGCCTTTTTCTGCCCCACGGCCTATGGCACCGAACTGGCTGCGGGCAAGGAAACGCGCGAGATCAATGGCAAGCACTACGTGCTCGAATACCCCATCCACGGCGACGTGGCCCTGATCAAGGCCGAGAAGGGCGACCGCTGGGGCAACCTCACTTACCGCATGTCGGCGCGCAACTTTGGCCCCGTGATGGCCACGGCTGCCAAGACCACGATTGCCGCCGTGCACGAGGTGGTGGAACTGGGCGCGCTCGACCCCGAGGCCATCGTCACCCCTGGCATCTACGTGAGCCATGTGGTCAAGATCGACCGCACGGCCACGCAGGCGGGTGGTTTCAAGAAATCGGCATGAAATCGGCACCTACCGCACAAGGATAAAGCGTGAGCAGCTATCAAAAGCGTAGTAAAGAAGAACTGGCGAAGCGCGTGGCGCAAGACATCCACGACGGCGCCTACGTCAACCTGGGCATCGGTCAGCCGACCCTGGTGGTCAATCACATCCCGGCAGGCCGCGAGGTCATCCTGCAAAGCGAAAACGGCATCCTGGGCATGGGCCCGGCGCCCGCTGCGGGGCTGGAGGACTATGACCTGATCAACGCGGGCAAGCAGCCCGTCACGCTGCTGCCCGGCGGCGCGTACTTTCACCACGCCGACAGCTTCGCGATGATGCGCGGCGGGCACCTCGACATCTGTGTGCTGGGCGCCTTCCAGGTCAGCGCCACGGGCGACCTGGCCAACTGGAGCACGGGCGAGCCCGGCGCCATCCCCGCCGTGGGCGGGGCCATGGACCTGGCCATCGGCGCCAAGCAGACCTGGGTGATGATGGACCTGCTGACCAAGCAGGGCGCGAGCAAGATCGTGACGCAATGCACCTACCCGCTCACCGGTGTCGCGTGCGTGAAGCGCATCTACACCGATCTGTGCACACTGGCCTGCACACCCACCGGGCTGCAGCTCATCGACACCGCGCCCGGCCTGCGGTTGCCTGAGCTGGAGCAACTGGTGGGCCTGCCCATCCGCCCCGCCGCCTGACCGAATCCAACCCCCAGAAACGAGGAGACAAAACCATGAGCCAAGCTCAACGCCAAGCCTTCATCTGCGACGCCATCCGCACCCCCTTCGGGCGCTACGGCGGCGCGCTCTCCAGCGTGCGCACCGACGACCTGGGCGCCATCCCCATCAAGGCGCTGATGGAGCGCAACCCCGGCGTGGACTGGGCCGCCGTCACCGACGTGCTCTATGGCTGCGCCAACCAGGCCGGTGAAGACAACCGCAACGTGGCCCACATGAGCAGCCTGCTGGCGGGCCTGCCCATCGACGTGGCCGGCGCCACCATCAACCGCCTGTGCGGTTCGGGCCTGGACGCCGTGGGCACCGCAGCGCGCGCCATCAAGGCGGGCGAGGCGGGCCTGATGATCGCGGGCGGCGTGGAGAGCATGAGCCGCGCCCCCTTTGTCATGCCCAAGGCAGAGTCGGCCTTCAGCCGCAACAACGCGGTGTATGACACGACGATCGGCTGGCGCTTCATCAACAAGCTGATGAAGGAAAAGTACGGCGTGGACTCCATGCCCGAAACCGCCGAGAACGTGGCCACCGACTTCAAGATTGAGCGCGAAGCCCAGGACCAGATGGCCCTGCGCAGCCAGCTCAACGCCGTGGCCGCCATCCAGGCCGGGCATCTGGCGCGCGAGATCGTGCCGGTGCACATCCCGCAAAAAAAGGGCGACGCGATCATCGTGAGCCAGGACGAACACCCGCGCGAGACCAGCCTGGAAGCGCTGGCCAAGCTCAAGGGTGTGGTGCGGCCCGATGGCACGGTGACGGCGGGCAACGCCAGCGGCGTGAACGACGGCGCCTGCGCGCTGCTGCTGGCCGACGAGGCCAATGCTGCCAAATATGGCCTCAAGCCCCGCGCCCGCGTGGTGGGCATGGCCGTGGCTGGTGTGGCGCCGCGCATCATGGGTTTTGGCCCCACGCCCGCCACGCTCAAGGTGCTGGCGCAGACGGGCCTGACCATAGACCACATGGACGTGATCGAACTCAACGAAGCCTTCGCCGCGCAAGGCCTGGCCGTGCTGCGCGCGCTGGGCATCAAGGACGACGACGCCCGTGTGAATGCCTGGGGCGGCGCCATTGCGCTGGGCCACCCCCTGGGCGCCAGCGGTGCGCGCCTGGTGACCACCGCCGTCAACCGCCTGCACGAGCACGCTGGCCAATACGCGCTGTGCACCATGTGCATCGGCGTGGGGCAGGGCATTGCTGTGATCCTGGAGCGCGTGTGACCGTGATTGAGAGCAACCCGACACCGGTCACCGTCGTTACCGGCGCCAGCAACGGCATCGGCCGCGCGATTGCCGAAGCCGTGCTGTCCCAGGGCCACGCCGTGGTCAACCTGGACTACGTGCTGCCCACGTGGAGCCACCCGCAACTCACCTCGTACCAGGGCGACCTGACCGACGAAGCGTCGACCCGCGAGCGCGCTGCCGAGATCGCCGCCAAGCACAACGTCACCGCACTGGTGAACAACGCCGGCGCCACGCGCCCCGGCACCATCGACACCGCCACCACGGCGCAGCTCGACGACGTGGTAGGTCTGCACCTGCGTGCGCCCATGTTGCTGGTGCAGGCCTTTCTGCCCACGCTGCGCGCCAGCGGTCAGGGCCGCATCGTCAACATGTCGTCGCGCGCCGCGCTGGGCAAAGGTGAGCGCATCGTCTACTCGGCCACCAAGGCCGGACTGATCGGGCTGACACGCACGCTGGCCATGGAGCTGGGGCGTGACGGCATCACCGTCAACGCCATCGGCCCCGGGCCCATCGCCACCGAACTCTTCCGCCAGAGCAACCCCGAGGGCGCGCCGCAGACCGAGCGCATCCTCAAAAGCATTGCGGTAGGCCGCATGGGCACCGCCGAAGACGTGGCCCGTGCCGCGCTGTTTTTCCTCTCGCCCGACAACGGTTTCGTGACCGGGCAGGTGCTGTACGTGTGCGGCGGCACCACGCTGGGAGTGGCGCCGGTTTAGCAACCTGAACTGATCTTCCCTGCCGCCCCGCAAGGGGTGCACCCCCGTTCTCGCCCGGAGGCCTCTGCGCCCGGTTGAGGCCATGGCGCGGCCAGACGCGGACTAACGCAGCACTGGTGGCACCGACCCATTCATTCATCCACCTTCTTGAAGGAGACAAACCATGACCCGTTCCATCCACACCACCCGCCGCTTCGCGCTGTCGGCCGCTGCCTGCGCCGCTATCGCAGGGGCTGGCCTGCTGGGCAGCAGCGCTGCGCTGGCCCAGACCTACCCCAGCAAGCCCGTCACCATCGTCGTGCCCTTTGCCGCAGGCGGCACCACCGACATCCTGGCGCGCATCATCGGCCAGGCGCTGACCACCGAACTCGGCCAGTCCGTCATCGTCGACAACCGCGCAGGCGCGGGCGGCAACATTGGCGGCTCCATGGCTGCCAAGGCCCCGGCGGACGGCTACACGCTGTTCATGGGCACAGTGGGCACGCACGCCATCAATGCCAGCTTGTACAAGAAGATGCCGTTTGACCCCGTGAAGGACTTCGCGCCGCTGACCCGCGTGGCCAATGTGCCGAACCTGCTGGTGGCCAACCCCGCCCAGCCGTTCAAGACGGTGCCTGAGTTGATTGCCTACGCCAAGGCCAACCCCGGCAAGCTCAACTTCGGTTCGTCGGGCAGCGGTAGCTCCATCCATCTGTCAGGCGAGCTGTTCAAGAGCCTGGCCAAGGTGGACATGGTGCACGTGCCCTACAAGGGCAGCGCACCCGCTGTCACCGACCTGCTGGGCAACCAGATCGGTATCATGTTCGACAACATGCCCTCTGCCATCCAGCATGTTCGCAGCGGCAAACTGGTGCCCATTGCCGTGACCACCGCCAAGCGCTCACCCGAGCTGCCCAACGTGCCCACCATCGCCGAAGCGGGTGTGGCGGGCTACGAAGCCACGTCGTGGTTCGGCATGTTTGCCCCCGCAGGCACGCCCGCGCCAGTGCTGGCCAAGCTGAACACCGCGTTGGTCAAGGTGCTGAACCAGGCCGATGTGAAGAAGAAGATCAATGACCAGGGCGCGGAAGCCATGAGCGAAACGCCCGCGCAGTTCGCCGCCTTCATCCAGGCCGAGTCGGTGAAGTGGGGCAAGGTGGTGAAGGAGTCGGGCGCAAGTCTCGACTGATCTGCACCTTCGATCACTGCAGCTACCCAATTGATAGCTGCTGCCGCCTGTTCGACGGGCGGCAGCAGCTATTTTTCTTTCAAATCCAGGTGGTCTGGCTCACTGAACCCGGTACACCCGCCCCGTCTGCGCCCCTTCCACGCTGCGCTGGTAGCCGCGCGCGGCGCGCTCGGCAGACACCGTGTCGAACCCCGGGAAGAACGGCCCGTACACGCCCACGGATTCGGTGAGGATGGTGGGGCTCACGGCGTTGATGCGCAGGCCGCGCGGCAGCTCAATGGCGGCAGCGGCCACAAAGCCCTCGATGGCCGCGTTCACCGCCGTGGCATTGGCGCCGTTGCGGATGGGCTCGATCGACAGGATGCCCGCCGTCAGCGTGATGGAGCCGCCATCGGTCAGGTACTTCTGGCCGATCAAAACCAATTGCACCTGGCCCAGGAGCTTGTCCTGCAGGCCCAGGTTGAACTGCTCGGCAGTCATTTCCGTCAGCGGGCCAAAGTGCAGGTTGCCTGCGGTGCTCACGATGGCATCGACTTTGCCCACAGCCTCGAACAGGTGGGCAACCGCGCCTAGCTGCGAGAAGTCCGTGCGGTACGTGCCGCTGTTGCGGCCCACGGTGATCACGTCGTGGCGTGCGCCCAGGTTGGCCTGCACGGCCTGGCCGATGGTGCCGCTGGCGCCGATGAGAAGAATCTTGGACATGGTGTTTTCCTTGGGTGTCAAAAAGGGTTGATGAAGAACTGACAGTCCGATTCTTTTGCTAATCAATCAATGCATAAAGTGCCTGCAAGTTATGCTTGTGCTAACTATTGATTAGGAATATCCAGGAGCCATGGACAAGCTGCGCAATATGGAAGTCATGGTGGCCGTGGTGGAGGCGGGCAGCTTTGCGGCCGCCGCGCGGCAGCTGCAGATATCGGCGGTGATGGTGGGCAAGCACATTCAGCAGCTCGAAACCCACCTGGGCGCGCGCCTGTTCCAGCGCAGCACGCGCCAGAACAGCCTGACCGAGGTGGGCGCCGCGTTCTACGACGACAGCAAACGCGTGCTGGAGCAGGTTCGATGGGCCGAATCGGCCGTGGAGCGCAGCCGCGCCGTGCCGCAGGGCCTGCTGCGGGTGAGCGCGCCCTTCACGCTGGGCAATCATGTGATCGCACCGCTGGTGGCCGACTTTTTGCAGCGCCACGAGCAGGTGCGCGTGGATTTGCAGCTGACCGACAGCGTGGTGGACTTGGGCGGAGAAGGCTTTGACCTGGCCGTGCGCATTGGCCAGGTGGTGAATGAAGGCCTGGTGGCGCGCCCGCTGCGACCCTACCGCATGGTGATTGCTGCGGCACCCGCCTACCTGCAGCGCCACGGCACGCCCGAGTGCGCGGCCGACCTGGCCCGGCACCAGTGCCTGAGCCACTCGGTGTGGCAGCGCCGCGTGGAATGGACGCTGCGCGACGGTGACGAGGAGTTCTTCTGGCCTGAGAACGCCCGCCTGACTTGCAACCAGGGCGACGGCCTGCGCCAGGCGGCGCTGCGCGGCCTGGGCCTGATCATGCAACCCGAGGTGCTACTGGCTGACGATCTGGCCAGCGGCGCCTTGGTGCCCGTGATGCAGCCCTGCCTGCCCGCGCCGCGGCCCGTGCAGCTGGTCTATGCGCCCGACAGGAGGCAGCTGCCCAAGCTGGCGCGGTTTGTGGAGTACGTCGTGGGGACGCTGGGCGTAGATGGCCACTGACTGAGCTATACGGCAGCAGGCTCAGCAGAATGCTTTGCGCTGGTCCTTGAGTGCATCGCGGTCGATGCTCGCCGCGAGCTGTTCCATGTCGGCCGCGCAGACGCCGTGCTGCGCAAAATGCAGCGGCCATTGCTCTATCGCGTGAGCAACCTCCTGAATCAACCCGATGGCCCGGGCGCGGGTGAGACCGAATTCGCTCAGGTCGGTCAGCGCGTTGTCCAGCGTGGACTGCGCGCCGTGCTGGCCCACCACCATGGCCTGGTAGCCCATGTTCTGCAGCGTGGGCACCACGTCGAACGCGGGGGCCAGGTCGTAGTAGCCGTCAAAGCCCAGGCGCAGGCAGTGGTTGCGCTCGTGGTCGTCGGTGTTGTCCATGAGGATGTTGAACACCATGCGCCGAAACAGCTCTTCGCGCTGCGCCTTTTGCCGGTCGGGGTGCGCCTGGCGCAGCAGCACGGTGGCCAATGCGCCGTAGCTTTCGGTCAACCCTGCCGCTGCCAGGGCGGTCTTGGCAGAAATGCAGTGCACGCGCAGGCTCAGGGCACCCATCTGCACCCGGTCAAACCGCTGGATGGTCAGCGCATGGCGCTGCGGCCCCCGGCCCCGCCACGATGGAATGGGCAGCACACCCGTGCTGGCAACGTGGATGCCTGCCAGGGCTGCCAGCGTCATGGTGGCGTGTTCGATGAGGGGTGTGTCCACGGTGTCGTCCAGCTCGCTGAACTTGATGACGCAGGGCCCGCTGTCGGTTTGCAGCAGCGCCTTGGGCCGTGCGCCGCCCAGCGTCACGCCGGGCTGCACCAGCCGCTGAATTTCTGGTGTGACCGGGGCTTGCGACTGCACGTCTTCCACTGCCCGCACCATGGCCTCCAGATCGCGCAGTTGCGGATACGGCCCGATGCGGCGCGGGATGTAGTGGTCGGCCGAGGTGGAGATGCCCAACGCGCCAAAGCGGTCGTCGCCAGCGAACAGCAGCATCTCCAGAATCGAAAGGCGCGCGGGGCGGTCGATGTGGCGGATGATGCGCTCGCCCCACCGGTCTGGCCGCGCATCGTCGATGGCGCCGGGCGCGCTGTCCTTGTGGCCTGCGCTGAACGTCTGGCCTGCGATGAGGGGCAGGTCTTCGCTCAGCGCAAACTGCCACCAGTCTGTGGCGTAGCTGAAAGTGGCGCAGTTGGGCACCAGCTGCGACAAACCCACCGCCCCGGTCAGCACCGGCTGGGCGGGGTTGACCAGCGTCCAGACATACAGCGCGTCGTGCGGCACATAGGAGCGCGGCGTGACCTGCTGCGCGTGGTGCTGCTGGCTCATGGCCGCGCTTTCTTCTGGCCCGCGATCAGTGCGGCCAGGCCTGCGGCGGTGCTGTTGGGCTGGCGCTTTGGCGCGCCGAGTCCTGTAACTCGAATGGCTTGCCGGATCTGTTCTTCGGGGCCCAGTCCAGCGACCTTCTGCGCGGCCCCAATGGTTGGTTTGGCAGGGCTTGCTTCCTCGAAGGAGCCCTTCATCTCTTCGGCAACGTGCACGGTCCCCAAGTGGGCAGGTGCGTTGGTTTTGGAGACGGGCGGCAAGGCGGCAGGCTTTGCGTTGCTTGCTGGCGTCTTTGCGTCTTTCTGCGCCGTCTTCTGTGCAGCGCGCCGGGGGCGGGCTTTGGCTACCTCCTGCTCCAGCGATGTGAGGTCGTTCTGCGGTGCAATCAGGTCGGCCAGCCCCTGGGCCTGGTTGATGAGCCACATGCACATCACATACGACGCCATGGACACCGATGGGTCGCCGCGCTCGATGCGCGCCATGGTGGGCTGCGACACGCCCAGCCGCTGGGCCCACTGGGCTTGTGTTTCCTTGCGGCGCTTGCGTGCAATCACGATGTTCTGCGCGAGCAACGCGATCTGCTGGAGGACCGCCTGGGGGTAGTCAGCGGGCTTGGTGTTTTGAGATGGCATTCATAGATATTAGTTCAAGAAGGAATTTTTGAACATCTATGAATTATTTGCAGGTGACTGAGGGCAAGGGCTGAATGGTATAAATTATTCATAGATGCGTGTTAATGCGATAAAAAATAATATCTATGAATTAAATGGTGCTGAGCTGTCGGCATTGTCATGCAACAAGGGGGCAATCAGCACAATGACGTGCTGCTACGCGCCGCCATGCCGGGCCTACAGGGCTCACTCCACCGCGTCGCTGGGCACCGCAGGCCCGATCTTGAACACCCCGCTCACCCGCGCACAGGGCTCGCCATCGGCCGTCACCAGTCCCTGAGCAAACACCAGCGAACGCGTGACGCGCAGCGGCTCGGCCTCGCCCTGCACCCAGGCGCCCAGCGGGGCAGGGGCCAGGTAGTCGATCTGCAGGCTGATGGTGGGCAGGAAACGGTCGGCCACCTGGTCGCTTTTGCGGTGTACCGACAGCGGCAGCAGCATGTCGCAAAAGCTGGCCATCATGCCGCCGTGCAGGTTGTTCATGGGGTTCACATGGCGGCGCTCCACGCGAAAGCCGAACTGCACCACGCTGCCTTCGTGGCGCAGGTAGAGCGGGCCGTTGTGCTGGATGAACGGGCCGCCGGACTGCAGCGGCGCAAAGCCCGGTGGGATCTCGGCGTGGCTGCTCATGCGCGGGCCTCCTTCTCCACATCCTGCGCAAAGCTGGCGCCCTCCAGGCTGCTGTGGGTGGCGCCGTCCTCGGGCAGCCAGCCGCTGTACACCGTGCGAAAGTCCGCCACGATCTGCGTCAGCGGCATGTCGTCAAACGTGCCGCGCTGGTGCACATAGTCCATGTGGCGCGCGCCGGATTTGTCGAACGGGTGGTAGATCGAATCGTTCTCGCCATCGAACTCCAGCGGCAGCAGCCCAAAGCGCTCGCACAGCTCGATGTTGAACGCGGGCGTGGCCTTGCGCCAGGCGCCATCCAGCCAGATGTCGGTGTAGCCGTGCCAGATGAAGAGGTCGGTCTTCATCGTCTCTCGCATGCGCTCGGTGCTGAGGTGGTTGCGCACATCGGCAAAGCCCATGCGCGCCGGGATGTCCGCCGAGCGGCACACGGCGGTGAGCAGCGCGGCCTTGGGCACGCACCAGCCGTGGCCGTTGGCCAGCACCGTGCTGGCTGCCATGCCCTGGGGCGAGAGGTCGATGCGGTAGGGGTCGTAGCGAAAGCCGTCACGCACGGCCAGGTACAGGGCCACGGCGCGCTCGCGGTCGGTGGCGCCCTGCGCGTGTTGCTCTGCAAAGGCCTGCACGGCAGGGGCGTCGCTGTCGATGAGTGCAGTGGGGGCGAGGGTGGTGGGCGAGGGCGCAAGCGTGGTCATCGGGCGTGTCTCCTGGTATCGAACCGGCCCAGTGTGCGGGCCTTGGGTTCAGCATGCTGTCACGGGTGCGCCAGCCCGAAGGGGGCGAGGCCGATGCGCAGGCCGGTCACACCCGCCAAGCGGGCAGCTCCCAGTTGCGCCACAACGCCAGCCCGCGCAGCCCGGCCGTGAGCAGCACGCAGGCCAACAGCGGTGCCCAGTCGGGCGCCTGCAGCTGGCGCAGCGCCACGTCAGCCCAGCCACCGGCAAACGCACACAGCGCATAGGGCCGATGGTCGCTGAAGGCCTGGGGCACC
This sequence comes from Acidovorax facilis, assembly GCF_023913775.1. GTDB lineage: Bacteria > Pseudomonadota > Gammaproteobacteria > Burkholderiales > Burkholderiaceae_C > Acidovorax > Acidovorax facilis. Next base: position 13,916 of record NZ_JAMXAX010000098.1, read on the forward strand.
TCGTTGCACAACACATCGCGCAGCACCCCGCCAAACACGCCCGTGGTCACACCCATCATCACGCTGATGATGGGCGGCATGCCGATGGCGGTGGCAATGTCCACACCCACGGCGGCAAACAGGCCCAGGCCAATGGCGTCGGGCAGCAGCATGGCGCGCTCGGTGGGCTGAAAGTGCCGCTGGCGCATGAACAGCATGGCGCCGATGCACAGCGCCAGAATGCCCCATACGAATTCGGTGTGGCGGATCCAGAAGAAGGGCCGCTGGTCCAGCAGCAGGTCGCGCAGCGTGCCCCCGCCAAACGCGGCTACAAAGGCCACGACACACACGCCCACGGCATCGAGCCGCTTGCGCGCGGCCATGATCACGCCCGACAGGGCAAACGCGATGGTGGCCGCCACTTCCAGCGTGAAGCGCAGTGTGTGAATCCAGGGGGCGTCGAGCGGCAGGTCCATGGGCGCGATTGTGCCGTGGCGCTGTGGGAGCGGGCAGGGGCTGGCAGCACGCTGCCTGTCAATTTTTGCTATTGAAAATATAGCTTATAGCGCTTGCTGATCAAGCGCTGGGGCCTGTTTTTATTCAAAAACAATCCGCCAATGTCCCTGCTCTTGGGCAACTGGGGTGCTTCATGACGCCAAGCCCCCCGCCCGAAGAAGCTGCCAGGCCAGCGCCAGCAAACAGCCTGTGCCGCCCAGTGCGCCCAGGCGGTGTCCCCAGCGCAGGCTGCTGGCGGGCCATTGGTTCATGGCCAGCACCAGCAGCCAGCCCAGCACCATCCAGGCCGCCACCACCAGCGCCAGCCCCGCCGCCGGCCCCGCCGCAGCGGTGGCCGCGAGGGCCTGCAGCACGACGGTAGCCAGAACCACAGCCCAGGCGCGCCGGGATGCCGCAGTGGCGGGGGGGCGTGCCGTCGCCCCAGGCGCGGGTGGGCACGGTGCGCGCCCAGCGGGTCAGTGCGATCAATGAGGCCAGCGCGGCGCTGGCGCCGATGAGTTCGTTCATGCAGCCTCCGGCGGGTGGCGGTCGGGCCCTGGGTTGGGCGCGTGCGGCGCCCCGTGGCCCGCCCGCCGCCGGCGCAGCGCCCGCCGCGCGCGCCACCGCAGCGGTGCACCCACAGCCAGGGCACACAACGCCGACGCCACGGCCCACTGCACCATCCCCGCCTTGGCCGCCAGGCCGCCATAGGCCAACGCGGCCAGTGCCCACAGCAGCACGGCGGTGCGGGGCGTCCAGTGGCGCAAGGTGGCAGCGGGCAGGGCCACGAAGAAGGCGAGCAGCAGGCCCAGCATGCCCGACGACCGTGCGGGTTCGGTCGCCACGATGTGGGCCAGGCGGAAGGATTCCACTGCCAGCCCACCGGTCAGCCAGAAGGGCCAGTGGGCTGACCCCACCCAGCGGGCCCAACCGCGTGGGTGCCAGCGCGGGTGGGCGGTGGTTGCGTGCACTGCAGAGCCCGGTCGGGCCACGGCCGCAGACCGCGACGCCTTGCGCCGGTGCGCCTGAACCCGCTGGGGCCCGATGAAAACCGCGATGCCCCCACAGACCAGCCCCATGACGACCAAGCTGACGAACATGGCAGGGCCTTGTGCACTGCCCAGCACCAGCCCGGCCACACCAGCCACGGCCAGCAGCGCGCCTGCGCCACCCAGCGAGACGCGCCACAGCGCCACCGTGCGCAGCGCCCACGCCGCCGCTGCCGACAGCAGCAGCCACACGCCAATGAGCGCCCACACCGACCACACGGGCCGCTGCGCCAGCGGGGGCAGACCCGCAGGCCCCCACAGGTGCACAAACACCGCCACGATGAGCGCGGCGGGCGTGGTGGCGTGCAGGGCCAGGAAGAAGCGTTGCATGGTGCTGAGCCGAGGGAAAGCGGGGGAGTGCAGAGAGGAAAAAACCGGGAGCGAAGCAAGCGGGGCTCACCCCGCCGCTGCGGCCCCGTTGGTCGATAGGCCCTGCGTGGCCTCGGCCTCGCGCCTGCGCTGCTGCCGTGCATCCAGCCAGATCAGCGTGCCCGAGATCGACAAAAACGCGGGCGTCATGCCCAAGAAGAAATACAGCCACTTGAGCGCCAGCCCGCCGAAGTCGCCAAAGTGCAACGGCTCCATGAGCCCGTTGACCAGCGACCAGAAGCCCGCTGTGCGTGGGTCATGCACCTTCTTGGGCGCGCCGGTGGCGGCGTTGATGTCCACCCGCGCGGTGCTGACCAGGTGGCCGCTCAGGTTACCGGTGAAGCTCGCTTCAGCGGTGTCGGTGCCCCAGCGGCGCAGGGACACGTAGCGCGCCTCTAGCCTTGGCACGGCCTGCTGCGCGGTGGCGTACAGCGCGTCCAGCGATTGCATGGGCACCGGCGCGGCGGTTTCGCTGGCAACTTTGCGCGCGGGCTTGGGGGCTGCGGCGTTGGCGCTGGTGGTCACGTATTTGGTGCCTTGCTCGAACAGCGGCGCCAGGCCCATCCAGGCACCCGTGGTGGCGATCAGGATATGAAAACCCAGGCCCCAGATGCCTGCGGACTTGTGCAGGTCCGACATCACCACGCGAAAGCTGCGGCCCCAGCGCTGCGTGAACAGCTCGGCCAGGATCTTGCGGTGGATGACGATGCCCGTGGCGATGAGCACCAGCATCGCCACGCCCAGAAACCCCACGATCCAGCGTGGCCCGAAGAACAGGAACACATGCAGCATGCGCAGGTACTGGCCCAGCTGGCTGTCCACCGGGCCCACCACCGTGCCTGTGTCCGAGCGCAAGGCCACCTTGGTGCGCGTGCTGGCCGGGGCCCCGCGCTCCCGCACAAACGCGAAGTAGCTGGGATTGATGGCATCGGGCAGCGCGATGGTCTCCACCGTGGCGCCGGGGTAGCGGGTTTGCAGCTGGGTCAGTACCGCATCCAGCGATGCCGGTTTGTCAGAGCGCGGCAGTTGGGCCAGCGACGGGTTGGCCCACAGGTCGATCTCGTTCTTGAACACCACCACCGCGCCCGAGAAGCACACGATGAACATCAGCAGCCCCGTGACGATGCCCGCCCAGGAGTGCAGGACGAAAAGGCGGTTCAAGGTGCGCTGGCTGGTCATGGTCGGCTCGCGGGGGCGGGGTGGCGGCGTTGCGTCAGAAGAAGTACGTCACGCCCAGGCTGAAGTTGCGCGGCAGGGAGGGCGACACCACGTTGGCGTTGATCGCACCGTCGTAATACGCTTTGTTGAACACGTTCTTCACGCCCGCTGTCACGCGGTAGTTCTCGCCCACGTAGCTGATGGACGCATCGGCCACAAAGTACGACGGCAGGGTGAAGGGGTAGGAGCCGATCTGCTCGCTCACATAGCGCCCTCCCAGGCCCAACGTCACCCGCTGGTATTGCGGCAGCTTGTAGGTTGCCCAGGCCGTGAGCGTGTGGCGCGGCGTGAGGTTGAGCGGCTTGCCCACGATGGCGGCGTTGTTGTCGCGTGTGATCTTGGTCTGTGTGTAGGTGTAGGCGCTGGTCAGCTTCCAGCCGTTCTTCATGTCTGCGCCCAGTTCCACCTCCAGGCCGCGCGCGCGCTGCTCGCCGGTGGCAACGCTGAAACCGGTGTTCACCGGATCGGCCGTGGTCACGTTCTCGCGCACCAGGTCGAAGATGGCGAGGGCGCCGGTGACCTGGCCGCCCGGGGCCTCGTACTTCACGCCGGCCTCCCACTGCTTGCCGGTTTCCGGCACAAAGGGGGCTCCGCTGAAGGTCTGGCCCGATACGGGAAGGAACGACTCGCCATAGCTGCCGTAGGCAGACCAGCCGGGCTTGAATTCATAGACCAGTCCCGCTGACAGCGTGGTGGCGCTGTCTTTCTGGTGGGTTTGCTTTTTGGCCAGACGGTCGTTGATCTCATTGGTGGACCAGTCGCGGCGCAGGCCCACCAGGGCCGTCCAGCCTTGGCCAAACTTGATCTGGTCTTGCGCATAGAGCCCCATCACATTGAGCTTTTCCGGAGCGTCGCTGGTCAGGTTGGCAGGGCAGGTCGCAGCCATGCCATAGACGGGGTTGAACAGGTCGAGTGCGCCAATGGTGCAGCGGCGCTGGCCTTGGTAAGAGTGGCCTGTGCGCGCGTCCAGCCCGGTCACGAGCTGGTGCTTCACCCCCAGCGCTTCAAAGCGCGACAGCAGCGAGGTGTCGGTGGCCAGCAGGTCGTAGTCGATGTACTGGCGCGTCGCCTGGCGGTTCTGCAGCCGCTGGTTGGCCTGCAGCGCCAGGTTGGAGATGAAGTTGCCCGTGCCTTTTTCAGTTTCGTAGCGCACGTTCTGGCGGAAGGTCATGGCCTCCGACAGCCTGTGCTCCAGCGCATAGCCTACCGTGGTGCTCTCCACGTCATACACGCCAAAGCTCGGGTCGCCCGTGAACATCGTGACCGGCAGCGTGCCATTGCGGTTGGGCAGCACCGTGCCGTAGGGCGTTATGCCCTGCTGGCGCATCCATTCACTTTGGCTGTAGGTGGCAAACAGCACCAGGTCGGTCTGCGCGCCCAGGTCGATGGAGAGCGACGGCGCAAACCACCGGTCCTTGCGGTAGACGAACTGGGTGGGGTCGTCGGAGTTGGACACCTGCGCATTGATGCGCAGCGCCGTCTTGCCCGATTCGGACAGCGGGCGGTTGATATCGGCCTGCAGCGTGCGCTGGCCAAAGCTGCCCACCTCTACGCCCACTTCGCTCAGTGCCTCTTTCTTGGGCCGCTTGCTCACCGCATTGACAATGCCGCCGGGCTGCACCTGGCCATACAGCACCGACGCCGAGCCCTTGAGCACCTCGAAGCGCTCGTAGCCATAGGGCTGCAGCTTGGCCCACATGCCCGGGCTCTGCACCAGGCCATCGACCAGGATCGATTCGGTGGAGCGAAAGCCCCGGATGTTGATGTCGTCAAAACCCCGGCGCCCAAAGTTGACCGGGCTCACCCCCGCCACGGTCTGCAGCGCCTGCTGCACGTTGGTGATCTGCCGCGACTCCATCTGCTCGCGCGTGACCACGCTGATGGACTGTGGGGTTTCGAGCCGGCGCATGGGGGCCTTGCTGGCGGTTTGCGCCTCCACCGGGGCAAAGCCCATGTCCTTTTCGGTACTAGCGTTGATGCGGACTTCTTGGAGCTGAGGGGCCGTGGCTGCGGCCGGTGCACTGGTCTGTTGCGCCATGGCGGCCTGGGCGAGGCAAAGGGCCAGTGGGGTCAGGGCGAAGAAGGTGGCCTGCCGGGCTGATGGGCGCGATGACGAGCGAAGGCGAGCGAGTGAGGAGCGTGGCGACACCGCACGCGAGGGCTGAGAAGACATGGGAGTCCCGGTTAAAAGAGGGGCGGACAAACGCTGGAGGCGCTGGCTCGCGTGACTCTTCGGGACGCTGGCTGGCAGGAGGGGATTTTAATGCGAATAAGTCGCGTTTGCGAATATTTGTAGAGGAAGGTGGAGTCACAGCTCGCTATGCCGCCTTCCTTATGTCGGTCGGAACAAAGTCGGGCTGGTGTGGGCTGCCTAGTGGTGGGTGCGAGGGTGCAAGCGGGCGTGGCTTGTACGAGGATGGGGGGCGCTGGAGGTGGGTCTTGGTGGGCAAGCTATAGCCGAAGGCGGCGAGGGTCATGGCCCTGACCAAGCGTTGGGAGAGCACATGGCAATGCTGGTGCGGTCGGGTCGTGTTTCGCGTCCGATTTAAGCTGAGCTTTTCAGCCGGAATGTTCCATCTCACATACGGAGGTCCTATGAGCAAAAGGCAGCTGCGCCAGCCAGAGAAAGCACTCGGCGCCGACCTCGCGACAGAAATTTCTCGGGCTTGTACAGCTCTTGAAACTGCTATTGAGCTAAGCCAGGAACCCCCTCCGGAACATCTTCAAGCAAGCAAAGGATGGTTAGCAGGGAACGCGCTGTGGATGCGAGCGTTGTCGAACTGCGAAGTCACGTTGTTCCTGGTCGAGAAAGGCATGGATGGTCCGGCCTGGTCAAATCTTCGCATGGCCTACGAATGTCTGTTTTTCGCATGCGCCCTTTGGGATAAGCCTGAGAACCTCACTCGCATTGAAGACAATCATCGTATTGAGAAGGCAAAGCAAGCTAGGGGCCTGCTGAAGCCAGGTGTGTACCCAGCAATGACCCCAGAGCGCAAGGCGAGCCTTGAGAAGATCGCAAAGGGCGACGTCGGAGCGAAGGAGTGGAAAGTGTTCGATGCTGCCTTCGAGGTGGGCATGGAATACTGGTACCAGATGGTTTATCGCGGAAGCAGCTTGGCAGGCGCCCATGCCACGGAGCTCAGCACCAATGTTCACTTCGAGGAAGTTTCCGAGGGCGTCCACTCGTTCTACTATGGGCCGCGTTACGACGACGCGAAGTTTCAGGTTGGGTTCGTACAAGAATTGCTTAGCCTCGGGCTGAAGGCTTTCAAGAAGCTCCACCAGCTCGACCGATAACTAAATCTCAGATGACTTCCGCCGGGCTCCTTGATATCTGCCTCGCTGATATCAAGGTAGGGCAGGTGCACCATCAATAAGAAGGCTTGCTCGAACGGGCCGGTGATCTCTGCGGCCAATTGACGAGTTTGTTCAGCTTTTGGTATGGCGTGAACCGTGGCATGCACGGGGCTCTTGGTGGCGCGAAAAGACTTTACGCGCCAAAAAATTGGCGCGAAAGCAGTTTGCGCGCCACTTTGGCCACACGGCTTTCTCTGTGCATGCCCTGACCGGAACCCGCCTGCACGGCTGAGGGCGTTGATTTGCTATTAAATAGATAGCTTATAGCGATTGATGGATAAGCGCTAGGGCCTATTTTTATTGGAATTCTGAGAGCTGGCAGGCTCTGGCTCATGCCCTTCCCCCGCCTCCTGCGCCTCGCCATACCCCGGGTACGCAGCAGCTTCCGCACGCAGCGCCGCACTTTCCTGCCGCTCCCGCGCCATCTGCTCCGCAAACTGGTTGCGCCCTTCTCGCGCCACGGCGATGAACTTGGCGCGGTCCTTGTGGTGCGGGTACATGCGGTCGGCCAGCGCGATGTTGTGGGTGCGAAAGCGCTGGGTGATGGCGGTGGCTTGCGCAGGGGGCAGGCCCATCAGCTCCAGCACGGTGTGGGCGCTTTGCAGGCTGGACTCGAACAGCTCGCGCTGCACCAGGGTCACGCCCAGGTCGCGCAGCTTGTTCCAGTGCGTCACATCGCGCGCGCGGGCCACGACCTGCAGGTGCGGGAAGTGTTCGCGCGCCAGCTTGGCGATCTGCAGGGACTGCTCGGCATCGTCCACGGCCACCACCAGGATGCGCGCATGTTCGGCCCCGGCGATGCGCAGCAGGTCGAGCCGCGTGGCGTCGCCGTAGAACACGCGGTAGCCGAAGGTGCGCGCCACTTCCAGCATGTCCACACTGTGGTCAAGCACGGTGGTGGGGATGCCCTGGGCCAGCAGCACGCGCGAGACGATCTGCCCATAGCGGCCGAAGCCCGCGATGATGATGGGTGCCTCTTGCGGCTCGGAGATTTCCTCGGCCTGGGGCGTGGCGGTCTTGAGCTGGGCATAGCGGCGCAGCAGCACGCGGTCCAGCAGCACCAGCAGCAGCGGGCTGATCAGCATCGACAGCGCCACGGCCCCAATCAGCAGCGAGGCAGTCTCGGCCGGGAACACGCTGGCACCGGCGGCGGCCTGGAACACCACAAAAGCAAACTCGCCGCCCTGGGCAAGCAGCAGGGTGAACACCGGCCGCTCCTGGTAGGGGATGCCGACGATCTTGGCCAGCGTGTAGATCACCACGGCCTTGGCCGCCAGAAAGCCGACCAGGATGGCGGCCATGAGGCCGGGCGAGCGCAGGATCACGCCGAAGTCGATGCTCATGCCCACGGCGATGAAGAACAGCCCGAGCAGCAGGCCCTTGAAGGGCTCAATGTCAGCCTCCAGCTCGCGGCGGTATTCACTGTCGGCCAGCAGCACGCCTGCGAGGAAGGCGCCCAGCGCCATCGACAGACCCACCAGCACCATCAGATAGGCAATGCCCACCACCAACAGCAGCGCTGCGGCGGTGAAGATTTCGGGGGTGTTGCTCTTGGCGATCCAGCGCAGCACGGGGCGCAGCAGCAGGCGCCCGCCGAGGATGATGGCGGCGATCACGCCGACGATCTTCAGCACCTCCAGCACCATCTCGCCTGGCGTGTGGCCCGCGCCTTCGCCAGCGGCGGCGCCCAGCACGGGCGGCAGGGCCAGGATGGGGATGGCGGCCACGTCCTGGAACAGCAGGATCGAAAAACCTGCCTGGCCGCTGCTGGTGCGCATCAGGTTGCGCTCGGCCAGCACCTGCAGCGCAATCGCCGTGGACGACAGCGCCAGGCCTAAAGCGCCCACCAGGCTCACGCGCCAGGGCAGGCCAGCCAGCGCACCCAGCGCAAACAGCACAGCTGCGCAGCCCAGCACCTGGGCGGTGCCGGTGCCAAAGATGGGGCGGCGCAGCGCCCACAGGCGGCTGGGTTGCAGCTCCAGCCCGACCAGGAAGAGCATGAGCACCACGCCGAATTCGGCAAAGTGCAGGATGTCCTGCACGTTGCTGACCAGCCCCAGGCCCCAGGGCCCGATGGCGATGCCCGCCGCCAAGTAGCCAATGATGGCGCCCAGGCCCAGCGCCTTGGCAATGGGCACGGCCAGCACGGCAGCGGTGAGGTACAGGAAACCGTAGGTGAGCCAGGTGGGGGCGTGTTCCATGGAGGCGCG
>NZ_JAMXAX010000099.1 GCF_023913775.1 Acidovorax facilis
AGAATATGCACTTACCAAGCATAATGAATATATAAATAAATATAGATCAGCAACAGAGAGCAGTTCAGATGATATCAATGAATACATCAAACGCAATCTCAATGCAAATGAAGATTTATTTAATAATGGTAAGTTTTATGCGGAATCATTTTACTATTTTTCTTTTAGAATATATAAAATATTAAGCCGCAAAAACAAACCGTTACCATTTCTTGAGACATTTAAATGCCCTGGAGTTTTAATGACCAGAAACCATCTAATTGAGCATCCTGAGGGCGCAGATTCTAATGCCAAAAAATACTCCTACTCATTTAGCTATGAGCATGGGGCCTTGCTTAGAACTGCTAATGACTCCAATCAAAAAGTTAGAGATAAAGGCAGTGTTTTTAATGCAAAAGAGTTCCGCGAAAACTTTATAAAAACAGTAAGAAACTCATATAAAGAAATTTCCAAAGAAAATCCACATCCAATGCTTCGGGCATAAATCACCTGAATATTTATATAAAATGTCGCTCAAACCTATCCGCATACTGTGGGCGGCTTAACTTGTTCGTTAGGCAACCAGATCATCTATGAGCAAAAGCATAGCGTTCCTCAAATTTAGGTCACTGCTAGAGCAGGAAATAAGAACGTTCTGGCACGTCATAGCCTCGCTTGAGTATGCTGAACGCTGGCTCAGCTCAGCGTCCCCGACGAAGCTGACAGCACACCCAGGCGACAACAGATATCCATTCAAAGCCATTGACATATCTACACACGAATTTCTAAGCGAGCAGATGCAGGTAAGTTCACACATTCGCGAGAACGCCCTCGTGAGCTTCGTGACCGCATTTGAGTGCTATCTCGCCGAGTTGCTTGAGCGTTTGATATACCTAAAACCATCCCTAGTCGCGGATTCAGATCTTCAGATTCCGGCTAAAGACCTTGCTGAAGCAGTGCCCACAGCCGACATAAAAAGATGGTTGGCCGCCAAGGTCACGGACAAATACCTTCGCAACAAGACTCACGCTGCAATGATCTCTAGGCTGGATACTTTCTGCAAAGCGGGCGTCTCAAAGTCGATGGCTGCTGACATTGAAGAATGGTCGCGATGGTCTCTCGTGCGGAACAGCATAGTTCACACGTCTCGCCAAGTCACACCAGAACTGTCTAAAAGTTGGGCAGCTCGCTTTCCTGCTGCTGGGGATCCGGTAGTCCTGGTGAACAAGGAACTGGCCCGCATTCACCATTTGGCGCTCAAAATTGCTGAGGCAATCGATGTTCGCGCCGTATCCACGGTAATTCACAAGCGCGACGAACTTCTTATCGCCAGGGAGCTTTTCATTCAGCGTGGCATTAGCGAAGCGAATGTTCTGAAAGCCACCCTCGGAGGAGTCATGCGAGTGACGGTGACGAGAATCGACCTTCAGAAAATGCTGGCTGACCAGCGACGAGGTAAGCAGCCTGATGGTTGGGCGCTGTCCATGCGAGACCTCGCGAACATGGTTGCCTAATCCTTCAATCGAGAGAACGTTACCCGGCAAACTGGGCGCCGCCTCTCATCTCAGACGTTGAATGTCTGCTTCTTAATCCCATCAGCGACGGCTCCTGGCCGGAAGCGGTCGTCCTCGTTATCTCAGACATTGCCGTCGCGACTGCTCGCGAGTGACATGCTGGGGCCTCCTGTCTCAAACTTTCGCCGTGAATGAGTGGGCCGCGTCACAGGACCAGTTGTCTCAGGATTCATTGGCCATGAACAGCCAAGAATCTGTCAAAAATAATAGCTGCTAGCGCTTGCTCAATAAGCGCTAGGGGCCCAAAACACCGAATATTTAGCCGTAGTATTCGCCTCGACTCACTGGGTACCACCTGACACCTAGTTGCTGGGTAGTGCGCCGGTTGGGCGTCGTTACCTGACCTACCCAGCTACTTGGCATCCTGCGGCTCTGGCAGCGCCTGCGCCCGCTCCCCACAAAACCGCTGCGCCTCATCCCCCAACCAATCCCGCACCAGCTGCATCGCCGGGCTGGGGTGGGCGGTGGTCACAAACGAATACGCCGCCCGTGACAACACGCTACGCCCCAGCAGCGGAACCAAACGCCCGGCCTTCACGTCCTGCAGCACCAGCGCCGCGCGGCCCATGGCGATGCCTTGGCCTGCCAGGGCGGCGCCCAGGGCCAATTGCGACAGGTTGAATTGCTGGCCGCCTGCCCAAGGCGGCGGCGTGGCGTCCACCTGCGCAAACCAGTGTTGCCACTCTTCATAGGTGTCCGCGCCGTCCCAGGCGCTGCCGTCGTGCAGCAGCCAGTCGCCGTGCAGGTCTTGCGGCTGGGTGATGGGCGGATGGCGGGCCAGAAACTCGGGGCTGGCCACGGGGATGAGCCATTCGTCCAGAAACACGGTGGCGTTCAGGTCGCGGTAGCCGCCCAGGTCAAAGCGCACGGCGGCCTCGATGCCATCGCGCACCATGCGGGTGCGGTCCAGCGTGTGGAATTCGCCAAACACGCGCAGGCCGGTGTGCGGGTGCTGGCGAAAGAAGTCGCCCAGGCGGGGCGTGAGCCAGCTCATGGCAAACGAGGGTGAGCAACTCAAGGTGGCGGTGGCGGACTCGGGCGGCTGGCGCATTTGGGCCAGGGTGCTTTCGATGGCGTCAAAGCTCTCGCGCAGCACCACGGCCAGCCATTTGCCCTCGGGCGTGGGCACCAGCGCGCGCGGGGTCCGCAAGAAAAGCGGGCGGCGCAGCCAGTCTTCGAGTTGCTTGACCTGCTGGCTGACGGCGCCCTGGGTAATGCACAGCTCGGCCGCCGCCTTGGTAAAGCTGCCATGGCGGGCTGCTGCATCAAAACTGCGCAGCCAGGCCAGCAGGGAGGGAGAGAGGCGAATATCCATTATTAATACTAATGCTGCGCTCACTATAAATGGCTTGTGACAGCGGCGTGACCGGCGAAGAATGCAGTCAAGACTTCAACGACTGAATGAATCTGTATGACGCCTGCTGAACGAACGCGTGCTGTGGATGCGCTGCTGGCCACCCGCTTGCGCAATGCCCAGCCCGCGCTGTGGACCAACCCGGCCCGGCAGGCGCAACCCCCGGCTGCTTTGCAGGCGCTGGGGCGCAGCATTAGTCTGGATGATACGCAGGCCGCCGCCGACCGGTTGGCCCGTTTTGCGGGCCTGCTGGCGCAGGTGTTCCCGGAGCTGGCTGCCACCGGGGGCGTTGTGGAGTCGCCTCTGCTGCCCGCCTCCGCGTTGCAACCTGCGCTCGGTTTGGCCGAGGGGCAGGGGCGCCTGTTCATCAAGGCCGATCACAGCCTGCCGGTGGCGGGCTCCATCAAGGCCCGGGGCGGCATGCACGAGGTGCTGGAGTTGGCCGAGCGGCTGGCGCTGCAGCACGGCTTGGTGTTGCCCGGCGGTGATTACCGTGCGCTCGCCACACCGGCCGCCCGCAAGGTGCTGGGCCGCTATCAGGTGGCGGTGGGCTCCACCGGCAACCTGGGGATGAGCATTGGCGTGGTGGCATCGGCCCTGGGCTTCCAGGCCACCGTGCACATGTCGGCCGATGCCAAGGAGTGGAAGAAAGACCGCCTGCGCCAGCGCGGTGTGCAGGTGGTAGAGCACACCGGCGACTACGAACGCGCCGTGGCCGCAGGCCGCGCCGAGGCGGCCAGCAACCCGCTGTGCCACTTTGTGGACGACGAGCAATCGTTCTCGCTGCTGCTGGGGTACAGCGCTGCGGCGCTGCATTTGCAAAACCAATTGGTGGAGCAGGGCGTGTTGGTGGATGCGGAGCACCCGCTCATCGTGTACCTGCCCTGCGGCGTGGGTGGCGCGCCAGCGGGCATTACGTTTGGCATGCGGCAGGTGCTGGGGCCGCATGTGTTTTGTTTCTTTGCCGAGCCGGTGCAGTCGCCATGCTTCATGGTTCAGATGCTGGCGGATTCAACGCAAGGCGTGGGCGGTCACCCCTCGGTCTACGACTGGGGCCTGACCAACCGCACCGAGGCCGACGGCCTGGCCGTGCCGCGTGCATCGCTGCTGGCGGCTGAGCTAATGCAGCCGCTGCTGTCGGGCGTGTTCACCGTGGCTGACGACACCTTGTTTGCGCAGCTGGTGCTGGTGCTGGATGCCCTGGGCGAGCGCATCGAGCCCTCGGCCGCCGCAGGCTTCAGTGGCCCGTCCATCTTGACGGGCACTACCGCCGGGCAGGCCTGGCTGCGCAGCACGGGCATTGATGCCGTGTTGCATCAGGGCACCCATCTGGTGTGGACCACGGGCGGCCTGCTGGTGCCCGATGCGCAGTACCAGGGCTTTGTCCAGCGCGGGCGGGCCGTGCTCGCGGCGCAAGGCTGATTGTTGTCATTTCCCCGATTCGTCGAATTCTCTATTCCTCAACCTTTGCCACCTTTTGAGAGCACCCCTATGAACCGCAAGCAACTGCTTTTGTCGTCCGCTGTCATTTGTGCCCTGGGGGCCGCTGCATGGGGCCCTGCCGTGGCGCAAGAGGCTACGTTCCCTACCAAACCGATCACGCTGGTGATTCCGTTCCCGCCCGGTGGCGCCACCGACGTGCTGGGCCGTCTGATCGGCAAGAAGCTGGGCGACAAGCTGGGCCAGAGCGTGGTGATCGACAACCGCGCAGGGGCGGGCACCACCATTGGCGCAGCCTACGTAGCCAAGGCCGCGCCGGACGGCTACACGCTGCTGATGAGTTCGGGCACCACCTTTACCGTGAACCCCGCCGTGCGCGCCAAGCTGCCGTACGACCCCGTCAAGAGCTTTGAGCCCATCGGCATCGCAGGGCGCACCAGCCTGATCCTGCTGGCCAACAAGGACGTGCCGGTCAGCGACGTGAAGCAGTTTGTGGCCATGGTGAAGGCGGGGCCCGACAAGTATTCGTATGGCTCGTATGGTGCCGGCACCACGTCGCAGTTTGCGGGCGAGATGTTCTTCCACGCGGCGGGGCTCAAGATCCAGCATGTGCCCTACAAGGGCAGCTCCCCCGCCATGGTGGACCTGATGGGCGGACAGATTCCGTTCACCGTCGATACCGTGTCGGCCGCGCTGCCCCAGCTGAAAGACGGCAAGATCAAGGCCATTGCCGTGACGGCGGGCAAGCGCTCGGCCCTGCTGCCCAAGGTGCCCACGCTGGCCGAAAGCGGCTACCCCGGCGTGGAGATGGACACCTGGCTGGCCATGGTGGCCCCACGCGGCTTGCCGCCCGCCGTCAAGGCGCGGCTGGAGCTGACGCTGGCGCAGGTGGTGGCAGACCCCGAAACCCGCGACAAACTGATCGCCGTGGGGTTTGAACCGACCTATGCTTCTGCCAAGGCGGTGAGCGAGTTGATCGACAAGGAACTGCCGTTGATGCGCGCCGTGGCGCAGCGGGCGGCCATCACGGCAGACTGATCGGTCCCCAGCAGGCAAGCAAAAAAAGGAGACAAATTCGACATGACGACTTCACACAGCACCCTGGTCGAGCTGACCGCCAATGAACTGCGCCACCGCATCGGCACGCGGGAAGTCTCGCCCGTCGAGCTGCTCGACGCTTGCATTGAGCGCATCGAGGCCGTCAACCCGCATGTGAACGCCATCACCGCCACCTGCTACGACCGCGCCCGCACCGAGGCCAAGGCCGCCGAGCAGGCGGTGCTGCGTGGCGAACCGCTGGGCCTGCTGCACGGGCTACCACTGGGCGTGAAGGACCTCGAAGCCACGGCTGGGCTGCTGACTACCTACGGCTCGGAGATCTACCGCAGCAATATCCCGGCGGAGGACAACGTGCTGGTGGCGCGGCTGCGCGCGGCGGGCGCCATCGTCACCGGCAAGACCAACATCCCCGAGATGGGGGCGGGCGCGAACTCGCGCAACACGGTGTGGGGCGCCACCGGCAACCCGTTCAACCCGAACCTGAATGCCGGGGGCTCGTCGGGCGGATCGGCCGCTGCGCTGGCGTGCGACATGCTGCCGGTGTGCACGGGGTCGGATACGGGCGGGTCGCTGCGCATACCGGCGTCCATTTGTGGCGTGGTGGGCTTCCGGCCATCGCCCGGGGTGGTGCCCAGCTCGCGCAAGCTGCTGGGCTGGACCCCCATTTCGGTGGTGGGCCCCATGGGCCGCACGGTGGAAGAGGCCTGCTTGCAACTGGCCGCCACGGCGGGCATGTCGGCGGGCGACCCGCTGAGCTACCCGCTGGACCCGATGAGCTTCTTGTTGCCCGAAACGGTGGACCTGGGCCGCCTGCGTGTGGCCTACACCGAGGACTTCGGCGCCTGCGCTGTGGACAACGGCATCCGCGCCGTGTTCCGCCGCAAGGTGCAGGCCATGAAGCACCTGTTTGCCAGCTGCGATGCCATCGACATCGACCTGGGTGACGTGCACCGCTGCTTTGACGTGCTGCGCGCCGAAGCCTTTGTGGCCAGCACGCGCGAGGCCTATGAGCGCGACCCCACCAGCCTGGGCCCCAACACCCGCGCCAACTACGAAATGGGCGCTGCGATGACCCTGCTGGACAGCGCCTGGGCGCAGGCCGAGCAGACGCGCATCCTGGCGCGGTTCCAGAAGTTGTATGAGCAGTACGACGTGATCCTGGCGCCCACCACGCCCGTGTCGCCTTTTGCGTGGACGCAGCTGTTCGCCAGCCACATCAACGGCGAGCCGCAGGCCAACTACTACAGATGGCTGGCGCTGACCTATGTGACCACGTTGACCACGCACCCAGCGCTCAGTTTGCCGTGCGGGCTGGATGACGTGGGGATGCCGTTTGGTCTGCAGATCGTCGGGCGCTTTCGCGCCGACCGCCACACGCTGGGCGTGGGCCACGCGCTGGAGCAAGCATTCAAGGGCATCGCCGGGCTTGCCCGCCCACGGCCTGACATCGCCAAGCTGATGCAAACAAACGCCGCGCCCGCGCTGACCTCCATCGTGACCGGTGCGCCCGATCCGCGCGATGCGCGCAGCCTGCCGCGTGATGACCGTGCCACCTCGGCAGCGCAAGTGTCAGCGGTGTAATTCGAGCCAGGAGACAAAACCATGCAATCAGTGGACACCATCGTCATTGGCGCGGGCATTGCAGGTGCCTCGGTGGCTTGGCAGTTGGTACAGGACAAAGCCGGTGGGGAGGGCGCCAGCGTGCTGCTGCTGGAGCGCGAATCGCAGCCCGGTTACCACACCACCGGCCGTTCGGCCGCGCTGTACATGGCTACCTACGGCACACCGAACATCCAGGCGCTGACGCGGGCGAGCCGCGCTTTTTACGACGCGCCGCCGCCGGAGTTCGGGTCAGACCCCATCCTCTCGCCCCGTGGCGTGGTCTACGTGGCCGGGCCGGACCAGCTCGATATGCTGAAACAGGCCTATGCAGAAGCCCATGCGATCTCGCCCAACGTGGAATGGGTGGAGCAGGCCGCACTGCTGGCCCAGCTGCCGTGCCTGAAGCCCGAAGCCGTGGCCGCAGGCATGAGCGAGCCCGAGGCGGCCGACATCGATGTGCACGCGCTGCACCAGGGCTACCTGCGTGGCCTGCGCCAGCGCGGCGGCCAGGTGCTGACGAATGCGGAGGTCACGGCCCTGCAGCGCCAGGGCGACGGCTGGCAGGTGACTCTGGCCGATGGCCGGGTGCTGCAAGCCAAAACCATCGTCAACGCCGCAGGCGCCTGGGCTGACGTGGTAGCGGGCCTGGCAGGCGTGCCACCCATCGGCCTGGAGCCGCGCCGCCGCACCGCCTTTACCTTTGCGGTGCCCGAGGGCATGGACGCCACCCACTGGCCTGCGGTGATCGGCATCGACGAAAGCTTTTACTTCAAGCCCGACGCGGGCCAGCTGCTGGGCTCACCGGCCAACGCCGACCCGACGCACCCGCACGACGTGGTGCCCGAAGAGCTGGACGTGGCGACAGGGATTTATCACATCGAGGAAAAAACCACATTCCAGATCCGCCGCCCCTCCCACACTTGGGCGGGCCTGCGCTCGTTTGTGCCCGATGGCGACATGGTGATCGGGTGGGACAACCATGTACCCGGCTTCTTCTGGCTGGCCGGGCAGGGTGGCTATGGCATCCAGAGTGCGGCAGGTGCCTCGCTGCTGGCCCGGCAGTTGTTGCGCGGCGAGTCGCTGGCCGATGAACTGGTGAGCGAGAAGGTGGATGTGGCGGGGCTGTCGCCCGCGCGGCTGAGGTAGCTTGGGTAAGGCCTATGTGCCTTGCCTGGCCTTGCCTTGTCGCTGCGGCCAAATACCCTCAGGCGAAGGTGTTGACCTGGGTGCCCAAAGAGCCGCTGGTCGCCAGCGCGGGCTGGGGCATGGATTGCTGCATGGCGTCCAGCAGTGTGGCTGCTGACGAGGCCTGGATGTCGATCGCTTTTTTCAGCACCACCATGTTCAAGGCGTCTGACGTCTTGGCGCTGGCCAGTGCGGTGGCGGTATTGACGATGCTGTTGGAGAGTGCGACGTCCATGGTGATTCCTTGGGAGCAATGGTGGTTTATCGGCACCCGGGCAGCAGACTTGAGGGGCATTGCATCTGCCGCGTCTGCTTCGAAACCCGGCTTGCCTATTCCAGCGCTGCCACTCCAATGGGATGGCAGGCGGCAAGATCCGAATCGCGGGCGTCGGGCAATCGACGTGCCGCATCGCGCAACGCCGTGCGCAGCCCTTCTTCCAGGGTGGGGTGATAGAACGGCATGCCCAGCACGTCATGCACGGTCAGCTTTTGGTGGATGGCCAATGCCAGCACGTGGGCCAGGTGCTCGCCGTCAGGGGCACACATTTCGGCGCCCCGGATTCGGCCGGTGGCTTTGTCGGCATATATATACAGGCGCCCCTGGTTGCGTTGGGCAGTGCGCGCGCGGCCCTGGTTGCCGTAGTTGACGGTGCCGGTCACTGTCTGATCGCGATCCATGTCGGCCAGGCGCTGGCCCACGGTGGCGATGTTGGGGTCGCAAAAAACAATGCCCATGGGCGTGCGGCGTTTGAAGCGTGTGGGCGTGTCTGCCAGGGCGTTCATTCCCGCGATATGGCCTTCGTCTGCCGCCTCGTGCAGCAGCGGGGTGTGTGTGTTGGCGTCTCCGGCGAGGAACACGGGTAAATCGCCAATTTGCTGGGTTTGTGGGTCTACCGTAGGCATGCCGCGCTTGTCCAGGGGCACCCCCAGCGTCTCCAGGCCCAGGTACTGGATATTGGGCACACGGCCCATGGCAGCGACCACTTGGTCCACCACCACCCGGTTGCCGCCGCTGGACACCTCAATGCCCCCAGCCACTTCACGCAACTCGGCAGGGGCGCTGGTGTGCAGAACCATCTCTTTCTTGAGCAATGCCGTCAGCTCTGCATTGAGGGCGGGGTCACTCAGGCCCGCCAGTGTGTCGCCCGTGGTGAACGCCGCCACCTGCAGGCCCAGGCGCGCCAGCGCTTGCGACAGCTCCACACCGATAGGGCCCATGCCGATGACGGCGATCCGAGGGCCCAGGGTGGGTTGCTCAAACAGCGTGTCGGTGGTCAGCATGCGGTCGCCAAACGCCAGCCATTCCTCTGGCACGCTGGGCCGCGATCCGGTTGCGATGATGATGCTTTTGGTGGTGTATTGGGTGCCGTCAATGTCCACGGTGCGAGGACCCAGAAGGGTGGCGTGGCCTGCGATGCGTGCGGTGCCCAGGTCGTCCGTGGCTTTGATGGCGCCCGCCACAAAGTCGTCACGCAGGGCGCGCACGCGCTGCAACACGGCGGGTATGTCCACCGACAGCTGGTCAGCGCCGCGCAGGCCGAACTCTTCAAAGGCATGGCGGCGATGAAACGCATTGGCCGCCTCGATCAATGTTTTGGAGGGCATACAGCCCACCCGTGCGCAGGTGGTGCCCCAAGGGCCATCGTTCACGATGATGTAACGGTCCGTGCGCTTGCGAACCTCGCGCAAAGCTGCCAGCCCTGCGGTGCCAGCGCCGATGATGATGGTGTCGAGCGGTTGGCTCATGGGGCGTCTCCTGGTGTTCCGTCCACCTGCGTATCAGGCGAGCCGCCAGTGTGCGGGCCGCCCTGCCGTGGGCTTGTAGGCGCACAGGCATTTTTGTGAATGGTGTCGCACCGGTCGTGTATCGAGTTAAGGCCGGTCATGGTGCGGGGTCCGTCCAGCCCACGCGCCCCTGGCCGTTGTTGTCGATACGTTGCACGAAGGCGGCCGCCTGTGCGTCGGGCAGACGCACTTGCAGGGTGACCAGCGTGCCATGCTGCACATCCACCAGCTCTGCGTCGGCGGCATCTATCTCACGGCGCAGCAGGCCTTCCAGCGCATACGGTACATGGCACTGCAAGGTTCTCATGCGCTGAAGCGTGACCTTGGGGGCCGTCAGCAGCGCCTGGGCAATGGTGTCGGTGTAGGCACGCACAAGGCCTCCCGCGCCCAGCTTGACCCCGCCAAAATAGCGCACCACGGTGGCCAGCACGCCTTCGAGGTCCTGGTGGCGCAGCACGTCGAGCATGGGGCGCCCCGCAGTTCCACCTGGCTCACCATCGTCCACAGCCGCAGACTGGCCACCCGCCAGCAAGGCCCAGCAGATATGGGCGGCACCGGGGTGCTGCTTCCACAGCGCATCCACGGCCGCCTGCGCGCTGGCACGGTCGGCCATGGGTTGCACGCAGCCGATGAAGCGGCTTTTCTTGATGATGATTTCGCTGTGCGCAGGCGCAGCCAGGGTGCGGGGCATGGGACGAGGAGTTTACGTGGGCAGGTGAGGCGGATTTGCGACGTTGGTCTTACCGTTTATCGCGACGAGCGCCCCATTGGTGACAAAACGATGTTGTTTGTGCGTTCTGTCACACATGCAAAAGACATCTGTTCCTACACTTGTGACATGTTGCTGTGGCCTACGCTGCTGCTACCAATTTAAAAGCACTCAGGCCATCAGAAAGGAACTGCCATGTTTGCCACACCCTTCACTGCTCCCTTGCATGAAACACTCGCCAGCCACGTGTTTGGCCGGTTTATGTCCCAGCGCGCGCAGCCTAGTGTGCCGGAGGTGGTCATGGCCCCAGTGCATGCGGCACTCGTTGTGGAGGACGATGCGATCCCGGATCTGGCCCAGCGGGTGCGCGAAGTGGGGGAGTGGTAGCCGCCTCGCTTGCCAGCCGGTGACAACACCACCGGTGCACAAAAAAATGGTCCTGCGGGACCATTTTTTGTGGGATGTCGTCAGAGTCCGATCAGCGCTTTGGCGATATGCCCCGCGATGCGGGGGTTCTCATTCAGCCTTCGCGTGCTGTAGCCGTACCAGTCTTTGCCAAAGGGCACATAGATGCGGACGTTGAAGCCCATGCCCAGCAGCTTGTCGCGCAAGGGTTCGCACACGCCCAGCAGCATCTGAAATTCAAATCGGCTTCGGTCGATGCCATCGCGGCGGACCCGTTCCACAATGTGCGCGATCAGTGCAGCGTCGTGCGTGGCAATTGCGACAAAGCTACCCGCTTCGAAGCAGCGCACAACGTGCTTCAGGAAGTGTTCGTTGATGGCGCTGCGGTCGTTCCAGGCACCTTGTACGAGGTGCGAGCGATCCTCCACATAGATGCCCTTGCAGATGCGCAAGGTGCTGGCCTCGCGCACCAGCGGCTCAATGTCCTCGTAAGTGCGCCTGAGATACGCCTGCAATGCCAGGCCAACGTTGCCAAAGCGTGCCCTCAAGCGCCCGAACAATTCGATTTCCTTCTGGGTGCAGCTGGCGTCCTCCATGTCCAGGCAGACGGAGTTCTGATGGAGTGCGGCGGTGTCAAGAATGTGCAAAGCGAGCTGTTCGCACTGCTGCACGTCCAGCAATAGCCCGAGCGCAGACGGCTTGATCGAAATGTTGGCCTGCAATCGCTGAGCGTGGACGGCATCAAGCACCTGGATGTACGCATTGGCCGTGGCTTGCGCCTGCGCCAGGGTTGAGATGGTTTCGCCCAGTACGTCGAGCGTCACGGCGAAACCTTGCGCGTTGAGCTGTTGCACGCGCACCAGGGCTTCGGCGAGGGTGTCGCCTGCGATGTAGCGGCGAGAGATTTTGTGGATCAGGGCGCGAGGCACCCAAGGGATGGCGCGCGCCACCAGTGTGTCGAGAAGTTGCATGTCGGTATCCAGAATGAAAAACGTGCTGCTTCCCGCCCTCCGCGCCCCGGCATTGAACCTGGGCATTGCGAATCAACGGGAAAAGCAAAGCACTGGCCCGGGCAGGGGGGCCAGCAAGGGCAACGTTGCGACCGCGTGCGCCCAAAGCGCAGCGGCAGCTCACGCTGCGGGTGTTCAGTTCATCAATGGAGGCCAGGCTGCACGGTGCATGCGTTCTTCTGTGTGTAGTTGCCGACGTAAGGTGCCAACTGGTGATCGTACAGCCTCAGCTCACATCTCCCTTACCAGCCGTGGCCCACGTGAACGGGTGGTCCACGTATCCTGCACAAGTCAACCCTGCCGCTTGCCAGGTTCAGAGGCCATGGCTCTGGGGTTCACGCGGGCCATGCAAGCGAGGAAAGTCCACACGTTTGTGGAAGGGCTTCCTGTGCACCTTGTGATGGGTTCATTGCTACAATAAACAATCCATCCGGATGGTTTATAAATGACTGAAGCACATCGTAGACAGAAGCAACCTGAACTCATCCGCAGCCAATTGCTGGGCGTGGTCCGTGAGCTGTTGGTAAGGGAAGGCCTCCACGCCGTCACCCTCGATGCTGTCGCCCAGCGGGCGGGCGTGACCAAAGGCGGGCTGCAGCATCACTACCGCAGCAAACAAGCACTGCTCGATGCCCTGTCGGACCAACTTTTCGAGGAGTTCGAGCAGAGTTTCGAAAAAGCGCTGAAGCAGGAAGACGACACGCCGGGGCGCCACGCGCGGGCCTACATCAGAACCTGTTTTGACAGTGGCTCGGACAGCCACCAGGTGGAAACCCAGCGGGCCATCGGCTTGCTGGCTCTCACATCAGCGCCGTGCCGGGAGCGGTGGCATGCGGCCATGGCGGTGGCGTTGAAGGCTGATGGGGATGATCCACATGCAGCCAATGTGTTGATGGCCTGCCGCTTGGCGGGGGATGGGTTCTGGTTTGCACAGATGCTCGATGTCTATGCGCTGGATGGGCCGCGCAAGGCGGCCATCCTGGACATTCTTCTGAAGCTTTGCGGTGGGGGGCGGCCATGAGCGGGGGCGCATCCGCCAGCGCCTATCTGCTGCTGGGCACTGCGATCGTGCTGGAGGTACTGGGCACCACGGCGCTGAAAGCTTCCGATGGATTCACGCGGCTGGTGCCTGGCGTGATCACCGTGGTGGCATATGCCGTGTCCTTCTACCTGCTCTCGCTCACGCTCAAGACCGTGCCGGTGGGCATTGCCTACGCGATCTGGTCGGGGGTGGGCATCGTGCTGGTATCCACCGTGGGCTGGCTGCACTACGGGCAGCGGCTGGATCTGCCCGCCCTCTTGGGGCTGGGGTTGATCGTGGCGGGCGTATTGGTCGTGAACCTGTGTTCCAAAAGCGTCAGCCATTGACGGTGCACGCGCCAAAACGGCGTGGTTTTCCCTGCTTCCGAGTTCCGATCCATCCCGCCGACCGCCCAATTCGTTGCCAGCAACTGCCATGAACCTCAGACTTACTTCATCCACCGAGCCCCAATGCATCACTGGCCAGACTTTGTCCAGGACAGAGTTGCAGGCGCTTTGCGCCGCCGGGCATCCTGTTTTGCACTTTGAACACTGTGTCTTCGATGGCGCGGATTTATCAGGGTTAGCGCTCCAGGGTGCGCAGTTCATCGGCTGTTCGCTGCGGGAGGTGTCGCTGGAGAGGGCGGGCCTCGCAGGCACGCGCTGGCTCGACTGCCGTGCGGGGCAGACCCAGTTCCACCTGGCGGACCTGACCGATGCGCGCTTTCATCGCTGCGATCTCAACAACACGTCGTGGGTCCGTTCCAGCCTCGCTTCGGCTCGTTTTGCAGAGGTCAAGCTCACGGGCGCGCATTTTCGGGAGGCCGAAACACTGGGGCTGAGTTTTCATGATTCGTTGCTGGTGGGGGCCGACCTGCGCGGCATTTCGTTTCGCAAGCAGGCGGTGGAGCAGCTGGACTTGTCGGACGCCGATCTGGCGGGATGCGATTTTCGCGATGCCGTTTTCGAGGGCGGAAGCCTGCGCGATGCACATCTCAAGAATGCGCGCTTTGACGGGGCCGACCTGCGCTCGGTGGATCTCGGCGGGCTGCGGATTGCCCAATTGGCACAGTCGTTCAAAGGGGCCATTCTCTCGGCCGACCAGGCCGCAATGCTGATCAGTGAGCTGGGCATCCGGGTGGCGTGATGCAGCCCGCTGGGAGTGGTTTACAGCTTGAGCTCCCATGTCTCCCCCACCAACTGCTGGCCAAATCCCTCATACGGCTCAGACTTGGCCAGCTTGAACCCTCGCTTGGCATAGATGCCACGTGCGGCAGTCAGGCAACTGTTGGTCCACAGCACCATCTTCTTGTAGCCCTTGGCCCGGGCGAACGCGATGCACTCGTCGGTCAGGCGTGCGCCCAGGCCCAGTCCGCGTGCTTTGGGCGACAGGATCAGCATGCGCAGCTGGGCCGTGGTGGCCGATTTGCGCACCACGAACACGGCGCCCACGCGTTCGCCGTCCAGCTCTGCCACCCAGCAACGCTCCCACGCTGACTGGAACTTGCGCACAAACTGCGCGGCGATGTCGGCCACCAGGGCTTCAAATCGGCTGTCCCAGCCGTACTCGCGCCAGTAGATTTCGCCGTGCTGCTGCACCACCCAGCCGATATCGCCGGGAACCGGGTCGCGCAGCACGGCCACGCGAGGTCCCGATAGGTTGGCCAAGGTCGGGTCGAGCAAGGTTTCGATGCGTCCCATGGCATCCACCAGCTCCTGCTGGCGTGCAGGGGGCAGGGGGGCCAGCAGAGCAGCGGCCTCGTCGCGTGAGCGCTGCTGCAGCGGCTCGAACACGTCGCGCCCAAGCGACGTGAGGGCGAGTACGCTCTGGCGCGCATCCTTGGCGCTGGCACTGCGGGTGATCCAGCCGGCTGTTTCAAACCGGCGCAGGATGCGGCTCAGGTAGCCGCCGTCCAGGCCCAGGTCGCGCGCCAGTTCGCTGGCCACGGGCGCCTCACGGTGGGCCAGCTCGTACAGCACGCGCACATCGGTGAGCGACAGGTTGCTGCCCAGGTACGGGTCCAGCACACCCACGCGGCGGGTCAAGAAGCGGTTGAAGCGCCGCACCGCCTTCGCGGCGCTGGCAGGGGGCAGCGCGATTGCGGGGGTGGGCTGGGGGGTATTGAGGATCGTGATCATGAATGCCTCTGTCATGCAATTAATTGACTTTGGCAAGTATATGCCTGATGCCTATCAAGACCTCCACCGAGCAAGGGCAACACGCAAGCAGCGACAAAAAGGGCATGCCGCCGTAAAATCGCGGGTTAACCACCACAGCCGCGCCCCACGAGGCCCCATCGCATTGGGCCGGCCGCGACCCTCCTTTGCATGAACGCCCCCGTTGACGTCTCCTTTTTTGCGCGCGCCGCAAAGCCATTGACCAGCTACCGACCGTACTGGGCCAAGCGCTTTGGCACGGCCCCGTTCCTGCCGATGAGCCGCGCCGAGATGGACAAACTGGGCTGGGACAGCTGCGACATCATCCTGGTGACAGGCGATGCGTATGTAGACCACCCGAGCTTCGGCATGGCCGTGATCGGCCGCACGCTGGAGGCGCAAGGCTTTCGCGTGGGCATCATCGCCCAGCCGGATTGGCAAAGCGCCGAGCCCTTCAAGGCGCTGGGCAAGCCCAACCTGTTCTGGGGCGTGACGGCGGGCAACATGGATTCGATGATCAACCGGTACACCGCCGACCGGAAGATCCGCAGCGACGATGCCTACACTCCGGGCGACATTGGAGGCAAGCGCCCCGACCGCGCCGCGATCGTCTACAGCCAGCGCTGCCGCGAGGCCTACAAAGACGTTCCCATCATCCTGGGTGGCATCGAAGGCAGCCTGCGCCGCATTGCCCATTACGACTACTGGAGCGACAAGGTGCGCCGCTCCATCGTGGTGGACGCCAAGTGCGACCTGCTGCTGTACGGCAACGCCGAGCGCGCGTTGGTTGAGGTGGCGCACCGCATCGCAGCGCGCGAGCCCGTCGAGCAGATCACGGATGTGCGCGGGACCGCCTTTGTGCGCCGGCCTGACGACGAAACCGGCAAAGGCTGGTTCGAGATCGACTCCACCAGCGTGGACGAGCCCGGCCGTGTCGAGGCGCACGTCAACCCCTACATGACCACCAGCGAGCAGGCCGCTGCCCAAGGTAGCACCTGCAGCAAGGATGATGCTCCTGATTCCGTAGCTGCTAGCGCAGGTGAAATAAGCGTTAGCGGCCAAAAAGACCCAAAATCTGCCGAGCCCAACCCCGCCATCCAGCCCATGCTGTTCGTGGCCAATCCGGAGCTCAAGGCCAAGCTCAAGGTGCCGCCGCGCGACAAGAGCGTGATCCGCCTGCCCAGCTACGAACAGGTCAAAAGCGACCCGGTGCTCTACGCCCACGCTAACCGCGTATTGCACCTGGAGACCAACCCCGGCAACGCCCGCGCGCTGGTGCAGGCCCATGGCGAAGGTGTGACTGCGCGCGATGTGTGGATCAACCCACCCCCCATCCCGCTGACCACGGCCGAGATGGACTATGTGTTCGATTTGACCTACGCCCGTGGCCCGCACCCCAGCTACGCCGACGAGAACGGCAGCCACGATGGCGCGACCAAGATCCCCGCGTGGGAGATGATCCGTTTTTCGATCAACATCATGCGCGGCTGTTTTGGCGGCTGCACCTTCTGCTCGATCACCGAGCACGAAGGCCGCATCATCCAGAGCCGGTCCGAGGATTCGATCATTCAAGAGATCGAAGACATCCGCGACAAGGTCAAGGGCTTTACCGGCACCATCAGCGATCTGGGCGGCCCCACGGCCAACATGTACCGCCTGGGCTGCAAGAGCCCCGAGATCGAAGCTGCCTGCCGCAAGCCCAGCTGCGTGTACCCGGGCATCTGCTCTAACCTGGGCACCAACCACGACCCGCTGATCAAGATCTACCGCCGTGGCCGCGCTTTGAAGGGCATCAAGAAGATCCTCATCGGATCGGGCCTGCGCTACGACCTGGCCGTGAAGAGCCCTGAATACGTGAAGGAGCTGGTGCAGCACCACGTGGGCGGGTATCTGAAGATCGCGCCTGAGCACACCGAGCAGGGCCCGCTCACCAAGATGATGAAGCCGGGCATCGGCAGCTATGACAAGTTCAAGCAGATGTTCGAGAAGTTCAGCGAAGAAGCGGGCAAGAAGCAGTTCTTGATTCCGTACTTCATCGCCGCGCACCCAGGCACCAGCGACGAGGACATGATGAACCTCGCCATCTGGCTGAAAAAGAATGGCTTCCGCGCCGACCAGGTGCAGACCTTCTACCCCAGCCCCATGGCCACGGCCACGGCCATGTACCACAGCAACAAGAATCCGCTGCGCAAGATCACGCGCGACAGCGAGGCTGTGGACATCGTGCGCGGCGACAAGCGCCGCCGCCTGCACAAGGCCTTCCTGCGCTACCACGACCCCAACAATTGGCCGCTGCTGCGCGAGGCGCTCAAGGCCATGGGCCGGGCCGACCTGATCGGCAACGGCAAGCACCACCTGATCCCGACCTTCCAGCCGCTGACCGATGGCGGGTACCAGAGCGCGCGGCGCAAAAACTCCACCCCGGTCGGCCAAAAGGCCGAGGCCGCCAAGGCGCTGCCATCCAAACCCATGAAGGCAGGTCAGCCGCAAAAAGGCCGCCTGCTGACCCAGCACACCGGGCTGCCGCCACGGGTCACGGGGTCTGCCAAGCCTGCTGCCCCCAAGTTCTCGAAGAAAGCGCGCTAGTTTTTTGCCCGCGCTGCAGGTGCCCGCCGCCTGCGGTATTTGCCACAACCCATTTCGACCATGCCGCAACACCGGACCGTGCTGCACAGTGACCCGAAATGGGCGGTCGAGCGGGTGCTTCAACAGGCGGCGCCCTGTCAGTGGAGCCCGTCTTATGTGGTCGACTCGCAGCGATGGGTGTTGCCCGTCATAGGTCTTTCGGAGTTCCGCGTGGCAGGCCAGCGGGTGTTGCTCGACGGACTGACGGCGCTTTGCCTTCCCACAGGCGTGCCGTACCAAATGCGACCGCTGCAAGCGACTGATCGTGTGAGCTTTGTGGTGAGTGCGCGGCCGGGTGCCCCTCTGCCGCCGCTGAAGACTCCCGCGGTTTGTATTCTGGCCCCGCGTTCACTGTGGCAGATGCGCTTGCATTGGCGTGGCACACATGGGGACGCTGCAAGCCCGTTCATGCAGGCGGTTCCCGAACAGCGCGGTGGAGCAGGGGGCATCGCGGCAGGCCCGGGCACCCGTGGGTCGGAGCGGGTGTGGCGGGCCCGGCAGTTCATGGCGCAACGTGTTTCGGCAGCAGATGGCAAGCCCTGGTCGGTGCAGCACGTCGCCGATGCGGTCAATTGCTCGGCGTTTCATCTGGCCCATGTGTTTCGGCAAAACACCGGCATGAGCCTTCATGGCTATCGCCAGCGTTTGCTGCTCGCCTTGGCGTTGCAGCGGCTGGAGGACGGTGAGACCGACTTGGCAGGACTTGCCCACGATCTGGGCTACTGCAGCCAGAGCCACCTCGGGGCCGTTTTTCGCCGTGAAGTCGGGGTGACTCTGGCACAGGCACGCAGCGCGCTGAAGCGTTGATGGCCATATCGCACACTGCGCAGGAATTTGATATTCGGCAAAGGCGAGGATGGCCAGACTCGGGCCATGTCATCGCTACCAACCTCCTCGCCGGCGCCATCGCCATCGCCTATTTCTCCCGAGCACCGCGCTCTGATCGTCGGCGCACTTGCGGCGCTGATTGCGGCATTGATCGGTAGTGGCTGGCAGCTCGCTTCTCGCTACGCCGTGACCACGACGCTGGGCCCGGTAGAGCTCGCGGTCATGCGCTATGGCATTCCTGCGTTGTTGCTCATGCCCTTATGGTGCAAGACGGGCCTCTTTCCATCGGGGGTGCCGCGTGGTCGGCTGGCGCTGCTGGTACTGGGAGGTGGATTGCCGTTTGGGTTGGTGGCGTTGGCCGGGGTGCAGTGGGCACCTGCAGCGCACATGGGGATGCTGATGGCGGGAAGCGTGCCCTTGTTTGCGGCGTGCGGCGGCTGGTGGGCCTGGGGCGATAAGTTGTCTGGCTCAAGAATCTGCGGCTTGGCGCTGGTTGTGGCGGGTATTGCGGTGTTTGGCGCCGGGGCGTGGCAGACGCTGGCCTCGTCCTGGCGCGGAGATGTGTTGTTTGTAGCGGCTGCTTTGTTGTGGTCTGTCTACTCATTGGCTTTCAGAGGCTGCGGCCTGACGCCCTGGCAAGGCGCTGCCGTGGTGAACCTTTGGTCGGCGCTGCTGTTGTTGCCGCTGTGGGCTGTCTGGGGCGCGCCGCTGCTTGTATCCGCGCCCTGGAGGGATGTGGCATGGCAAGCGCTGGGCCAGGGGCTGGTTGCAGGAATTCTCGGACTCGTCGTCTATACCGTTGCAATCAACCGGTTGGGTGCCGCGCGTGCCGCTTTGTCGGCGGCCTTGGTGCCACCGTTTACCGCGCTCGGCGCAGCGTTGCTGCTGAATGAAACGCTAGCCTACGGCACATTGGCCGCCCTGGCGCTGGTGATGCCGGGTGTCGCCCTGGCCAGCGGTGCGTTTGGACGGTCTCGCGGATAAATGGCATTTGCAGTTTGTGTTGATGAAGACTGCAAGCATCGCCGCTATAACGCCCAATCAGTAAACCGTTTTGGCAAAGTCGCTTTAGCGATCCTCGGTGACGCTCTCCGTGGGGTGATCGTCGCCTTCTGCTGCGTGGGTGCCCACCACCACCGACTGCGGGCTGCCATCCACCGGCTGCGAGATCAGGTCTTCGATGATGAAAGTGCGGTAGTAAAAGGCGGTGACGGCGCCTTCAGGGGCGATGGCGTCCACCAAGGTGTCGGTGTGGTCCTTGTCGGCCATGGCGATCAGCAGGCCGTGGTGACCTTTGCCTGCCAAGTCGGCAATGCGACGCACCATGTCGCCTTCGGCGCCGACGGATGGCAGTGGCGCATCTGCCGTACCCAGGGTGTGGACGATCTCTTGCAGGATGACTTCGGGGCTGGCGTATGCCGTGTCGCCCTGGTGGCCCGCAACTTGCAACGCGGTGGCCGCCTGGCGCACACAGTCTTCGTCGGGGAAGAGAGCGAACACATGGCCGGTGGGGTAGAAAGTGCCGCCCATGTTGGTCATGGAGGAATCAAGAACGAGGGGTTTCATGGGCGTCTCCCGAGGAGTTTTAGATCTTTTCGATTGAAACGCCTCCCAGGCGAGCGCGGTGTAGGCCAGCGGGCAATGTGCACGTCAGCACCCTGCAGAGCATATGCATGCAGGAAAAATATGATTGAAAATGGCCGTTAGCGCTTATCCAATAAGCGTTAGTAGCTATCAATATGGTAGTTCTCAAGTCGTCAGGTGGCTATCGAAGCCAGCCGGTCACCCAGGCCAGAAGCGCGCCGCAGTGCAGCACCACGGTGATCCAGTAGACCGCACGAAATTCCACCTTGCGCGACTTGTGCCGCAGCCATTGCTGCGCAAACCACGCGCCCGGCCACCCGCCCGCCATGGCGAGCAGGTGCAGGTGGCTTTCCTTGGTGCGCCACTGTCCGTTTTGCGCGGCGCTTTTGTCGATGGCGTAGACCAGAAAGGTGAGCAGGTTGACCGCCACGGCAGCGCCCAACACCCACAGCGGGAGTCGACCCGCCCAAACGCCCCAGGCCAGCAGCGCCACCCAGCCCAGCATCAACAGCAATGCGATGCCAGAGGGTGCGGTGGCGCCAGCAGTTTCGGTGGGTCGTCGGCCACTTGGGGGCTGACGGGGCTTGGGTTGCTGGGCGGGCCCGCGTTGCGCGCGCTGCGCCGCTGGGGGCGTGGAGTTGGATCGGTGGGAAGCAGCGGGCGATGGCGGCGCAGCGCCCTGGCGTGCCGCTGGCTGCACCGCCATCGCCCGGGGGCCTTTGCCGCCCACATGGATTTCTTCATAGACCACGGCCAGACCTTCGCGTGGCGCGGCGGCGCCTTTGAAGTCCCGTACATGAAAGAACACATCGGCCGAGGTGTCGGGGCTGCGGATAAAGCCGAAGGCGCGGGTTGCGTCCCAGCGGATGACGGTGCCTTGTTTCTGCATCGGTAAAAGGGGGTCTCAGGCCAAGGTGTGCAACGGAATGTCTTGCGCTACTGCCAGTGCATCGAGCTGCGCGCGTGTCTGGGTGCGCAGGAACGCGCCCACGGCCGTGTGGGTGGCGGGGGCGCGCAGCACTTGCGGGTCACCCGTTGCGGGCAGGCCTGCGGCGGCGCACAGGCTGGCGGCAAAGTGGGGTTCCAGCGCGGCCACGGCAACGCGGCCGTCGGCGCAGGGGTAGATGCGGTAGCCCGCGTGGTTGCCGCCCACGTCGCCCTCGGGGGTGGTCAGGCCCCAGTCGCGCGGCTGGGCCAGCCAGGCGGCGGCGTCGGCCAGGGCGACTTCAATGCACACGCCGCCGCCCGTGTGGCCACGCTCCAGCAGGGCCTGCAGCACGGCTTCGCTGGCCATCAGGGCGCCGCCCATGTCGGCGTACAGCGTGGGGGGCATCTCTGTGCCGGTCACCAGCCCGGCGTCGGCCAGGTAGGTGAGGTCATGGCCGGGTTCTTCGGCACGCTCGGCCGCAGCGCCCACGATGCGCACCAGCGACAGGCGCGGGTATTTCGATTGCAGCGCCTCCCAGGAGAGGCCCAGCTTGGTGAGCGCCGAGGGGCGAAAGGAGGTGATCAGCACATCGGTGCGGGTCAGTTCTTCGTGCAGCGCGGCCTGGCCTTCTGCCGTCTTGAGGTGGGCATGCACCACACGCACGCCTTGGTGCAGCGTGGCATAGGCCGCCGGGCTGTAGATGCCCATGGGGTCG
>NZ_JAMXAX010000009.1 GCF_023913775.1 Acidovorax facilis
CGTCCACCGTCGAAGAGCAAAAAAGCCCCCACCGTCATCACAACGGACACCACGGCAGCAGCAACAACGGCCAGTCCGCTTCACCCACGCCGATGCACCAACGCCACCACGCACCGGGAGGCAAGCCATGAACCTCCCCGCCCAAATGCCGCACATTTCTCCACACCTTTCCCCACGCCTGTCCCCGCGCCTTTGCCTGCTGGCCGCTGCAGCCGTACTGGCCGGTTGCGCCAGTGTCTCGCCCGATGGCCTGCGCGGTGACGTCGCCAATCTCGCTGCGGGCCGCACCGGGGGCGTGCAAGCGAGCCTGCCTGCAGCAGACCCTGCCGCCCGCGCCTCTGCAGAAAAATCCGTCGAAGGCTGGCTGGCACAGCCCTTGACACAAGACGCTGCAGTGCGCATTGCCCTGCTCCACAACCCTGGCCTGCAAGCCCGCCTGGCCGCACTGGGCGTGGCCGACGCTGAGCGCGTGCAGGCCATCACCCTGCCCAACCCGCACCTTGCACTGGGGAGATTCACCAACAGCCACGAGCGCGAAATCGAGCGCACCCTGGCCTTCAGCCTGATTGACCTCATCACCCTGCCCTGGCGCACCGCGCGCCAGGCCGAGCGCCTGCAGATCGCGACGCTGCAAGCCGCGCAGGACGTGGTGACGCTTGCCGCCGACACCCGCCGCGCCTGGCTGCGTGCCGTGGCCGCGGAGCAAATAGCCGCCACCCACGACCGCATGGTCGAGGCGGCCGAGGCCGGGGCCGAGCTGGCCCGCCGCATGGTGCAGGTGGGCAACTGGAGCCGTCTGCAGCAGGCCCGCGAGCAGGCCGTGCTGCAAGAGGCCACCCGCCAGCGCGCCCGCGCCCACCTTGCCGCAGCCACCGAACGCGAGCAGCTCAACCGCCGCATGGGCGTGTGGGGGCTGCAGACGCAGTACCAGCTGGCCAACCAGCTGCCGCCCCTGCCCTCCAGCGCCTTGCCCGCGGAAGGCATCGAAGCCACCGCGCTGCGCGAACGGCTCGATGTGCAAGCGGCCCGCCGCCAGCTCGACACCCAGGCCACCCGGCAGGGCTGGAGCCGCGCAGGCGCCGTGTTTGGCGATATCGGCCTGGCCTATAGCCGCAACACCACCACCGAGCGGGATGGCGGCCACCGCGAGATCACGCGGGGTTGGGAGCTGGAACTGCCTTTGCCCCTGTTCGACTGGGGCGGCGCAGCCCGCACTCGCGCCCAGGCCGAGGTGGAGCAAAGTGCCGCCCAGCTGCAGGACACCGCCGTGCGCGCCCGCAGCGAGGTGCGCGCCGCCTGGCTCACCTACCGCACCGCGCTCGACCTGGCACGCCAGCAGCAGGCTGAGGTGGTACCCCTGCGCCAGCTCATCAGCGACGAGACCACCCTGCGCTACAACGGCATGCTGGCCAGTGTGTGGGACATGCTGGCCGAAGCGCGCAACAGCACCCAGGCCGTGGCCAACGCCATCGAAGCACAGCGCGACTTCTGGCTGGCCGAGACCGATTTGCAGCTCGCACTCACGGGCACATCGCCAGGCGCCCTGCAGGGCCTCGCATCGGGCGCCGCAGCCTCCACCACCCCACAAGGCCACTGACATGAACCGCCGCAATTTCTTCTCCGGCGCCGCCACGGCCGTGGCCGCAGCCTCCGTCAGCCGCGTGGCCCTGGCCGCGCTGCCCGAGCCCGCCATGCAGTCCAGCGCCGACACCGCGCCGCCGCTGCACCCGCCCACGGGCCGCCCCTACAACCCGGTGGTCACTTTGAATGGCTGGACCGCCCCCTGGCGCATGAACGCAGGCGTCAAGGAGTTCCACCTGGTGGCCGAGCCCGTGGTGCGTGAGGTGGCGCCCGGCTTCATGGTCAACATGTGGGGCTACAACGGCCAGAGCCCCGGCCCCACCATCGAGGTGGTTGAAGGCGACCGCGTGCGCATCTTCGTCACCAACCGCCTGCCCGAGCACACCACCATCCATTGGCACGGCCAGCGCCTGCCCAACGGCATGGACGGCGTCGGCGGCCTCACCCAGCCCGCCATCCAGCCGGGCAAAACCTTTGTGTACGAGTTTGTGGCGCGCCGCCCCGGCACCTTCATGTACCACCCGCATGCCGACGAGATGGTGCAGATGGCCATGGGCATGATGGGCCTGTGGATCACCCACCCGAAGGCTGCGCACCCGCACATCGCCAAGGTGCAGCGCGACTACGCGTTTTTGCTCAACGCTTTTGACGTGGAGCCCGGCAGCATGACCCCCAAGGTCAACA
Source organism: Acidovorax facilis (assembly GCF_023913775.1). GTDB lineage: Bacteria > Pseudomonadota > Gammaproteobacteria > Burkholderiales > Burkholderiaceae_C > Acidovorax > Acidovorax facilis. The sequence goes on from NZ_JAMXAX010000009.1 coordinate 2,266, forward strand.
CCATGCTGGACCACAACATCTGGTGCTGGAACAGCCGCGTGTTCCCCGCCATCAGCCCGCTGGTGGCGCGGCAGGGTGAGCGCGTGCGCATGCGCATCGGCAACCTCACCATGACGAACCACCCGATTCACATCCACGGCCACGAATTCGAAGTGACCGGCACCGACGGCGGCCCCGTGCCCAAAAGCGCGCGCTGGCCCGAGGTGACCACCGACGTGGCCGTGGGCCAGATGCGGCAGGTCGAGTTCATTGCCGACGAACTGGGCGACTGGGCCCTGCACTGCCACAAGAGCCACCACACCATGGGCGCCATGGGGCACGACGTGCCGACCATGATCGGCGTGGACCACCGGGGCCTGGTGGGCAAGATCCAGAAGATCGTGCCCGACTACATGGTGATGGGCGAGCGCGGCATGGCCGACATGGGTGCGATGGAGATGCCGCTGCCGGACAACACCTTCCCCATGATGACCGGCACCGGCCCCTTTGGCCCGCTGGAGATGGGCGGCATGTTCACCACGCTCAAGGTGCGCGCCGACCAGCCTGCGGGCGATTACCGCGACCCTGGAGACTTCAAGCAACCTGCGGGCATGGTGGCCTACGAATGGCAGGGTGCCCCCCGCCAGCACACCACGCCCCGCCCGCGCAGACACCCCAGGCACCGCGCCCGGCGCAGCGAGCGCACGCAAGCCCGCTGCCAGCGGCCACCAGCACTGAACCTCCCCATCAGCACACACCATGAATACTATTAAATTGATAGCTACTTGCGCTTTATGGATAAGCGCTAGCACCTCTTTTGCCCATGAAAACGCCCATCACACCGCATCGAACAGCCCGGTGGTCAAGGAGCAAAAGGACTGGGGCATCGCAGGCGACGCCAAGGCCGTGCGCCGCACCATCACCGTCCGCATGACCGACGACATGCGCTTTGCGCCGAATCACATCGAAGTGCGTGAGGGCGACACCGTGCGGCTGCGTGCCGAGAACAAAGGCAAGGTGTTGCACGAGATCGTGATCGGCACCAAGGCCGAGCTGAACCAGCACGCCGAGATGATGAAAAAGCACCCCGGCATGGAACATGACGAGCCCTACATGGCCCACGTGGCGGCGGCCAAGACCGGTGACATCGTGTGGCACTTCAACCGCGCCGGGAGTTTTGACTTTGCCTGCCTGATCCCCGGCCACTACCAGGCCGGCATGACCGGCACCATCACTGTGCTGCCGCGCAACCCATAACGCCAGGAGAGACACGCCATGACCAACTCACGCAATCCACGCTCCGCATCCACCGCAGCCCACCCTGCACGACGCCAATGGCTCACCACCGCACTGCCTTTGCTGGGTGCGGGTGTGGCCGTCGCCCTGCTGCCCGGCCTGTCCCGAGCAGCCACCAACACCCCTACACCGCTGGAGGTGTGGAAAGACCCGAACTGCGGCTGCTGCCAGGACTGGGTGGACCACATGCAAGCCAACGGTTTTGCCGTGAAGGTGCACGCCACCGGCAACAACGCCGTGCGCGCACGGCTGGGCGTGCCGCAAAAGCTGGGCTCGTGCCACACCGCCCTCGTCGGCGGCTATGTGGTGGAAGGCCATGTGCCTGCCAGCGACGTGCGCGCGCTGCTGCAGCAAAAGCCCAAGGCCCTGGGCCTGGCGGTGCCTGGCATGCCCGTGGGCTCGCCCGGCATGGACGGCCCTGCGTATGGCGACCGGCGTGACCCGTACGACGTGCTGCTGGTGGCGCGCGACGGCAGCACCCGTGTTTTCAAAAGCTACAACAAGAAGGCATCGACATGAAAATCCTTTACATCCCACTGGTCGCCAGCCTGCTTCTCCTGGGCGCAGGGCCCGCTCTGGCGCAAGCCCCCACCGCTGCAGCCTCCGATAGCCACAACAGCCACCATCCGGCCCCGTCGGCGACCCAAGCGGAACTGAGCGAAGGCGAAATCACCCGCTGGGACCCGCGCACACTGCGCCTCACCTTGAAGCATGGCGAGATCAAGAACCTGGAAATGCCGCCCATGACCATGGTCTTCCGCGTGGCGGACGCCAGCGTGGTGGGTGACATGAAACCGGGTGACAAGGTGCGCTTTCGGGCAGAGCAGGTCAATGGCGCTTACCACGTCAAGCAGATCGAAAAGGCCCCGTGATCCCCCTGCCGGCTGACTGACGTCGCACAAACCAGCTCGTGCGCCCGGGCACCATAATCGACGGCCATGAGTTCTCAACACGTTCTGGCCGGCAGCGCTGGCAGCATCACCCGCGTGGCGGGCATCGAGGTCGGTCACTTCACCGAAACCCGCCGTCCCACGGGCTGCACCGTCATCATCACCCGCGAAGGCGCCGTGGCCGGTGTGGATGTACGGGGCGCAGCACCGGGCACGCGCGAGACGGATTTGCTCCACCCCTCCAACCTGGTGGACAAGGTGCACGCCATCATGCTGGCCGGGGGCAGCGCCTGGGGGCTGGACGCCGCCACCGGCGCTGTGCGCTGGCTGGAAGAGCGCAATATCGGCTTCGATGTGGCCGTGGGCCGCCTGCCCATCGTGCCTGCTGCCGTGCTGTTTGACCTGCTGGTGGGCGACATGCACATTCGCCCCGACGCTGCGGCGGGCTACGCGGCGTGCGATGCGGCATCCACCGCCGACCCGGCCGAGGGCAATGTAGGTGCGGGCACGGGTGCGGCACTGGGCAAGATCTTCGGCATCCAGCGCGCGATGAAGGGCGGCATTGGCACCGCCTCTGTCACGGTGGATGGCGTGACGGTGGGCGCACTCATCGCCTGCAACGCCCTGGGTGACGTGATCGACCCCGACACCGCACAAGTGATTGCAGGCGCCCGCACCGACGACGGCCTGCGCCTGCGCGACACGCGCCGTGCCCTGCTGCGCGGCGACCCGCCCCAGCCCCTGCTGGCGGGCACCAACACCACCATCGGCGTGGTGGCCACCGACGCCGTCATCACCAAGGTACAGGCCCACCGCCTGGCCGTGGCCGCCCACGACGGCCTGGCGCGCAGCATCAACCCGGTGCACACCATGTCCGACGGCGACACGCTCTTCAGCCTGGGCACTGGCCGCGCAGGCAAAAGCCTGGGCATGATGGTGCTGGCCACCATGGCAGCCGAGGCCACGGCCATTGCCACGGCACGCGCTGCACGCGCGGCGCGGTCCATCACCACGGCGGAAGGTTTGTACTTGCCGTGGGCTGGTGAGTTGGGGTAAACAATGGTCATGGGGCCATGGCCCATGAGCCCATATGATGCCCACACGGCGCAGGGCTCAGCCGCCAGAACACGCCCGCAGCGCACCGCGGCCCCCACGCGCCAGTCTTGCCACCCTATCAATCGCGACAAGGAGAATTCATGAAAGACCTAAACCGTCTGCGGCACAGCTGGTTGTTGTGCCTGCCTTTGCTCCTGAATACCCAAGCCGCCATCGCCCAGGACCAGTTCGTGGACCTGCAATCCAACGGTGGCTACACGTCCTATCGCCTGCCGGACGACACCACACAGGTGGACCTGAGCGCACAGACACAGGGGGCTTGCCGTTTCAATCGCACCTGGGGCTATGACCTGACGAACCGGGAACTGTGGACCAACGGGGGGTGTGGCGGCCGCTTCCAGATTACCCGCAGCTACGCCTCTGGCAACAGCAGTGGGTCCAACGCTGGCGCAGCGGTGGCCGCGGTGGCTGCCATCGCGGGCCTTGCGCTGCTGGCCAACCACAACCGGCACGACAACGACCGGCGACCCGAGTACCCGGACTATCCCGGCCAAGGTGGCGACTGGGGGCGAGAAGTCCGCGTGGACGGCCGCCTGTGCCTGGACGTGCGGGGTGGCAAGTTCCAGCCAGGCACCACATTGCAGGTGTATGAATGCAACGGCACCGCGTCCCAGCGGTTTGCTGTGGGGCGCGGGGGTGAGATCCGGGTACGCGACCTGTGCGTGGACGTGGACCGTGGCGACCCGCGCGATGGCGCACGGGTGGTGCTGTGGTCGTGCTCGGGCTCGCGCAGCCAAAGCTGGGCCACCCGGGGCGGCCAGATCGTGAGCCAGCTCACCGGCAAATGCCTGGACGTGGAGGATGGCCGGGTCCGCCAGGGCGCACACACCATGGTCTGGCCCTGCAACCGCAGTCCCAGCCAACGCTGGTGGTGGTAAAGAGGGCCCAATGATGATCACAACCCAAACCCCACACGCTCTGCGCACCATGCGCTTGCTGTGCAGTGCAGCAGCGGCAGGCACCTTCGCTCTGGCATGTGCATCCGCCGCGCAGGCAGCGGATGCCCCGGTGTCTTCCCCCACATCCCCACCCAAGGTGACCACCACGGCCCAGAAGCCAGCAGCACCATCGCGCGCCAACCGGCTCCAGGCGATCTGCTCGTCTGCTGACCTGAACCACGACGGCAAGGTGTCTCTGGAAGAGTTTCACCGGGACATCGTGCAAGGCTGGCACAACCTCTCGCCCGATGCGACAGGCCATGTCCAGCTCTCCGACCTGGCCCAGGTGCCGCGCATGGGCAAAGGCCGCCTGAAGCGACTTGCAGCCGTTGACACGGACAGCGACGGCAAGCTGTCGTTCAAGGAAGTCGTTGAAAGCCGCATGGCCTATTTCGACGCGGCGGATACCGATCAGGACGACCAGCTCTCCCTTTCGGAATGTGTGGCTTACGAGCGCCAGCGGCGCGGCAGCAAGCCATAGATCTCAGGAACTCCTGTCGCTCCTGGCCCCATGTGCCTGGAGGGCGTACGCCACAGCCACATGAAAAACCACGGGGCCTCGGATGGTCGCAGAGGCCTCGTGGTTGCTCCACCCCATGTTCAGCACTTATTCCATGTCCCAGGCTTTCCGCAATACCCTGCTTTCTCTGCGCGATCTGATCGTGTCGGCCGGTCCTCTCGCGTTTCTGGCGGTGGGACTGCTGGTGCTGGCGTACTGGTGGCTCAACCCCAACCCACCCAAAACCGTAACGCTGGCCACAGGCCCGGCGCAAAGCGCTTACGAGGAGTTTGGCAAGCGCTACCAGAAGGCGTTGGCGGTGGACGGCATCGAAGTCCGGTTGCTGCCCAGCGATGGCTCTTCGCACAACCTGCAGCTGTTGCGTGAGGGCAAGGCCGATGTGGCGTTTGTGCAGGGTGGCACGGCCGAACTGCAACCCGATGATGCCGACGAGCTGGTGTCTCTGGGCAGTCTCTTTGTGGAGCCCGTGTGGCTGTTCTACCGTGCGGAGACTGCAGAACGTGTGTACAACACGCCGCGCATCGACAGCCTGCGGCAGTTGCGTGGCTGGCGGGTCAATGTAGGCTCGGACGGCAGTGGCGTGCCCAAGTTGATGGAGCGTCTGCTCGACGCCAACAAGGTGGCGCCTGGTGCGGTGCAGATGTCCCGGCTGGAGCAGACGCCAGCCACCGTGGAATTTCTGGCGGGCAGACTTGATGCGCTGGTGTTCGCCTCAGCCCCCGAATCGCTGATGGTGCAGATGCTGCTGCAGACACCCGGCGTGCAGTTGCAGGACTTTGCCCAGCACGAGGCCTATGCGCGGCGGTTTCCGTTCCTGACCCCGGTCACATTGCCGCGCGGCGTGGTGGACCTGGCGGCCAACGTGCCCGCGCGGGATGTGCGCCTGGTGGCATCCACCACCTCGCTGCTGGCACGCGATGCCACGCACCCTGCCCTGCTCACCCTGTTTGCGCAGAACGCGCAGAAACTGCACGGTGGATCGGGCTGGTTCAACCGGGCCCGCGAGTTCCCCAACTCACGCAATAGCGAACTTCCGATTGCCAAAGAAGGCGACCGGGCCATGAACGAGCCGGTGCCGATGCTGCAACGCTACCTGCCGTTCTGGATGGCAAACCTGATTGAGCGCATGTGGCTGGTACTGGGCATTTTGCTGGCGATCATGCTCCCGCTGTCGCGCGTCGTGCCGCCGCTGTACCAGTTCCGCGTGCGTTCACGCGTGTTCCGCTGGTATGGCCGGCTTCGTGAGATTGAAAACGACATGGAGGCTGGTAAGGCAGATTCCGCAGAACTGCTCAAGGCCCTCAATACACTGGAGGCACAGGCCGAAAAGGTGAGCGTACCGTTGTCCTACGCAGACGAGTTGTACGCGCTGCGCAATCACATCCACCTGGTGCGCAAAAAGTTGCTCCGCAGCTGAGTGCATCTGGGCGCACCAATGCGCATCGGTGGATTGAGCGCCTCTTTTCTACGGGACAGCAGGTGGTGCGAACCGTCAACGTGATTTCAGAACGCCTGGAGGGCGCCCCCACTAGCGGGTCTTGGAAGACTTTGAGCCCAGCGAGGCCACTTTGGAGGAAGGAGCGCCGCTGGCCGCCTTCCGGGATGATCCTGCTGCAACAGCGTCCAGAACACGGGCTGTCGTGGACACTGCCGGAACCACCCGCAAGGAGCCGTCCGCAGCCAGCTTGTCACGCATCCGCCGGGTCATGGACTGCGTGCTTGCATCCGGTGCGGTGAAAAGGAACAGAGTGCCGTGTGGGCTGGCCCAGGTAAGTTGCGTGCGGACGACCCGGCCGTTGGTGACCAGCTCGACCCACGCGCCAATTACAAAGTCAGCGTAGGGATCGGGCGCATCCACGGGCGCCTGAACACTGTCCTCGGGGGCCACAGCGGAGGCTTGCGCTTCAGCAGGGGCTGCTTCTTGGGCCACCGGCTCGGGTTCTGGCTGAGGCGCCGCCACAGGTGCGGGCGCTGGCTTTTCAAAGGCCGACTGATGCAGCCCCACCAAACGCTGCAAGAAGGCGCTGGTCTGCACAGCGGGGTAATTGATGGTCTTGAGCCCCTTGCGCAGCTTGGCCAGCAGGCCGGGTATGGCCTCGTTCAGGCGCTCAGGTTCCTGGCGGGTCAGGTCGGGTTGGGCGCTCCATAGCAGCACAGGCACCAGCGCCAGGTAGCCACCGGGGTCCTCATCCTGCCCATCTCCGCCCTTGAGCACCTGCGCCAAGGCGATCACATCCGCCCATGGGCCGGCGGCAAAATCGAGCACGTCGGCAGGCACGTTCTCCAGATCAGGCAGCCTGCGGATGTCGGCCGCAGTCTTTTCGGCCAGCATTTCCCGCTGCTCCGCTTGGAGCAAGGCTTTTTGCTGCGCTTCCTGATGGGCCTTGATCTTCTGCTCCTGAGTCTCCCAGGCAGACTGCAGGGCCTTGAGCACGGTATCAAAAGGCCCTGCATCTTTGATTTCGTTGGCAGTCAGGTGCTCCACCGCACCTTGCACCAAGCGCATGAAACTGCTGAACCCCGGCGTTGCTTCTGCGGTGAACGCCAGACTGCGTTGCGTCAGCTCATCCAGCAAACGGCGCGCGGGATGGGTGCCATCGGTGAAAAACCGCCCATCGTGTGTCACCAGTTGTTTGAGTGCGGGCTCCAAACTCTTCACAGCCTTCTGCACGGGCGGCAGAAGGCGAGCATCCTGGGCAATGTTCTCCATCATGCGGCCAACCACCTCAATGGCCATGGCCGGGGATTGGGTGGCCGCCTCCATCGGCATGGCCGCGTACACCACAGGAGCCACACCCGGGCCCCGCCACCCCGTCAAAGGCGCCGACAGCGAAGCTGCCTGGCTGCCGCTGGCGAGCCTTCCCACCAAGCGTTCGAGCTGGGCCATGTCCTCGATGGCCTCGGCCGCTGCACCCACAGGGTAGTAACCACCGCCTTGCGGCATCGGTTGGGCACCCGCAGGAGGCACACCCCACGCAGGCTGCAAAGCCACCGGCTGCGAAGGCATGGCGCCATATGCGCGTGGATCAAAAGGATCTCCGCCAGCCAACATCTGGCGCAGGATGCCCACCGTCAACAATGCTTCTTCTGCGGCTGGCGCCATCGGCGATTGCAGGGAATCGCCACTCCAGCCAGTGAAAGGCCCCATGCCACGGCCATAGCCGGTGTTGCCATAGTCCCCCATGGGCGCGCCCATCGAATTGCCATAGCCGGAGTACCCCCCACCATAGCCGGTACCCATGCCGGTGTTGGTGCCAGGGCCACCGTAGCCACCGCCACGACCCGCGTTGCCGCCGGGCGTGCCGAGCACCGCGTACCCCACGGGCTGAACGCCATGCTCGCGCAGGCTGGCAGCCGTTTTTTTGTATTCATCCACCAGCAGCTTACCCAACAGGTCGCGCATGTGCTGCATCCACAGCTGGCGCACTTCGGGCGATACACCAGTGTCTCCCACCACCTGCTGGAGCGCGCGGATATAACTTTCGGGGCGCAGTGGGTTGCGTTCGGGTTGCACACTGCGCAAGCCTTGTGCGGAACTGACGAGGGTGTTGAGTTCGGCCAGTACCGCATCAGTGGCATGTAGCGCCGATTGCTGCGCCTTGGACAGCTCCACCTGCGCCTGCATCTCGTTCTCATCCATGAGCGAGAGTTCACCGAAGTCCATGCCGGTGTCCTCGGCAGAACTGCGGCCTTTGGCAGCGGGACCTTCGGCAAAAATCTCCAGCAGGGCCATGGGATAACCCTTGACCAGCGCAGCTTCATGCTGGTTCAGCAAGCGCAGGCTGTCACTGACCAGATTGCGCTGCTGGATATTGCGGACGACAGACTCCTCACCCGTCAGGGCCCCTTGCGTGACCTTGACCAATTCCTGCATCAACGCCTCGCCGCCGCGCACGGCGTTGACGACACAGGCGCGGAAAACAGTTCTCGAACGAGAAGCAGTCTGGGACATGGTGGGGAGGAATCGATCGGACAACAGGTTTCCAGATGCAATGCTACTTGACCTGACGCCTTATTTGAGGGCTTTGAACCTCATTCGTTTGGGTTTTGCCCCTTCTTCACCCAGGCGCTTCTTCTTGTCGGCCTCGTACTCCTGGTAATTGCCGTCAAAGAACGTCCACTGGCTGTCACCTTCAGCCGCCAGGATGTGGGTGGCGATCCGGTCCAGGAACCAGCGATCGTGGCTGATTACCAACATCGTGCCGGCAAATTCCAGAAGCGCGTCTTCGAGAGCCCGCAACGTTTCCACGTCCAGATCGTTGGACGGCTCGTCCAGCATCAGCACGTTGCCGCCGGCAATCAGGGTCTTGGCCAGGTGCAAACGACCGCGCTCCCCCCCTGAGAGCATGCCAACCTTCTTTTGCTGGTCGCCGCCATTGAAGTTGAAGCGACCGCAGTAGGCGCGGCTGGCCATCTGGAATTTGCCCACGTTCAGGATGTCGAGCCCGCCCGATACGTCTTCCCAGACGGTCTTGTCATTCGACAAGTCATCGCGGTGCTGGTCCACAAAGGCCATCTTGACGGTGGAGCCGATAACGACCTCCCCCGCGTCCGGCTTTTCCTTGCCCGCAATCAGCTTGAACAGCGTGGACTTACCGGCGCCGTTGGGCCCGATGATGCCGACGATGGCGCCTGCAGGAATGTTGAAGCTCAGGTTGTCGATCAGCACGCGGTCGCCAAACGACTTGGTGACGTTCTTGAACTCGATCACCTGGCTGCCCAGACGGTCCGCCACGGGGATGAAGATTTCGTTCGTTTCGTTGCGCTTCTGGTATTCGTAATCGCTCAGTTCCTCAAAGCGGGCCAGACGGGCCTTGCTCTTGGCCTGGCGGGCCTTGGGGTTCTGGCGCGACCATTCAAGTTCCTTCTTCAGGGCCTTGGCGCGGGCTTCCTCACCCTTTTGTTCGGCTTCCAGACGGGCGCCCTTCTGGGTCAGCCAGTCGGAGTAATTGCCCTTGTACGGGATGCCGGACCCACGGTCCAGTTCCAGAATCCATTCGGCGGCGTTGTCCAGGAAGTAGCGATCGTGGGTGATGGCCACCACGGTGCCGGAGTAGCGCTGCAGGAACTGCTCCAGCCAGTCCACCGATTCGGCGTCCAAGTGGTTGGTCGGTTCGTCGAGCAGCAGCATATCGGGCTTGGACAGCAGCAGGCGGCACAGGGCCACGCGGCGTTTTTCACCACCGGAGAGCACGCCAATATTGGCATCCCAAGGTGGCAGGCGCAGCGCATCGGCTGCGATTTCCAATTGGTGCTCGGAGTCGGTACCCGCCGTTGCAATAATGGCTTCCAGCTCGGCCTGCTCGGCGGCCAGCGCGTCAAAGTCGGCATCTTCAGCGCCATAGGCGGTGTAGACCTCTTCAAGACGGGCCTTGGCGGCAAAAACCTTGCCCATGCCGGCTTCCACGCTCTCCCGCACGGTTTGTGTCGGGTCCAGCTGGGGTTCCTGGGGCAGATAGCCGATGTTCAGACCGGCCATTGGGATGGCCTCGCCTTCGATTTCCTTGTCAAGGCCCGCCATGATCTTCAGGAGGGTGGACTTACCCGAACCGTTAGTCCCCAATACGCCAATCTTGGCGCCCGGGAAGAAGCTCAGGGAGATGTCTTTCAAGATCTGCCGCTTGGGCGGCACGATCTTGCCGACGCGATTCATGGAAAAAACGTATTGGGCCATTGAGTGTCAAACCTGCAAAAATGAGCAGAAATTCTGCGTGCAAACCGAGATTATCGGGCCATGCGACAATACCCACCGTAGCGGGCTCCAGTTGCCCGCCACATCAGCACACTGCTGGGGACGAAGGAAGCATCAACTTCCAGGCTCCCACTCTTGAACCTCATCGGCTTGAGACTGGCTCGACAACCTCCCGGTTGCACGACAGGCCGATACCCAGCGCCCCGGACGGGCGCATCCAAAGACATGACATTTGACGAACTGAACCTGGCTCCTGCCATCCTGAAGGCCGTGCACGAAACGGGCTACGAAACCCCCACGCCCATTCAGGCCCAGGCCATTCCCGCCGTGCTCGCAGGCCACGACCTGCTGGCTGGCGCGCAGACTGGCACCGGCAAGACCGCCGCGTTTACCCTGCCCATGCTGCACCGCCTTTCGCAAAGCGCTGCCCCCAAGAACAAGTTCGGTGGCAAGGGCATCCGTGCCCTGGTGCTGACGCCCACCCGCGAACTCGCCGCCCAGGTGGAAGAATCCGTGCGCGAATACGGCAAATACCTGGATATCAACTCCACCGTCGTCTTCGGCGGTGTGGGCATGAACCCGCAGATCGACCGCGTCAAGCGCGGCGTGGACATTCTGGTGGCCACGCCCGGCCGCCTGCTGGACTTGCAGCAGCAGGGCTTCCTGGACCTGTCGACCGTGCAGGTGCTGGTGCTCGACGAAGCCGACCGCATGCTGGACATGGGTTTCATCCACGACGTGAAGAAGGTGCTGGCCCTGGTGCCCAAGGACAAGCAAAGCCTGCTGTTCTCGGCCACCTTCAGCGATGAAATCCGCGACCTGGCCAATACCCTGCTCAAGAACCCTCAGAGCATCCAGGTCACCCCCAGCAACACCACCGTGCAGCGCATCTCGCAGGTGATTCACCCCGTGGGCCGTGGCAAGAAGAAGCAGGTGCTGCTGCACATCATCCAGCAGCACAACTGGAGCCAGGTGCTGGTGTTCACCCGCACCAAGTTTGGCGCCAACAATGTGGCCGAGTTTCTGACTAAAAATGGCGTTCAGGCCATGGCCCTGCACGGCAACAAGAGCCAGAGCGCCCGCACCCAGGCGCTGGCTGGGTTCAAGAGCGGCGAGATCCGTGCCCTGGTGGCCACCGACATCGCGGCGCGCGGCATTGACATCGACGACCTGCCGCACGTCGTCAATTACGAAATCCCGAACGTCTCTGAAGACTACGTGCACCGGATTGGCCGCACGGGCCGCGCTGGTGCTACTGGCGAAGCCGTGAGCCTGGTCTGCATGGACGAAGAAGGCTTCATGATGGACATCGAGCGCTTCACCAAGCAGCAGATCCCGGTCCAGATCATCGAAGGCTTCGGCCCCGACGCGGGCGAGAAGGCAGAGCCCATCGCCATGGGTCGCCAGACCATCTGGGGCGGTGCAGGCAAGCCCCCGAGCCGTGACGTGATGCAGGCAGCCGCCAAGGCAGCCCGTAGCGAAATGATGGACCGCATCCGCACCAACAAGGCCGGCCAGGGTGCTGGCGGCGGCGGCGGCGGTGGCGGTGACCGTGGCCCCCGCACTGGCGGCGGCGGTGGTGCCCGTGGCGGCCGCGCCGGTGGTGCACCTGCTGCAGCGGGCGGTGGCGGCAATGGTCCGCGCGGTGGCCGTGCCGGTGGTGGCGGTGGCGCCCAGGGCGGCGGCGCACGCGCTGGCGGCCAAGCACCTGCACGCGGCCGCTCCGGCGGCAGCGCCGGTGGCGGAGGCGGCGGCTACGAAGGCGGCAATCGCTACGACGACTCGCAACCCCCACGCGCGAATGCCCACCTGGGCACGCACATGGGCCATGCCAACCCAGGCCATCGTAACTCCAGCCATGCAGGCGGCGGCGCTGGCGGCCAGCCAGATCCCATGCGCACCAGCGTGGACAGCTTGGGCGGCGGCGGTCGCCGTGGCGGTGGTGGCTATCGTGGCAACAACGGTGGAGGTGGCGGCTATGGCGGAGGCACGGGTGGTTCTGGTGGCCGGGGCAACGGGTCTCGTGGGCCGGGCGGTTCTCGCGGCTCTTTTGGCCGCTGATCCGTCGGTAGGCAAAAACACAGTCCATACCGGCACAGCGCCGGGCGAAGCGCTGCCACCCGAGGTGCATGCGCTGTATGCCCTTGGTCGGCGCATGCCGGACATCACGCATCCACGGCTGCACCTGCACGCTGTGGATTTTGCGGCCTTGGGCGCCCGGCCCGCGGTCCCGGCCCTGCCGCATGTGGATGATGTCTACATCACGTTGGGGACGACCATCGCAGCGGCCGGAAGCCAGCAGGCTTTTCGCGCGGTGGACCACGACGCGGTCATTGCCACCGCGCGCACAGCGATGGCGGCCGGTGCCACCCGCTGCGGGGTAGTGACCGCCATGGGCGCAGACGCAAATTCCCGCATCTTCTACAACCGTATCAAAGGCGAGGTCGAGCAGGCGCTTAAAAGCCTGGGCTTTGACACGCTCGTGATCGCGCGCCCATCGCTGCTGCTGGGTGAACGCCGGGCTCTGGGCCAGGCCGCGCGCCCCGCCGAGTCCCTGTCCATCAAGGCCTTCAAGCTGCTGGACCCGCTCATCCCCGCCAGCTACCGCGCCCGCCCCGGTGCCGATGTGGCGCGAGCGCTTGTCCATGCCGTGCAAACGCGGCCTTCGGGGCTGCACGTCCTGTCAGGCAACGCGCTGCAGGTCTTCTGACCTCCTCCCCAGTCCACTGCAGTTGCCTGTGCGATGCTGTGGCCTATGCGCCCCAACGACTTCCCCCAGCCCCTGGCCACTTTGATGGTGGCCACCTGCAATGTGCTCAACCTGGCCAATCCTGGCCGCCTGTTCTACGAGAACCAAGACCCCTACAGCCAGACGGAGTTTGATCGCAAGCTCACCTGGCTGGGCGACCGGTTTCGCATGCTCAATGCCGACGTGCTGGCAGTACAGGAGGTGTGGGACGACGCAGCATTCAAGGGCGCCCTCGGCCGCAGCGGCCTGCGCTACGACTTCGTGGCGGTACCCGGGGCGGAGAACGATGCGACGCGCACCGGAGCACAAGGCACGCCCCGGGTCGGCATTGCGACACGGCTCAAGGTGGATGCCTTGCAGTCGTTTGCGGAATTTCCCCCGGGCTTCCAGGTAGAAATACCGGGCCTGGGCCTGCACACGCGCTTTGAACGGCCGCCTCTGGTTGCAACACTGCGCATGAAACACGGACAGAGCCTGAACGTACTGACGGCCCACCTCAAATCCAAACGGCCCAAGTTCCTGCAGGATGCACAGGGCAACCCCACGGAAGACCGGGACGACCGCAAGGTGATGGCGCTGGCATCGCTGCGCTCGCTGATCATGCGGGGCGCCGAAGCCATGGCGCTGCGCTGCCTGGTCATCGACCTGCTGCACCGCACCAGCGTGCCGCTGGTGGTCTTGGGCGATTTCAATGACACCCCGGACAGCGTCACCACACAGCTCATCTGCGCCACCAATGAGATCGCCTACGACCGCTCGGCACGCGATGTCGCGCTGTTCAATGCCTACGACCTGCAGGGCGATGCGGCGCTGAAGAAGGATGTCGCGTACTCACACATCCACCAAAGCTCGCCCAGCGTGCTGGACCAGATTCTGGTGAGCGAGGAATTCGTGCACAACGGCAGGAACAGCATGGGCGACGTGCGGCGCGTGGACTACTTCAACGACCACCTGCACGAAGGACGTGACAGGACCCGATCGGACCACGGTTTTGTGCGCGCACTGCTGCGGCTGAAGATGGCACAGCAGACGGAGCCCTCACCTGCACCGTCCACCTCCGCCGGCAGCTCGCTGGCCTCGAATCCAGTCCCATCGGCCCCAAAACTGTGACATCGCACAGGGCTTTGGCGCGTCAACCCCGGGTTTGCAACGGGATGTACGCTGACACGGCATGGCAGTGACGGGCAGGTAACATCGCCGTAACAAAGCCGCCCGGTCAGGCCTCAGAAGGCAGATACCACCATGAACATGTACTCCAACCCTCACCGCACCCCACCAGAAGCGTCATCGGCCCTGCCGCCACCGGCTCGCCCACAGCGCATGCCCTGGAAGGTCTCGGCGTTGCTGGCAGCCGTGCTGCTGACGGCGTGCTCCAGCACCCCGCTGCCACCCTGGCCATCAGCGCCAGCCACGCGAACCAGCGCGCCGGCCCCCTTGCCCCGCGCTCAGCCAGGTACGGTGGTGCCAGCGCCCTTGGGCCGGGCCCCACAGGCTCAGGCCCCGCGCCAAGGGGCGATCGCCAGCCCGCTGCCACCACCCGCGCCGCTGGTCGTGCAAAACGAAGGCCCGATGGCGCCCCCCTACGGTGCGGCCGTGGCTGCCCGGTTCCCTGATCCACCCATGGCCTACAGCACACCCGGCCTGGGACCGGACCGCAGAGCTTTCACCACCAATGCCGAGCTGGGCCAGTGGCTGCATTCCCTGGCCGATCCGGCTCCCCGTGGGCCCACGCGCACCAAGCTGCTCAACCTGGGCATGTCGCAGCGCGGTGAACCCATCCTTGGCCTGCTGGTGACCCGCGCTGCGGGCACGGAACCCGCCAACCTGGACACCAGCGGGCGGCCCACCGTAGTGCTCGTCGGCCAGCAGCACGGCGACGAACCCGCAGGCAGCGAAGCGCTGCTCGTGATCAGCCGCGAACTGGCCCATGGCCTGCTGGAACCCCTGCTGGACCGCATCAACGTGGT
This sequence comes from Acidovorax facilis, assembly GCF_023913775.1. Classification (GTDB taxonomy): domain Bacteria; phylum Pseudomonadota; class Gammaproteobacteria; order Burkholderiales; family Burkholderiaceae_C; genus Acidovorax; species Acidovorax facilis. Next base: position 17,413 of record NZ_JAMXAX010000009.1, read on the forward strand.
GATAGTGCCGCGCGCCAACCCCGATGGCGCCGCCGTTGGCACCCGCGTCACGGCCAATGGCGTGGACATGAACCGCGACCACCTGCTGCTGAACACCCCCGAGGCCCGCGCTCTGGCCAAGGTGGTGAACGACTACCGCCCCATCCTGGTGGTGGATGCCCATGAATACACGGTGGTGGGCCGCTACCTGCAGAAATTCAACGCCATCCAGCGTTATGACGCCCTGCTGCAGTACACCACCACCGCGAACTACCCCGAGTTTCTGACCAAGGCCTCGCAAGAGTGGTACCACCAGCCCATGGTGGCGGCCCTCAAGGCCCAGGGCCTGACCAGCGACTGGTACTACACCACCTCGACGAACCCGGACGACAAGCGCATCTCCATGGGGGGCACCCAACCCGACACCGGCCGCAATGTGAACGGCCTGAAGAACACCATCAGCCTGCTGATCGAAACACGGGGCGTGGGCATCGGGCGCATGCACATCCAGCGCCGCGTGCATTCGCAGGTCACAGCCATCACCAGTGCGCTGCGCAGCACCGCAGAGCGGGCGGCCAACCTGGAGCAGGTCCGATCCTTCGTTGCTCGCGACGTGAGCGCCCAGGCCTGCCGCGACCAAGTGGTGGTAGAAGCAGCGGCCACGCCCACCCAGCGCGAGCTGGACTTCCTGGACCCCGAAACGGGTGCAGACCGCGCCATCCGGGTGGACTGGAACTCATCCCTCACCTTGCGCCCCACCAAAACCCGCGCCCGCCCCTGCGGCTACTGGCTGTCGGCCGGCTCCACCGCCGCCGTTGAGCGCTTGAAAATGCTCGGCCTGCAGGTGATGCGCGTGGCCGAATCCGGATCGGCACTGGCCGATATCTACCGCGAAACAGCGCGTGAGTCCGGCGACCGGCAGGACGTGATCGGCACCATCGCTGGCGGCAAGGGCATTGTTCGCGTGCAGGTATCGCCAGTGCGCAGTGCCATTGACGTGCCTGCGGGCAGCTTCTATGTGCCACTGAACCAGCCCCGCGCCAACCTGGCAGTGGCCGCCCTGGAGCCCGACACGCAGAACAGCTATTTCGCCAACCACCTGATTGAAGAGCTGGGAAATACCGCGCGCATCATGTCACCCCCTGCCCTGGTGTTTGAAGACATCAACTAGCCTTGAACGCGCCTGCCTGAAACCCACCACCGACGAACAATGCAAGGTCTTGTGGGTCGAGGCGGCAGAAATGCGGGCCAAGGCGCAGGGGGTAGTACGCTGAAGCAGCCCAAAGGAGTCTGCAACCAGTGCCCCGACAGAGAAAATACTATAAAAATAATAGCTACCAACGCTTATCCATAAAGCGCTAGCAGCTAAAAATGCATTGAATTCAGGCCCCACCGTGCAGCGATGCAGGGCGGGTATGCCGCGCAAGGCGTGCTTCGGTACGCTCCAGCACATGGCGGGCCATGGCCTGAGCCAGCGCCTCGTCGGCCAGGAACACCGTGCTGTCGCATTCCTGCGCAAGCCGCCGCGCTTCATCGCCGCTGTGGCTGCGCACCACGGTTTCGATATGGGGGTTCAGTGTGCGCGCGGTGGTGATGATCTGCCGCACATTCAGGGTGTCCGGCGTAGCAATGACCAGCATGGCGGCGCGGGCGATGTGCGCCTGTATGAGCACGGCAGGGTCCACCGCATCACCAAACACTGCTGCAATGCCGGACTCCCGCAATGACTCCACCAGTTCGCGGTTCTGCTCGGCAACCACGAACGGGATGTCGTTGACCATCAGCACGTTGGCAACGCGGCGCCCCACCCTGCCGTATCCCACCAGCACCACCTGCCGCGCGAGATAGCGGGCGTCGGTGCTCATGGGCAGTTCGGCCAGGGGGTCGTCGCGCTGCTCCAGTCGCCGCGCCAATGCCGAACGGGCACGCAGCCAGGCCTGCAGCGGGGCAATGGCGTGAAAAAGCATCGGATTGAGCGCCATCGAGATCAACGCCCCCGCCAGCACCAGGCTGGCCCCTTCGGGCGGCAGCAGCCCCAGTGACGAACCCAGCGCCACCAGAATGAAAGAGAACTCCCCGATCTGGGCCAGGCTCGCCGAAACGGTGAGCGCCGTGTTGAGCGGGTAGCGAAATGCCAGCACCAGCGCGGCAGCCGCCAGCGTCTTGCCCAACATGATGATTGCCACCACCGCCAGCACCTGCAATGGCCGGCTCCACAACACGGCGGGGTCGAACAACATGCCCACCGAGACAAAAAACAGCACGGCAAAAGCGTCGCGCAGCGGCAAGGACTCTTGCGCAGCCCGGTGGCTGAATTCCGACTCGCGCATCACCATGCCGGCAAAAAAAGCCCCCAGCGCAAACGACACCCCAAACAGCGCGGCAGACCCAAACGCAATGCCCACCGCAGCGGCTACTACGCAGAGCGTGAACAGCTCCCGCGACCCCGTGCGCGCCACCTGCCAGAGCACCCAAGGGAACAGACGGCGCCCCACCAGCAGCATCAGCGCAACAAACCCTCCAACTTGCAGCAACGTCCATCCCAAGGTCTGCCACAGCGCCGCGCCATCCACGCCCTGGGCGGCGGAACCTTCCCCCCCTTTGCCGCCACCCAGCCAGCCTGCCAGCGGCGGCAGCAACACCAGCACCAACACCATGGCCAGGTCTTCCACCACCAGCCAGCCCACGGCAATCCGCCCGGTGTGACTGTCCAGAATGCCCAGGGTCTCCAGCGCACGCAACAGCACCACCGTGCTAGCCACCGAGAGCGCCAAGCCAAACACCAAAGCCCCACCCAAGCCCCAGCCCCACCAGGTGGCCAAAGCCATGCCCAGCGCCGTGGCCACCATCATCTGCACCACCGCCCCGGGCACCGCAATCTTGCGCACGGCCAGCAGATCACCCCACGAGAAATGCAGGCCGACGCCAAACATCAACAACATCACGCCGATTTCAGCCAACTGGCTGGCCATTGCCGCATCTGCCACAAAACCAGGTGTGTACGGCCCGATGACCACGCCCGCCAGCAGATACCCGATCAACGCTGGCAACCGCAACCGCGTAGCCACAAAACCCAACGCCAGGGCCAGCCCAAGCGCGGCAGCGATGGTGTGTATGAGCGTGACGCTGTGCGGCATGGTGCGGGCGGGGTGGGGGAATGCGTTAGCGGGTAGGTGACCTCGTTATACCCGCATCCACAGGGCTTTTGCTACTACCAACATCGGAGCCGCCATCTTCGGGCCAGCTCCGCACGCAGGGTATGATTCGCGGTCTGCGCTACAGCGCAGTTGCGAAATGTTTTGCAATACAAGCAAGTAGGCGCTTCTCTGCAAAAAGCTTGTCTACTGCCCGTAGCTCAACTGGATAGAGCAATAGCCTTCTAAGCTGTTCGGAAAATCAAGGATTCATGCGGGCTGCGAGACGTTTTCCGATTCGCAATCCTGTATGTTTAACCAGCGATCTAGGCCGCATTCTTTCGTTGTTGGTGACGGTGTTGCGTATCACGACACCAGCCGCTCCCCCGTCTCAAACGCCTCGCGCCCATCCAAGCTGTTGTGCATCCACATGTCCGGATCTTCCGCATCCTCGACCGGCCTGCACCAGCACTTGCTTGTGTAGTCGTGCGGGCGGTAGTCGTCCATCGGTGTGATGTGGATTCCGTCGTCGGTGGAGGCGACAAGCCAGGTCATGGTGTTTGGTGTCGGCCTGGCTGGGCGAACCACTTGGCCATCCCGGCGCACCGGGGCGGGCCTTGCCGACGTGATCAGAAGCAGGCGATCCGCTCGTCCAAGATGCCGGAGTAGACGGCCATGGCCTTCGACTGCTGGGCAAGGCGCTCCTGCTCGTCGGGAGGTAGTTTGGTGAACAATGGGTTGTCCAAAATGAAGGCGTCCAGCTTGGAGAGGCGCTCGTCCAGTTCGCGCTTTTCGTCCAGCACGCGCTGCTGGTGTGGCGGATGCGTGCTGGCAGCTGGTGATGGCTCGGCGTCGTAGGTCGCCTCGAAAATGTCGCGCTTGCAAGGATAGATTTCACCCTTCACACCCGTAATCAGCATGTCGCCCGGGCCCATTTTCATGGTGCCTTCGAGTGTCGGAATCAGGTAGCAGGTGTCGTTCTCGTGGCTGATGTGGTGCCCGACATAGGTGAAGGACCAGGGCATCCCGCCGTTGATCGATTCCGGCGCCACCCTGCGGCCGTGGTCCACCAGCTCTTGAAAGGTGATGGCTTCAACGGTGACGGGCTTCTTTGTGAACTTTGCCATTTGGGTTTCTCAGTGTGTTGACCCGGCAACCGGCCGGGACGGGTTGAAAGATGCTGGCAATCGGTGGAGAATCCGAGCCATGAATCCGCAATGGGAAACCTTCTGGAAGCAAGACTTGGAACGCCGCGCAGAGGAAGCGCGGGCTCCAATGGAGCGAAACCGTTGCCTCATGGATGTGTACCATGCAAAAGTGGACGCATACATCGCAATTGCTGAGCGAGCGGTATTCAACAAGGACCACCCGCTTGTGCAAGAAATGGCAAGGCAATTGCCGGACATACCTGCAATGAAGCCCCCGGAATTTGACGTTGCGACAATCGACATTCCTTCGTTCGACATTCAGCCTCCGTCGATACCGGTGTTGGACATTCCTGATTTCCAGTTACAGAAGCCGTGACCATCAAGGCGCCATCAGCGCCCGGTCTGCATCAATCTGTCCGCGCAGCAAAACTACCTCTGCGTCGCGCCGGGCAAGAGCTTCTCTGTGTTCTGCAACCACTCCTGCCCCCTCGACAATGTGGCGGTCGAAGGCTTCAAGTCGATTTGCGAGATCGCGGCGGGCAGCGTCGTCGGCTTGGGCTTGCGCGCGATAAGTGGCGGCTCGGCGGTCTGCATCGAGGCGCAGCCGCTCAACGCGAGCAAGATCAGCGCGAGCAATGGCATCGCGCACAGGTTGCGAAGTGGTGAAGGCATCGGAGTTCTCCTGTGTGGCGGTGGCGTGGGTAGATTCCTTGCCTGCCGTTTTCGTCTCGTCGGCGCGCGCGGCTTCGGAGCGCTTGAGGCTGGCTTCTGCGTGCTTGGCATGTATGCCAGCGATCTGCGCGTCGTAGCGCCACGCCTGCACCTTCCAGCCACCAGCAAACGCAATGGCGCCAGCGGCAAGGGCTGTGGCCACGTAGGTGTATAGGCCGGGGATCACCGCCACGCCCTCCACCAGAACCACCACATTGCGATCAGGATGGGATTCATCAGATGCTCCCTTTCTGCCGCTGGATGCCAGCCTTCACGCCCAGGCTGAAAAAGTGCTTTGCCAAGCCTTCCAGCTGGCGCTCAGACCACGGCGTGCAACCAACTTCAGCGCACTCCTTGGCATCGTCGGCAGAAACTTCAAGGCCCTTGGTGGTTGCGCAGCCGGTGAGCAATGCGGCGGCGGACAGGATCAGTGCAATGTTCTTCATGCTGGCGCTCCAAGCCGCCAAGTGCGGCAAATCTCGTCGTTGGAATCCCCGCGCAGCTGCAGGCCTGGCAGGACGGTGGACACACCTTGGACCGTGCCCCGGTTCCAGCGCGTGTTTTCTCGGCAGGCACCCAGCCAGTCACCGGCATTGGCCTTTCGGCGCATGGTGCTGTCGAAGAAGTTGCCTTCGCCCTTGTTGTGGAGGAAGTCGAGAAACGTGGCTTGCTGGAAAGGGTCATAGGTCTTCCAGTGCGTGAGCAGGCGCGCAGCCTCCACCTCGTAGCCGACATACCGGCGCTTCTCCAGCCGGTAGCACTCGGCGGGGCTGTAGTAGCGGCCAGCCACCACCTCTCTGCCGGTCAGGCCATTGCAGACGGTCAGCGGGCGGCCTTTGCCCAGCTTGTCCACGTAGGGTGTGCCGATGTGGCGATTGCTGGATTCGTAGAAGCTGGCCATCACCATCGCAATGCGGATGGCGTCCGAAACTTCGGGGTCAGCGGCCACGGCCTGGATGTAGGCGTTGGTATTGGCCTCGCGTGTCGCGGCTTCGTCCACGTAATAGGCCCCGCCACCCGCGCCGATCAGCAGCACCAGGGCCGCGATGCTGGTTCTAAGTTGGGCGGGGACGCGACTCATTCGTCTGCCCCAAGCTCGCCAAGATCCGTATTGCTAGAGATCGGCCTGCCCGTGGCCCGCATCATCTCCATGCGCAGCTGGCTTTCCTGCTCCTTCAACTGGTAGTAGCGCGCCGTCCGCTTGAACGCCTCGCGCTTGTAGTACCAAGTGATCAGCAGGCCGATGATTGCCACCGCCGCGCCTATGTAGGCCGCAATGTCGGTGGATGAGAGCTTGCCGAAAACAGCCATCGATCCGCCAAAGATCGTGGCTTTGTTCCCGGCCGCGCCAATGGCTTCGAGGGTTTCTGTCTTCATGAGCCCGGATGATCCGGGCCATGAAACATGCGGTCGAACCCTACTGGGGGGCGTTGTTTCGCGACGTGTAGCGCGGACCGTTTGGCGGGTGGTACTCGCTCGGGTAGTTCTTGCGCTCGAACTCCTTGGTGTAGGCGTTCTTGCAGTGGTCTGGCCCCTGCCAGATGAACAGCAGGTTGATGGGCTTCATGGTCAGCCTGCCCAGGATCTTCCCGTCTCGCCACGCGCGGTAGCTGCGTGCTGACAGGGTTTCGTCGGCGTAGCTGATCGTGCCGTCGAGCGGTGGAATCAGCGCGTTTGCAAGTTGGTCGAGTGCTATAAAAATTTGTTGTAGGTACTCCAGGGCCAGCGCCCACACGTTCCTAAGCCGCGTTGCCGTCGAACTGGATGCCTGCATCGTGCGCCTCCTCTTCAATGGACACGGGCCAGCCCGTGGAAAAGTCGTAGTCCTGCGGCGCTGCGCTGGCCTCCATGGTCATGCGGTGCACTTCGGCTGCGGTGAAGATGGCTGTATCGCTGGCGGCGGTGCTCTGCACGATGCCGACGGCCAGGGCCGGTGTCATGGTCACAAAGACAGGAGGCGGCGTGAACGTGAGCGTTTTCCACTGCAGCCCAGCCGGGATGCTCTGTCCGAGCAGCACCAACCCGAGCTGCTGCGTGCGGCTTTTCTGATCGCTGTGGAACCAGTGCGCGCCTACCTTCACCCCCATGGCTGCGCGGCGGTCGCGCTCGGCTTTGATGCGCTCCCACACTGCAGCGCGGCGTTCTGCGATGGGCGGGAGTTCGGCTGGCACCGGCACCCCGCCCGCATCGCGCCACTGCAAGTAACCAAGGAAATCAGGGTTCGAGTTGGGGTTCTCGGGCGTGTCGTAAGTGGAAATCCTGACCCCGTCCGAGCGCCGGACATAGCCTTCGTTCGTTAGTTGATACGTGTATGTCATACGTACTGCCCGCCGTTGGTTTTTGTCCCTGCAGCATTGCCTGGGAAGAATGTGTCCCCAGCGCTAGTTCCGATAACTCCGTTCGAGTCTGCTGAGTACCTGACCCCGGTAGCCGATCCAGAGTACGACACCCCGTATGCATGCAACACGCCCATGCGCCCGACAACAGCAAACGCGCTTGAGAAATTCGGAGTGCCAGTGATGGTTACGGCAAAGTTGCTCAGGCGGCAAAGTCCGGTGTCATATGCGCCTGCATGCACCGCCGCGCCCCCGGAGATCGTGTACGCCCCCATGGCCCGCACTAGCTGCCCCTGTGATACCTGTATATGTGCACCAGCACAGGGGCCGAAATCGTTGTTGCCAAAGAAGACAATGCCGCCGCCGCCAGCGCCCGATATGCAGTTGCCGCTGGTCGTGGTTGACAGCTTCATGTACTGCAACTGGTACGCGCCTGAGAAGCCAGAGTCGCCAAAATAGAAGCAATGCCCGCCGGCGACCGTCACGGTCATCGTCGTTGTGTCGTCGGCAGCGCCGCGGATGATGTGCTTGCCCGCACCGACCAAAGTCTTGAGGGTCGCGCCGGCAGTGAATGCGCCTGTACACCGCGTGGTCACGTCGTAGATTCCGAGGTCCAGTGCCGCAACAGTGTCAATTGCTTTTTGGATTGTCAGGAATGCGCCGCCGCTGGTGTTGGCCAGGCCGTTGTTACTGTCGCTGCCATCGGATCGCACGTAGTACGTGCGGGCTGCCGTGAGCTTTTCGCGGAACAAGCCCTGGAAGTAGGCAAGCAGCGTTGCCTTAAGGTTCGCCCAGGTCAGATTTTTGAGACCGTTCGCGGCCGCACTATCCACCAGGCCAAGCTCATCGGCATCGACCGGGGTTGCCTTGCTGGTGGCCGCATGAATCTCGGCCGCGATGTCTGCGGCGCCACCCGTGGCCCCGGTTGCTCCAGTAGCACCCGTCGCACCCGTGGGCCCAGTCGCCCCGGTGGCGCCTGTAGAGCCCGTAGGGCCGGTGCCGCCTGTGGCTCCCGTTGCACCCGTCGCACCGGTAGGCCCAGTGGGCCCCACCAAAGATGCCAGCCATGCGGCCTCATCACCCACGAAGCCCTCTGCCACTGCGACTTCATAAGCGCTACTTCCCGTTGCACCGGTTGGGCCAGTTCCACCGGTCCCGCCGGTTGCGCCTGTCGCCCCCGTGGGGCCAGTGGGTCCCGTGCCACCAGTAGCACCAGTGCCACCGGTAACCCCTGTTGGCCCAGTACCGCCAGTGGCCCCAGTCGCACCAGTCGGACCATCCAGGCCAGTAGCTCCCGTTGCTCCAGTCGGCCCGGTGCCACCCGTTGCGCCGGTGGGGCCGTCCAAACCCGTCGCCCCTGTGAAACCCGTTGGACCACTAGCCCCGGCATTGCCAGTCGCACCTGTGGCCCCGGTAGAGCCTGTCGCGCCAGTTGCTCCAGTAGGACCAGTAGGACCAGTTGCCCCCGCCACCCCGGTGGCGCCCGCAGCGCCAGTTGTTCCTGTGGCGCCGGTTGCTCCCGTCGCTCCAGTGGCACCAGTTGGCCCCGTGGGGCCGATTGGCCCCGTACCCGAACCACCGCCGCCAGTTGCCCGAGACACGATGAACGTCTTCCCGGCGCCCTGCGGTGTCGCTGTCCAGCTGCCATCCTTCTCGCGGTAGACAACGACAGACGAAAGGCGCTCTGCCACCGGGGTATCTGGTGGCGGGATGACAACCGTTTTCATGGGATCGGTGTCCCTTGGGTCAGGTTGAAAGTCACAAGGTATTGCGGCTCAACGGTGCCATCCGCCCGCGTCACGTAGACATAGGCCTTGCAGGTTTTCCATGCAGGCAGCGTGTCGCCGTATGCAAAAGCCGCCGTCTGTGCTGGCGACAGCCGAAAGCGAATCCAAGCCTCATCAAGAATCAGTGTCCCGTCAGCCGTGGACAGGGTGAAGATCTCGTCGTCTTCTGGCGCGCCAATTTCGGGAACCATTACAGCCACCGCAGAGCAGCCCGTGTAATCCTCCAGCACGCGGTCAGCATCCGGGGCTGGCAGCCCGGTGCACTTCTTCAACCACTGCCCGCAGTCCCACACCACTTCATACGGGTAGAACGCGCGCTCGAAGTCTTCGATCAGGGACGCGCCCTGGTGAATTTCGATAGTGAGCGTGGACGGGGTAACAGTCATGCCCCGCAGTGTTCCGACTGCAGGGCATGGGCGCCAACCCTACTGGGGGGCGTTTAAATGGTCTGCGAAATCTGCAATGAAGAGCTGCCGCTGATCTGCGCCGATGCAGATACTGCCGTCCAGGCGCTGGCCACTTGCTGCGACATGGCGGCCAGGGCCACCTTGTTGGCATCGAGTCGCGCATCGCCTGCGTGCATCACGGCCTCGGCGTTCTGCTTGGCGGCTTGGAATGTGATGTTCATCCCGGCTTCGTACTCCTTGATCTTGGATTCCCAGAGACGAGTGAACATGCCAGCCTTCGACTCCAGGGCAGCAGATGCCACGCGGTAGCCGTCCATCATGATGTTGGACTGGCGGGCTGCAGCATCTACCTTCGCGGTTTGCGCCGCTACCTGCGCTTTCCAGCCATCCCACTCCAGGCCCTTGGCGGAAACAAGCGCTTGGAACTTCGCCACCTCGGCCCGCGCCTTCTCGGCCTGTGCGCCCACCTTGGAGCCATAGGCGCGCGTCAGGGCGCCGAATGCCTCGGCCTTGGTGCCCTCTGCGCTGATAGTGGCCTTGTACAAATCGGCCTTGGCAGTCTCGGCGTTGACGGTGGCCACGAAGGCACGCACCTGCTCGGCACCGGCTTGGATGCGCGTGCGCTCCAGTTCCACCAGGGTCTGGGCTGCACTCACCCGGGCCTTGTAGATTTCCACCGCAGCCATGCGGCCTTCGATCTCGGCCTTGTAGCGGTCCACCAGCGACTTGTTGATGTCGGCCTTTGTTTGCTCGGCCGACAACAGCGCCTTGAACACCTCCACCTTATTGAGCTCGGCCTTGATGACGGTGTCATAGGCGTTGGCATAGGCCTGGTAGCCCGCCAGCAAGGCTTTGTAGTGCTCCACGGCGGCGTTGTGCACGTCGATGGCGTTTTGCGCCACGGCCTTCGCGGCGTCGATGGCCAGCACCTCCATCTTGTAGGCGTCCTCCAGCAGCGTGCCTTCCAAGCGCAGTGCAAGGTCAGTTGCCTGCTGCATGTTGGCCTGGGCGAGTTCGGCTTGCTTGATGGCGATGTCGCGTGACAGGCCGGACAGCTTTTCGTGATATTCGCGGCGGGCGTCGGCAAGTTGCCCGGCAAGTGCGCCCGATGGCAAGGGGAATCCCATAGCCTCCGCTGCGCGCATTACCTCTTGCTCGCGGGCCAGCGCCACCTTGGTTTCGCGGTCCAGCGCCCGGCCAAAGATCGCGGCCTCGTCGGCAGCGGTGAGCCCGGTCCCGCCTTGGATGCGCTCGTTCAGCCGGGCCTTGAGGTTGTCCAGAAGCTGCGAGGCATACCGCGCGTTCGGCGTGAACGAGAGCGGGGCGGGCTGCAGAATCGACAGCTCGGGGATGTCGTCCAGCTTGGCTAGCCGGTCCTCGTGCAGGTTGATACCGCCGAAGGTGTGGGTCTGCAGCGCCAGGAATGTTGGCAGGTCGGGCAGCACCACCTCGGGGGCGTCCGGCACCGCCACTTCGCGGACCTCTGGCAACGCGGGCGCCTGGCCAATGTTCAGCGTCGGGGCCACGCCGAAGTTCAGCTCGGGCATCTCCAGGGTCATGTCATCAATGGCGACACTGCCCAGCGATTCCGTGAACGGCGTGGGCTTGCCGGTGGGCTCCACGAACTCCACCGATGGCAGCGTGGGGGTCGTGGGAAGCTCTGGCAGTGTTGGCGCGGCGATGGATTGCCATTGCACGCTTACCGTGGGCGGCTGGTAGAAGTTGTCCGTCAGCTTGGCAACGAACTCATCCACGCGCCCCAAGGCTTCTTCGGCCAGCTCAATGGAGCGCTCGTATTTGTCCTCGACGATGGATGCCGGGCCGTCAAAGTTGAAATTGTCAATCGTGGCCATTTCAGACCCTCCTTGTCTTCGATGCGAGGTTGAGGATTTCCACGCGGTCCAGTGAGAACGCCTGTCCGGCCGGATTGCTCAGGCTGAACCCCAGGTAGTTCTCCCGGATGCCCCTGCCCACCTGGCACCGGGTTTGGCCGCTCGGGCGCAGCGGGAACGAATAGGCCCACGAATGCCGGGCTCCATGCACCGTGAAGCGCAGGCATCCGCTACCCACGGCCGACACATAGACCATGTCGATGGCTTGTTTGAGCGTGGTTTCGCGCAGCGTGGACGGCAAGCGGATGTCGGCCACGATCAGTGCGCCGTCGTCGGTTTCGCCGCCGAACTCGAACAGCCCAGCCGACGAACCTGCGTGTGTGGGGGTGATGCTCTGGAATGCGTGCCCCGTGTATTCGGTCACGGCTCCAAGAAGGGTGTTGCAGACAATGGCGGTCAAAATGGCACTCCTTTTTCGTTGTCCACGTTGAAAGCCGGGAACACGTTTTGCACGGGCCGGATGCCGGTTCCGTCGATCAGATAGGCCTTGTCCAACACCGAAGAACCGTCAACGGTCAGTGTGGCGCGCAGGTAGGCGCCGCCCGTCACCGGGGTTTTGACGTACTCCACGGTCGGAACCCGGGTCACGATCCTTGGAGCAAGGCCGCGCACGCCGGAAACGTTGAAGTCACCAGAGCGGTTTTCACCATCCAGCAAGAAGGTGTCGGCCAGCAGAAATTCGGGTATCGCGGCGGATTCCTGAATCGTCCAGCCCGGGAAGCCCTGCGAGGTCAGCAGGTCGCCGTTTGGGTCTGCGTAGGGCGAAATCCCCGTGGCAGGCAGCAGGCTGGCGAGGTTGAAATTGCCTGAGTTGAAAGGCACGTCCAGCCGGATCTCGACGGACTTGCACTTGATGACCAGTTTTGGCGTGGGAGCTGTAGGAAGCCCGCCGCCGCCCGAGTTGGTGTAGGTCGAACTGGTGTCGGGTTCACTTTCCCAGGCAAAGAACTGGCTGAAACTCCGCGTGGCCTGGAATGTGCACTCCAAGTAGCACAGCAGATCAAGGGCCGGGTCGTACACCAGCAGTTCCCGTTGCTCCCGTTGGACGGTGTACTGAAACGCCTTGGAGTCCTGGCCGTATCGTTGCGCGGGCTCCCCGATGACGTTGTTCAGGTAGTGCTCTTCGGTGTCCACCGTCCCGATTTCCACGTAGTCATACTTGACCAGGTAGAACCGCGAGCCATCGTTCAGCGTGAGATATTCATCAATGTGCAGGCTGCTGGATGGCGACTGGTTGGACAGCAGGTGCACCTCCTTGGCCTCGGTCAATTGACCAGGCTCATGGGGGCCGGTGTGGGTGGATTCGAAGTCGAAATACCCATCCAGGTAGCTGTAACTGACGCTGCCCGTGCACTCCGATTCGTGCGAAGTCACCTTGGCGCGCGGCAGCAGCACCATCTCACCGGCCACGAAATGCGGCTGGCAGTCGTAGGTCTTTTCAATGCGGGTGAACCGCCCGCTGATGGGGCCAGCAATGGCCTCACTGCCCCTGTGCGCTGGGTCGTCGCCCTCGGTGTCTGTGTACTCGTTGGTGATGACGCGCGAAGGCCCGCTCTTGTAGTCAACGTGGACCCCCACATCGTCGCTGGTGACAATGGCCGACTGCGCGCCATCCCACGTGCCGGAATAAAGCCCTTCGGCGCTGATGTCGTCCTGGGGCACGGTGTGCACCACGGTCGGGCCGACAAACGAATCTCCGTCGCGATCGAACACCACGGCCGTCTGGTCGATGTTCTTGAAGCTCATTCGAACCACCGTGTTCGGCACGGTGATCGCGCCATTGACGGTGCTTCGGCTTGCGGTGGCGCGGTCGATGCGCTTTACCCGGAACAGAAAGCCAGCATCGGCCTCCGTGTATTTGTTGCTGCTGACGTACTTGCGAAACAGCACCTGGGCGCCATCCTTGCGGATGTAGGGGCCTGAAATGGAAACATCTGGATCGCCTGGGGACTGCGCGATCATCTCCACGGCAGAGTCGTAATCGAGGGAAACGGTCGGCACCGAGCCCAGCGGCGCGCCAAAGTCCTTGAACAAGGACTCCACATCCACGGCGAACGAATAGACGATGCTCCATGCCTGGCTGCCACCCACGCCGTAAACCAGCGAGATGAACTTGTCGCGCGCGGCATTGACCCCGATAGGCCAGATGTAGTTGGCGTAGTTGTGCCCGTACCGCGCCACTATCTCGGCACTGCGGTACATGTAGCGCATCGGTGCCGGAATGATCGACGACGGCGCCACGATGGCCTGCGTGTTGTACGGGGCTAGGGACTGGTTGGCGAATGCGTTGAAATAGCCAGTCAAGGTGGGGACGCTGGTGACGTCCCGAATCACCCACTGCTTCAAGGCTACGTCCACCGTCCCATCGTTGACCAAGACGATGTTGTGGTCCCGGAACAGGATGCCGCTGAAAACGCCAGTGCCAGGGGCCACGCCGCCCGCCGTCCAGAGTTCCATGATGCTCTGGTTGCCGACGACGAAGATCCTGAACCGCGAGCCATCAGGCAGTGCTCCAATGCCCGTGGGGTTAGGGGCCGCAGACAAGCGCGCGCTCGCCGTGAAGTTCTGAAAAGCCGTCTGCGCCATCGCCACCTGCGCGGCCGTGGCCATGGCGCCATACACGCGCAAGGTCGGCGGCGCCACTGCGCCGACTGGTTGCCCCGTGGGGGTAAAAAACAGCGGGTTCCAGATGGTCATTGCGGCACCGCGACGTATTGGGGGATGCCGTTCAGGACGCGGAACGTGGAGCACACCTCCGTGGCCGTGGTCTTGTACCGATTACCGGTGAGGCTCGATGTCTGCCCGCCGTTGAACCCGGCCACGATCTTGCCACCAGCAATGCACAGCATGGCGTTGCCCACCCCGGTGCCGTCGCCCAGCTTGATCTGATCGCCTGGCGCGGCCACGCCGGAACCCAGCACCACGGGGCCGCGCTTGGTCGGCACATAGGCCAGCTGGTCGAAGGTGTCGCCACCGAGCCAGATCAAGTCGTCTTCTGTGCCCACGTAGATCCCGCCGTCCATAGGTTGGATGGCCGTGATGTCGGCAGGCATGGGCCGGAAGTCGCGCCACTCCGCGAGGTGCGGTGCCATGGGGCGGGAAGCCCACAAGACACGGCCTTGCGCCACCAGCAGCCGCCCGCGCCAAAATGCGCTGATGGTGCCAACCGGCATGGGCACCGTGCCGATGGTGCGGCAGGGCAGGATCAGGTCAGTCGATGGGCCGGTGTACTGGAATTCGTCGTTGGCCGTGCTGCCTGCCAGGTAGGCACCCTCCCCGTTCGGGCCGCTGAGATAGACCTGCAGCGTGTGGCCGTCCAGCATGGGCAGGCCGGACAGGTAGATGCCGCCAGAGTCAATCTGCAGCGCATCAGCACTGGCGGCCGGGCTCTCGGCGCCATCGCTGCGCCGAAACGTCAGGTGGTAGGTGTAGGCCCCGGGGAACATGCTTCCCCCAATCGCCCGCGCAACGCCAAGCGATGCAGGCACAGGCACTGACCACGCCCTGCCGGTGAGGCCGTCCGTGATGCCGTTGATCAAACCATTGCTGAACGTTGTGCGGCCGTCCGGTAGGTCGGTGTACCAGACGCGGGACATGCCCAGCGATTCATAGATGATGTGGCGGTCGCCGTTCGGGTGGATGGCCGTCAGATCGCTTTCGACTGTGGCCAGCTTGTAGCCAGCCGACTGGTGCACGTTCTTGTGGCAGTCGGTGTCGGTCTTGGCATAGCCGCCCCGGCGCAGTATCTCGCCCGTCAACCCAATGTCAACGTCGTTTGCCGCAACCAGGTCGGAGCCCTTGAGCCGATGGGCTGGCACCTGATTGTTGATGCCGGTGAAGCCTTCGAAAGTCAGCATTTCGTCCCCCGCAGGAGCTTGGGCGTCCCGGCGCGAAAATGCGACTTGCCCCAGGGGTGGATGGTCATGTTGGAGATGCGCGGCGTGCCTGCGGTGAACACAGCGGCTCCGGGGGGCGATATCACGTATCCGCCAGCGATAACTTTGGGTAGCCCAGCGCGCAACAGCGACTGTCCCTGCGGCTGAACAGTCACGTTCATCTTGGGGGTGCCCGCGCGGAACACCGAGACGCCAGCGGCGCCCAGGCCCACCCCAATGGTGGGCGTCCCGGTAGACAGCAGAGAAGTCCCTGTCACTCCCAACGTGGTGTGCAATGTCGGCGTGCCAGCGGAGAACACCGACGCGCCACTCACTTGGATGGATGCCGATGCAGCCATCGTCGGCGTTCCAGCGGTGAACACCTTCACCCCGGGGGGCGCAATAAACCCCATCCCGCCCACGATGGGGTTGTACCCAATGGTTGGATAGCCCGCCTGGAACAATGAGGCGCCAGCGACTTGCACCGTCCGGTGGGAGTACGGCAGCAGCGTGGGAGCGCCTGCGGAAAACACACTGGCGCCGCTGGGCAGGATGGTCTCGGGATAGCCGAGCTGAACGACCGGTGTGCCAGCCTTGAAGGCCGCAAGCCCGCTGACGCCGATAACCTGGTTGGGGCCGCGAATGACAGATGGCGAGCCAGCCGTGAAGACCTTGACGCCCGGGACCTGCAGGAACTGGTCAGGATCTAACCCAAAACCAGCCTCATACCCAACCGGCGGGGTGTACACGAAGGCGGTATCACCGAAATTGGCTGTCGCGCTGCCAGCGTACCCGAAAGTCGCGTGCATCAGCGCCCCGGTTCTACCGGCAAAACTAGCAATCAACAGGCCGCTGAGTGCGTCACCATCGAGCAGAAGTTGCACAGTTTGGGCGTCGACGTCCAGCAGAACGCTGATGACCGTGACCCCTGCGTACCCGGAAAGCGTCGCAAGACTCGAACCGCTGTTGTACAGAATGCCAGCGCTGACATCAAACGCCCAGGACTCAGCGTCATTGCCAGGCCAGCTGCCGGTGCTGTAGGCCTCGGTTCCAATCCCCACCATCTGCCCGACGTTGTCGGGTACGGTGATTTCCCAGTAAAACTTCCCTGACGTGGCGCCAAAGACCGAGCGGACACCGCCCGCCGTGGACGCGGCTGTCAGGTCAGAACCGCTGAGGGTGACCGTCGCGTCTTTGTCGGCAGGGTTCCACGTGGTGGGGACCAGGTCGGCCATTGCGGCCCCTTACACCAGCGAGAAAATCTTGTTGGCGCCGTTATCCCACTGTGCGGTGATGTCGCCGCCGTTGGTGGTCATGGTCAGGCCCGTTGCAGTGTCCACAAGGTAGAGCAGCGACGATGTGCCAGCCACGCCGGTATCGACATAGAGCACCACAAACTTCGCGTTTGCGCCCGGGTCTACAAGCGTGAAAACCGCATCAGCGGCATCAAACACGCCGCCCGTGATGGACTTGGAGGTCAGGGTTACTGCGGTGTCGAGCACGGTTGCCGACACATCCGACAGGAACTCGTGCGCGGCGCTGTAGGTGTAGGCATCAGACAGCAGCGCCGCCTTGATGGTGTCCGTAGAGAGGTTGACGGCGCCAAGGATCTTCTGGGCGCCAAGAGGATAAAGCTTATTGGCCATTCGGGAACTCCTGCGAGGTGAATGCCTTGCAGTGTTCCGACGATGGGTGTATTGGGCGAACCCTACTGGGGGGCGCGAAAAAGCCCGCGCGTGGCGGGCTGTACCGTGCTGCGCGGCTCTCTATCGAACTCTGGGTGTGCCAGCCTTGAACAAACTCGCGCCCTCTGGCTGAATCAGGCGGGCCTCAATGGCCTCCACCTTTTTCAGAAGCAACTTGCCGTGCTCGTTCGCCCGGTCTAGAGCCTTCAGCATGGCCTCTGCTGTGCTTGATGCAATCGCAGCATCACGATCAACGTCTTGAGCTGGCTCGGCGAAGCTGGCTTGAAGACGCGCAATGATTTCAGCGTTCAGCGTTCGATTGTTGGCCTTTGCCAAGTTCTTCAGACGTTCACGCATCCCCTCCGGGAAACGAACGATGTACTTGTCAGCGTCTTGGGGAGTTCTGTCTTCAGCCATGGCCACATCATATGGCGTCGAGCCATAGAAAAAAACAATGGCTCAGAGCCATAATTTCCCAACACAACATGGCTCAAAGCCATTAAAGTTGCGTCATGGCTCAATGCCATACGAAAGGATGTAAATGAACACGAAACATGTGAACTATCTACCCAAGCCTGTGCAGGTACGACTGAAGCCAGAACTCCACGAGTGGGTGCATAGCCAAGCTGCTGGGCAGGAGCGCTCAGCTAACTGGGTGATCAACAAAGTTTTGGAAGAAGCTCGCGCCAAGACGCTGCAGCCGGAAGGAGTACCTGCATGAAGGCGCTCCAAGTTTGCGGAAAGCCCGTCAAGACGAACGATGATGGCTTGGTCAGCCTGACAGACATGTTCAAAGCAGGCAAGGCGGCAAATCTTGTGCAAGGAAAGCAGGACCCATCCAATTGGGCGCGCAGGGATGGGCGGCACTTCATTGGTTTCGTGGGCGCGCAGTTGAATATGTCGGAGCGACATATTTACGCCACGTCACGGGGAAAGTCCGGCGGCACTTATGCGCACTGGCAAATAGCACTGGCTTACGCGAAATACCTCAGCGATGTGCTCCACATGGAAGTCAACGAGGTCTTTGCGCGATACAAGTCGGGCGATGTGACCCTCGCGGCCGAGATCGCAGACAAGGCAGCGCCCAAAGACGCCGAATGGCTCGCCCGACGAGTTCAAGGGACCGTAGCCCGCAATCAGCTCACTAGCACCCTGGCTGCCCATGGTGTCGCCGGGAAGGGATTCGCAGATTGCACCAATGCAATCTACAAGAACATCTTGGGCGGCAAGAAGAGCGAAGTTTGCGCAGCGCGCGGCCTGCCCAAGACAACCAACCTGCGCAACGTCATGAACTCCGACCAACTGATCATGACGGCCATGAGCGAGCTGGTAGCCAAGAAGCGGATCGAGGTGAAGAACCAGCGCGGCAATCAAGCGTGCGCCGATTCTTGTGATCACGCAGCGCACAGTGTTGCTCAACTGATGAACGTCCGCCCCTGAACGCCCGTCAAGACTGGAACTCCTGTCGAGCACTTTGAAAACTCTCACGCAAGAAAGAACACCATGGAACAGCTCAAGATCAAGATAACCGGCACCAGCCCCTTGATGATGCATGCCGACACTCTCGCCAATCCCCTGGCGGCGGTGACCAAGGCGCACAAGGAACTGACCTCCAAGCGCAAAAAGACGGATGACGACCATCTGGCTATCGCGCGTAGCGAGTTCGTGGCGGGCTGCTACTGGAGCGCCGCAGACGGATTCTTCGTCCCAGGCCAAAACCTCGACGCGACTTTTCTGGGCGGCGCGAAGCTGCAGAAAAACGGGGTGCGCTGGAAGCGCGGCGCCCTGGTGCTGGAGAACAAAGTCAAGTTGCTGCACGACGGCCCAGACACCCCTGATGCGCTGTGGGAGAACCCCGCCTTCGTGGACTGCCGTGGCGTGAAGGTCGGCGCCGCGAAATTGATGCGCTACCGCCCCATCTTCCTTAACTGGGCCGCCGAACTGTCGGTAACCATCAACACCGAAGTGCTGGACATGCAGGAAGCACGCAAGGCCATTGAAGACGGTGGTGCTCTTATCGGAACCTGCGAGTACCGCCCACGCTTTGGCCGTTTTGAGGTGTCTTATGTCTGATGAAGCAATCTCTCTGTCCCCACGCTGGAAACAGGCGGTAGTGGACTTCATGGCCGAACACAAATACGGCGACCTCGTTTCGCACGGGTGGTTGTTGGAGCACTTCGGAATGACCTCGCTGGAAGGCCATCGATTGACAGAAACACAGTTCAAGCGCCGCCAGTTAGATCTGATGTCCAACGTAGAGCAGTTCAAGCACGAGCTGCTGACCAAGCACCAGATATACCTGCAGCCAGTGCGGGGGTCTGGCTACCGCTGGGCCACACCGGGCGAGCAGACAGGCCTGGCTACCAAGGAGTTTGAGCGGGATGCGGGCAAGGCTTTCCGCGCCGTGGGCCAGCGGCTGCGCCACGTGCGGCTGCACGAACTGAGCGACGAGCAACGCCGGGAGAACTCGGACGCCGTGGCGAAGGTGTCACAACTGCGAGGCATGACCCGCACGGTGTTGAAGTGACGCAGCTGCAAGCCTTCCGGGTGAGGGCTTGTGGATGCAAAAGCATCATGGATCGGTTTGATCGGGTATCGCGCGGTTAGGCAGGGCGCGGTCGGGTCAGGTTTGGTCTGGTCGGCTGGTGTACGCATCGGCAGGGTATGGGCTGACAACAGCCTCAAGCATCGCGTGCGGTGCTTGGGGATGCGGTTAAGCATCAGCCGCAGCAAGGCCTGGATATGACCGGCCCAGGCTCGGTCTGGCAAGGTGAGGTGCGGCCCGGAAAGGCGCGGCACGGTAGTGCAAGGGCTGACAACAGCTCCCAGCCCTTTCGAGAGAGAGGGCTGTGGGATGCGGTAAGCATCTTCGGCGCCTTACGGTATGGCGAGATTTGGTTCGGGCAGGTAAGGTCAGGCATGGGCTGTCAACAGCAGGCTGCTTCTTCGCGAGAGGGAGCAACCTGATGCGATCAGCATCTGCGGCGCGAGCGCGTTCGGGCGCGGCCAGGCGAGGTTGGATGCGGCAGGACATGGGCTGTAAACAGCGGGGAGCCACTTGGCAACAGGTGGTTCTTCAGTGGGATCAGCCCCACAAAAGGCGAAGGCCCGTCGACTGGAACTCGACAGGCCTTCAAGGTGAAACCCCCTCACGCAAGAGTAGGAATCGAGATGAACGATACAACACGCGATCAATTTTTGCAAGGCTGCGAAACGGTAGCCCAGCGTGCAGCAGCATTGCTAGCGGCAATCGCCTGCACCCCACACCTGTCTCCACGGGACAAACTTCTGGCTCAGGGCCTGATTTCTGACGGTGTGGTGCGGGTCTTTCAGTCCACGCCGGTTACGCCATTGACAATGGCGCAGGCCGACACAGAATTTCAGTCGTTCAAGTTGCGGCTGCTAGCCAAGCCCCGGCGCGTGCGGAAGTCTCGAAAGGTTGCGGCATGAGCGCCGCCACCATCAAGCGCTGCGTCATCTTCAAGCGCTCCGGCGTGGAGATGGCAACGCCCTGGTACACCAGCATGGATCGGGCGCAGCGGGCTCTGGAAGTGATCCGTCGCCGATACGGCGCGGCTGTGCTCTACCGAGACTGATCAACGAAAGTCCTCGTGTGGGGGCTTTTGCACCCCCACAGCGGCTTTCCATCGCTCCCACGCTTCTCGCTTTTCTGGGCTGAGTGACTGGATATAGCGGTCTATTTTTTCCTGCTCCGTTCTGATGTAGTTTCCAGCACAGCGCTGAAATTCCTTCAGGTTCTCCGCCCTGATTCTCGCCCATGCATCCACAACTTGCTGGGAAATGCAGGCGAGCGCATCCTTTGCAGCGCGCATGCGCTTGCGTTTCCGCCAAGCGATAGATCCAGACTGCTGGGCTCGTAGTTTGGTGTAGGTGTGTGCCATGGCGCAATGATTGAGCGAAGACAAGATTTCAGAAAACCCCACTGGGGGCGCGAGGGTATCCCAGGGGCTTTCATGGGTTGCAATTCGTAGCCACGCGGCTACAATCACACCATGTACAGCGTCCTTGAAACCGAAACGTTTGCGGAGTGGGTTGACGGCATTCGTGACCTCTCAACGCGCATCAGGTTGCGCCGTCGCCTAGGCAAGGCTGCACGCGGGAACTTGGGCGATGTGAAGTCAGTTGGCCAGGGCGTATGGGAAATGCGCGAGTTCTTCGGCCCTGGCTGGCGCATGTACTACCTGAAGCAGGGCTCAGCAATCATCGTGATGCTCGGCGGTGGTGACAAATCGACCCAAGAGCGTGACATTGAACAGGCCCAAGCTATGGCCATGGAGTTGCAAAATGAGCAAGATCAAGACCCGCCCGTTTGATATGGCGAACTACCTCGGCACAGATGTCGAGGTGGGCGAGTATTTGCGCCAAGTCCTGGAGGAAGGTGATCCCGTGGAGCTTGCTGCAGCGCTTGGCGACATTGCCCGCGCGCGTGGAATGACACAGCTTGCAAAGGAAACAGGACTGTCCAGAGAGAGCCTTTACAAGAGCCTGTCCGGAGAACGTGCCCCCAGTTCAGACACGCTTTTCAAGGTCATCCACGCAATGGGGTTCAAGCTGACTTTGGAGCCCGTGCGAGTCTGAGTAGAGCCTACTCCTTGCGCCACGCCCCACTTCCCGCTTACACTGGCGCTGTCCTTTCGGGGATACGGGCTTGGCGGCCCGGAAAGACCACGCGGCCCAAAAGCCGCTTCGACACCGCAGTCAGCGGCTTTTTTCATGCCTTGGCGCAACCAGTTTCGGTGGCCCAGGTGGGAGAGCCGCAAGGCTCGCCGGTTTACGCTCCGCGTGGTCCCGGTCCGCCAATCCCGCTCTGGGTCACCACCTTCTTGGCGGTTGGTAGTGGCTTAACAGTTTGACCACCAGGAGCTAAAAATGACTAGCGCGGCGCATTCTCAAGTGTTTCACCCATTCGGCCCTCAAGCGACCATTGCGATACGGCTCCTTATTGCCGTTCTCAAGAGCGAATCCCGCGAAATGCAGGAGGCAGGCTACCGCGAGGCGATGACAATCATTGCCCATATGCCGGAGGGGGACGAGCGTAGCGACATGCTTGATCTATACGGGGCGGCGAGGATGCAAACCTCGTGGCATTCGATAATCGACAGCTCGGAGATCGGCGGCACCCAAAACCGTTTTCGTGAAAATGTCTCCGCCCTGCTTCCGGGTGCGCGAATCATCACCCCACCGGCAAAAGATCATCGGCACCAACCTGATGCCTGGGTCGAATGGAATGGCGTTGTCTCACCGGTTGAGGTGAAGCGTGACTTCTTCGATAAAGCAGCACTTGAGCAATTGGCGCGATACATGCGTGTATTCGGCTGCTCGCATGGGATAGCGGTCGCCCCCGTTTTAAAGGTGGCGATTCCTCAATCCGTTACGTTCGTGACAGTCAAGTAAGGAGTCGATCATGCCCAAGACACTCTGCGCGATCGTAACCCCCGAACTGTCCACCGATGACGGCGTGGTCACAACCACCAGCATTCAACTGGCCGAGCACTTCGGCAAGCGTCACAACGACGTACTGCGCGCCATTCGCAACCTGCTCGCGGAAATGCCCGCAGACCGTCAGCGCAATTTTGCGCGCACGGTCGAAACCCGCGCCAATCCTAGCGGTGGCGCTCCTATTCCCTCGCCCTGCTACCGGATCACCCGCGACGGTTTCACCCTCCTGGCCATGGGCTTCACGGGCAAGGAAGCGCTGCAGTGGAAGTTGGCTTACATCGACGCCTTCAACAAGATGGAGGCCGAACTTCAGAAGCCCGCCCACGACGCAGACCGCACCCGCGCAGCATTTGACGCTGCGACGCAAGCAGCCGCATTCGTGCAAAACGCGGTTTTCAACGCCGTTATGTCTGGCGGCGACGACTGGAAAGACGACCGCTGGATGATCACGTTCCGTGAGGATGTAGCAAAGAACTTGCTGGCTTACGTGCACCCGATGGAAGTCGGAGCCATTGCCGCCCCTTGGCCGAGATTGGTCAAGGACGTGGAGGGCGGGGAATGCCTGCGTTCCAACTCTGATTTGATCGAGATGGCATCTGCCTGTATGCAGCGTCTGCAAAGGCGGGCCGGGCAGGCGCGAATAGCGGCGTAAATCACCCGTTCCCTACTGCTCCTGATAGAGTTGGGGCAGGAGGGGAAAAATGTTCTGCACTCAATGTGGCTCATCAAACTCAGATCGGGCCAATTTTTGCTACAAGTGCGGCGTGCCGACTTGGCAAGAGACAGCGCCAGGGGCCTTGCTGAACACAGAAGCGAAGCCCCAAACCTCAGAGCCAACCGCATCTGTAGAGCCTGAAATCAAAGCGCCAATCACAGATTCCAAAATCCTCGGGGTCTATGGCTGGCTTCGCTTTTTTTGCGTGCTTCTTGGTTTTCTCAACCCTTTGATCATTCTTGGAAACATTCGGGCTGGGTATGCTGAAGTAGCGCCGTTTTACGCGCAGTACCCGCAGTTCCGGCAATTGTTCGGAATAGAAGCCACAAGCGGAGTTCTTACCGCAGGGTTGGGAATGATGGCGGCATATTTACTCTGGAAACGGTTTGCCAGCGCGGTAGTGTTTGCAAAGGTTTATCTAGTGGCGGTCTTCTTTATGTCATTGGTGCAACTCGTTGCGCTCTCCACAATTCAAGGATTTCCACCTGAAGTAATGTCGGTGTTGCGAGAGGAAGGCGCAAAAGGGGTCGCCAAGGCCTTCGTGGGATGCGCATTGTGGTATTGCTACCTGCAGTTTTCTTCAAGGGTCCGCATGACCTACGCAAATGGGAGCATGGCCGGGCCATTGCGGCAGATGAACATTCCGCCACTTGGTGCGGGTATTGGATTGGTGTTGTTGACGTTCGGTTTGTACAGGTGGCTCTACGGCGTGTGAGTTTGAAATTGTCACGTTGACATCTGCAAAGAGGCCAACCTGATAAAGTGCACGCATGGCCCAGTTCGACCCCCACCGCCCGCCCATGTCTCTTTCAGAGTCTGAAGAGCTGCTGAAGGGCCGCAACGCAGACGCTGAACTGTTTGGGTTCTGGTTTGGGCTGGCGAAAGGCGTTGGCAAGTTCCTTCTGGTGGTCGCAGCCATTGCCGCCATCACATACCTGTGCATATCCGTCCCAGTCATCGGGTGGGCGGTCGCGGCGGCTGTGCTGATATACGCCATCGTGGAAATTTCCAAGGCCGGTAAAAAGTAGCTCAACGCTCCCGGTCTTCTCTTGCCAGCGCCGCCAAGCCCGCAGGCGCTGCCGCTGGATTGAGCGTAGTCCGCTCTGCAAGTCCCCTGACAGCCTTCTCTGAAGTCAACCCGCGCGCCAGCACGTTGGCGCTAGCTGGCGCCGCAAGTGCGCCCGAAATCATCACTGGGTTTCCTGTTGCCAAGCCGCCGATCAGCGTGCTGGCCCAGGCCCCCAGACCGATCTGCCGCGCCGTCCCCGATGGGTTCGCAAACACCTGCGCACCCTCGCGCCGGTTGGCAGCCATCTTCCCCATGGTCTGAATCTTCTGTTCCAAACCCGGAAACCCGGAATTCGAGAACAGCGCCCGACGCGCAGGCAGCGACATTGCCGCAAGGTTGGTCAGGAACGTCTCGCTGCTGAAAGCGTCCCCCATCTCGTTCTGGCTGGAGTTCTTGGCCCGGCCCAGGCGCTGCAGGACGGCGGCGGCCACCTCGCGGCGGTTTTCCTCTGGCATGGACTTCATCAGGCGGTTGATCTGCGTGCCACCGTCAGAAAGCCCCGTGGTCGCGGCCTTGAAAATCTTCTCCGGCGCATCCCGGTTCACGATGGATTCGAGTTGGTCCAGGCGCTGCATACTGCCACGGGTGTACTGGTTCGCCCGGCTCCATGCCTGCTGTGCCTGCGGGCCTGCAGCTTCGGCAGCCGTGCCCAGGTCATCGCTGAGGGCGGCGTACAAGGCGCGCCATTTCGACCTTGGAACGTCGCTTGTCAGAGAGTTCTCGGAGATTTCCTGTCCTACCAGGGTGCGCAGCTTCTGGATGGCTTGGTAAGGCAACTGCCCTGCAGTGGGCGTCACACCCGTGGACGACATGCCGGGCGGTACGTTGGCCAGCGTGGCGCCTTCCACGTCCTTGAGCATGGCGCGTTCGATGTTGCCGATCTTGGCATTGCGAAAGAACTGCGAGATGTTGGGCGCGCCTTCGATCCCCTCGTTCAACGCCTTGAGCGCTTCCTGCGTGCGATTGACACTGACAGGCGTGTTCGCCGGGATGAACTCGTCCAGCTTGCCATAGAGCTGCTTTTGCGTGGTCTCCACGCTGTCCTTGAAGGCGTTCACGCCCTTGGTGATAGCTTCGCCCGCGCCCCAGCCCGTAGCGTCCGGCGCCAACTCGCGCGACAGCGCCTGAACAGAATCTTCCAGCGCCTTTGCCTGCACCTCGCCACGGCGCGCCATGAGCCCAGAGCCGCCGATCACGTTGGACAGCCCGGTTTCCGCCGCCTGCAGCGTGCGCGACTGCGTGGCCTGCCCCATGGTGGGCACCGTGCCCGATGCTTCCTCGAAGATCTTGATGTTCTCGGCCACCCGCTGGCGGCCAGCCTCACCGCCGCGCAGCGCACCACGCACGGCAGACCGAGCCACGAACGGCACCACGGATGGCGCCAGTGAACCAGCAACGTTGGCGGCGAACTGCGCGCCCTCACCGCCCCCGCCTTCGCGCGTGAGGCCCTGCGCCCCTGCGCCGGATGCCCCGCTGGCAACCTGTGCAAGCGGCGCGGCAGACAACGTCTTGCCAACCGCCTGGGTAACTCCACCTGCGGCATTTGCCAGCCCGGCGCCAGTGGCAATCCCCGTCAGTGCAGAAGCGCCGCCTCGGTTTATGTCCTGAACCACGCGCTCGCTCGCCGTCTCTGCGGTGGGTAGTCCAGCCTTTGTCAGCAGGTCGCCCGTGGCTTCTCCCAACATCTTCATGCGCGGCCCCTGGCCTTCACCCATGACTGCGTTCAACCCCGCATTGATGGGCTTGGCGATCAGGTTGTCTGTGACCATGGCGGGAAGGTCGGTCAGACCCTGAACTGCGCCTCGTACGCCGATGCCCAAGCCGCGTGCTGCGCTGTCAACAAGGGATCGCTGTGGTGCTGCTGGTGCTGGAGCAGCCTTTGGCTTGACACTGGCCAACAGATCGTCATCCGACATTGCGGAGAAATCTGGAGTAGCAGAAGGTGTGCTGGCTGGAGTCTGCGCTCGCGGCTTTACCGAAGCCAGCAGATCGTCGTCGCTCATTCCGGAAAAATCAGGTGTCGCCATTTCAGTACCCCATCTCTTTCAGGCGCGCAGCGAGCGCCGGGTTGGAAGCGGCGCGCCGCTGCAACTCAGCGATCTGCGGTGGCACCGCCGCTTGATCCTCCTTTTTGGCAACTGCTGGTTTGTAGTCGCTCGAAATCACCAGAGTCGGGTCGGCGTTGGACCGCTCCGCAATGTCGCGATAGCGGGCGCTTGAGCCTTCAAACTCATTCTGGAACGACATCATGCGAGAGCTGGCCTCATCCATGATTTGCTTCTTCACCTCGGGCGTCAGCTTCCCGCCGTTGGTGGCGTACTGCACCCAGCCCTTGACGCGCTCAGGGATGTTTGGAGCGTTGGCCACAGTGGCGTATTCACCCTCTCGCACCACGCTGTTCGGGTCGTAGAGCTTGGCAATGCCGTACACGATGTTGATGTCAGACATTGGGGTGTTGCGCGTCACCGCATCCTCGATGCCCTTGTAAGCTGGCAGCGCCTGCTTGTAGTTTTTCACCTCTGGAAGACCCTCGAATTCCTTGCGCAAGGCGGTCGATATCTCGGGATTCTTGAGGGCGGCTTTGCGCTGCTGCTCCGCGAGCTCCTGCTGGGCCTTAATCTTTGCTGCATCCAGCGTAGCCTGGTTGGTCAATCCGGTTCGCGTGTTGTCTCCTTGCTCCTTCAACAGGGTCCGCACAAAGTCGTTCTGCCGATTGGCAGCACCTTCTGCGGTAGTTGCCGAAACCTGCAGCCCCGCGCGCTGGGTGTCACCCTGCTCCCGCATGGCAGCCTGGGCCAGGCCCGGCGCGCTGGCTTGGAGCGCTTGGTCGGTGCCCAGCATGGCGCGGTAGGTCAGCGATTCGGGAGATTCGCCCTTGTTGCGGTCGAACCGGCCACCGTTTGCGGTGATCGAGGACGCGCTCACCAGGGCATTGCGCAGGTCGTTGCGCTTTTGCCAACTGTTCTCGCTGGTCAGCACGGTAGGCGCTTGCACTGGAGCCGGGGCGTTTGGCATCTGGGCCAAGGCATCGGCAGCACCACGGCGCGCAAGCCCATCGGCGGCACCCATGCTCTGCGTGCTGACCTGCCCGCCGTTGGGATTCAATGGCAATGTGCCCATGGCCTGCACTGCTGGAGCCGGAGCCGACATGGATGCAGCGCGCGTAAGGGCGCCAGCGGGTTGCGAAGGTGCGGGTGCTGGCGCGGCTTGTGGCGCTTCCCAGCTGCCCGTGACACCTCCGGCGCCCCCACCACCGCCAGAACCGCCGCCGCCGCCATTCCAGCCAGGAGGTGCGCTAGATGTAATCTGCATCAGGCGTTTCTGCAGGTCGTCTTCGACCATCCCACCGTCCGCATACCGGCGCGGTTGATAGCCATAGGCTGCACGGCTCTGGAACGTGGATTGCGGCATGGAGATGCGCGAATCGACTGGCGGCGGTGCGGGTGGCGTGGGCTCAGGTGGCTGTGCGGGAGGCTTGATCGGCGTCTTGCTCCACTCGGGCCGGTTCGTGATGGACGCCGCCGACACTTCGGCATTGCGCTGCTTGTTGCGGTCCAACCAGCCCATGGCAGCCGTTGGTTGCGGTGCTGGAGTGGGCGCAGTTGGTGCCGCTGCCGGAGCAGGAGGCGCAGCAAGCGCAGCCGCTGCATTCTGTGGAGCAGGCGCTGCCGCGTTCTGCTGCTTGGCGACGCGGTCCCACTCAGGGTTGATCATGCTGACCACCGTGTTTGGTGGGCGTGTCGGTGCAGGTGGTGCGACGGGCTGCGATGGCACAACGCTGACCGTTCCGTTTCCAGGCTGATAGCCGGAATCCACCTGGGTCACACCAGGATCGCGCGTCACCGCTGCGGCATCGCCAAAGCTGTTGGGGCGGTTCGGGTCCACTATGCCGCCGTCTGCGTACATCTGGGGCATCTGCGCCATGCGGTCGGCTGGGTTGAAGCCACGGGCGCCGTCATCGTCGTCCACCTCGGCGTCGGTCTGCCCGCCGTCTTCGCCGTTCACGGGTGTGTGCGTGGCGTCCTTGTACAGCTTGAGCACAGCAGCGCCCAACGCCATCACCTGTTCGGGAGGGATCTTGAATTCACCGTCGCTGAGACGCACGGGCATGGTGCCCAGCTTTTCCAGCGCGCTCGGGCCAATGGCCTCGGTGCTGTCGGCAGGCATGATGAACGTGCCCGGCTCGGCTTCGTCTGGGATGCTGTCGCTTGTTCCTGTGCCAGGGCCGCGCACCATGCCGCCACGGGCTAGCATCTGCGGCTGTTGCTTGAAACCCATGGCTTCCATTTTCGGGATCATGGCCATCAACTGGGCAGCGCGTGGGTCGGATACAGGGGCTGGAGCTGGTGCCTGGGCTTGTTGTGGGTAGCCCATCGCGGCCATCTTTGGGATCATTTCGCGCAATTGGCTCAGGCCGCGCGAGCCAAACGCAGCAGGCCCAGCATCGGCGCTTTTCATGCGCGCAACCAGGCCGCCGTCTGCATATTGTTCAGGGGTTTGCGCGAGACGGCGCGCTGCCGGTGGCTGGTAGCCGTACATCGGTGAGCCTTTCGGGGTGTCTTGCCGCCAAGTCTCCCGATTGGGATGGGTTCTGGCGAACCCTACTGGGGGCGTCAGGCGATGGGGCCGGGAGCGTGCGTGTCGCGGTCGCGCATCCACTGCTCATTGCGGGCGCCGTGCTTTTCGCCAAATTCAGCAACGAACTTGCGCAGGGCAGTCGCGGCTTTGGTTGGGTCGCCAAGGTCAGCATCCTGTCGGCTGTACGCGCGGTACAGCATCCACTCCACCAGGGCTGGGTGGGCTTCCTGGCGGATCTCTGGCCTGTCGTTCACATTGGACATGCGATTGAGCGGCAGGCGCAGCACATGCAGCTTGATCTGCCCGGCCTCACTAGGAATGGGCCACAGATGCAGTCGGCCAGCGGTGACACCGGTCACCACCCGCGTCGGCTGCTTTGCGCTGGATGCCTGTGCGGTCCAGTTTGGCATGAACGCAGCCATCTCGTCGGCGCCCACCACGTCAACCTGTTGCCCGTTTACGAATGCCTGCAGAACGGTCCAGACCCGATAATCCAGCGCCACCGATTCAGCGTCCTGCGCGTATGCCACCGCGCACAGGGGCGATGCTGCATCGCGCAGCAGCTGCCCACGGCGGCAGGCTTCGTCCTGGCCTTCGTTGGCGTAGATGGTCAACAGTTCGTCGGAGCAGAAATAGGGCTCTGCTGTGTCCTGCGCCTGCGCCCGGTACAGCGTGATCAACTCCGACAGCGTCATATCAACGGCCCGCCAGGATGGAGCGCAGCCAGGCGGCGCCGCGTGGGTTGTCGTCGCGGTTCACTTGGAATGGGTAGCGCAGGCTGTGCCGGTTGTGCAAGGTGTTCATGCGCTCGCCAAGACGGTCATCGACGGTTTGGTCGTAGCCGGTTTCCTTAGCGCGGGCCAGGCGTTCGACGTACTTGCGCTTGACCACCATGGGGGTATCGCGCTTGAACATCTGCGTGATGCCGTTGACCGACACGGGAACATACACGGCCTCATGATCCTTGCTGCCCGACAGCACGGTGACCATCACGGGCTCATTCATGAACGCCTCAAGATCAACGCCCTCCATCGTCACCGGGGCATCAATAAGCTCGGCACTGAAATTGGGCACTACGCCAAACTCCATGCTGTCCGTGCGGCCCAGGTATTCGTCGGTCGCATCCACTGCGGGTTTTCTGCTCATGCAAGTTCTCCAAAATTGGCGCCCCAGCCGAAGCCAGGGCGCTGGGGTTTAGCCTTGGGCTTCGTAGTAGCAGGTCTTGGATGCCAAGATCGCGGCCAGCGTGGCGTTCTGCAGCACGCGGAAGCCCTTGTCGTCCACAGTGACACCGCCGTTCGTGGTCTCCAGGGTGCGGGTCCCGTCAGCAATGGTCTTGAGGCTGGTGTTGTCGGCCATGCCTTCAAACCACTCCACTTCCACGCGGTCGGTCAGGTTGACCCAGCGCACGTAACGCGGCTTGAAGCCGGTCAGGACACGGGTGTACTCGGTGGCGGTGATCGCGGTGGCGTCATAGACCACCTTGCCGCGAGCAATTGCTGGCGAGTCTTGTTTGTCGGAGTTGGTGCGGGTTTGGCCCGCAGAGTTGTCGGCCATGATGGGCTCCTTAAGCGGTGGTGTTCAGGGTCACGGCCGTGGCGGTCGTGTCGGTGGCGATGGTCGCGTTCGCGTTGTAGTCCGTGCGCAGCTGGTTGAACTGCGTTGCCAGGGCTGTCAAATCGGCGTGGACAGACGAAAACAAGGCCAGAAGCTCGCGCGATTCGGCGGGGCTCAGCGGGGCAGCGTTGATGCGCTGCGCAATCGATGTGGTCATGTAGTTCTCCCGTAGTTCGGAGAGGGCCGAAGCCCTCCCCTATTCATCAGGCAAGGCTGGAAACACCAACCTCAGCCACAGCCATCCAACCTTCGTTGAGCAGCACACAGCTCATATAGAACTTGGCGCCTACGTAGCCGCGTTGGCCCAGCGGATCGCTCTTGTCCTTCACACCCGGCTGGATGTAGGTTGGGTCAATGGCATCCAGACCACGCAGAGCGACATGGCCCCATGCATCCTCGCCAGCCACGATGAACGGGTACACGTCCACGTTGGAGCCACCAGTGGAGTACAGCCCCGTCGAGCCAACGGCCGCACCGGCATTGGCGTAAGGAGCCAGCTCAGGAGACAGGATGAAGCGATAGTTCTCGCATGATCCAATTTCGTAAGGGCTGGCCACCTTGCGCGAGCCGTATTCGGCAACGTGCTTGAACCCTGGCAGGTCACGGATATCCGATTCAGCATCGGTATGCGCAAACACCATGTACGCAGCTTCCACCGATTGCGTGGAGATCTTGTCGCTGGGCTCCAGAATGCCGGTGATGCGCTTGGCATGGTTCGCCTGCAGGTTGCGGCTGATGCGGCGCAGGATCGGCAGCGTGATCTTTGCGTTCACGCTGACACGGGTCGAGCCGCCACCGCCGTAATACACGTTGGTGCCAGCCTTCACCGTGCCCCAGCGAATCATTTCGCGCACCAGGGCGATGCGTTCGCCGCACTGCTTTTTCATTTCCTCGGGGACGTCGTCCTCGTAGGTGTCGGCAGTCTGGTCGGTCAGCTCATACAGACAGCCATACTGCTTGAGCGTAACGGTGATGTCGTAGGGCGTCAGGCTGTCGGCAGTCGGCGTCACGCCTTCCTGCAGCTCATGCGCGGCGGCGTCCACAACGGGGCGGTTGCGCGTGTCCCAGTTCGTGTTCGCGGCACCATAGGGCAGGTACATACGGTGGGAAATCGTCTTGCTCTGGTTCTTCGGCATCATGCGCTGCTGGCCCGTGATACCCAGTACCTCAGCAGGCATTGCGTGCTTGAGGATGTCGCCCTTGAGCTTGCCGATGCGAGCTGCTGGGCTGGTGCTG
Organism: Acidovorax facilis; assembly: GCF_023913775.1. GTDB lineage: Bacteria > Pseudomonadota > Gammaproteobacteria > Burkholderiales > Burkholderiaceae_C > Acidovorax > Acidovorax facilis. The sequence continues at coordinate 49,042 of NZ_JAMXAX010000009.1, forward strand.
GTAAATGCTGACATGGTCTTCTCCCGGCCTACGACTTGAGCGCGGCCCTAAATGCGTCCAATTCGGTCGGCGCGCTTTGCGGGAGAGGTGCGTTTCCGCTTGGGGTCAACGCCCGTTGCAGCCGTTGCTGTCCCTTCGCCACCTTGTCGGAGGCGGCGGCGCGAGCGCTGGCCCATTGGTCGTATTGCCCCAACACAGCAGACAGTTCATCGGCGGTTTGCGCCGTGTGGAACACTTGCTGTGCCTGTTCTCCTTGCGATCCCAGCCACAGGTTGAAGTCCTGCGTGCTGATCTTTTCGCGCCAACCCTTGTGCATGCGGTCCATCACAACCAGCTCAATATCCAGCGGATCGAGCCCGGCCTGCGCTGGCTGTGCATCCGCATGGGCGGTTTGCTGCACATCAGCCGGTGGGGCGGTCTGCGGTTGTTGAGGCGTGACGCCCAACGCTCGGACGTACTGAGCGACTTCTGGATAGTCGGCTTCGAATTGCTTGATCTCGGCGGGCAACTCCGGCACTTGGGCCGGTGCTGCCTGGGCGGCTTGCTGGAGCTTGCGATTCAGCTCCCCAATGTGCCCATGCGCCTTGTCGATCTGGCGTTTCAAAGTTCCAACTTCAGCAGCGCTCTCAAACAGGCGCCGGAGTTCGCTTCGCTTGAGGCCGTCCAGCAATACCGGGTCGTCATCCTCCGCTGCAGGCGTGGCCTTTTCAGGCTGGCCTTGTGCGGCATCTGAGACTTCGGCTTGCGCTACAGCTCCTTGCTCGGCAGCACCATCCACCGCTTGGGTTTCCTGGCTTTCCACGGCCGTCGCGTTGTCTGCGACAGTGGTGGTCGGCTCAATCACCTGGGTGTCATTGATGCTGCTTTGGAAAGCGGCCAGCTCCTGCTGTTGTTCGTCCATGCGTCATGCACTCCTAAATGCTTGTGCTGAGGCCGGGGTCAGTAACCGCCAGCGTCAACGGTTGGAGCCGGGGCCGGTTTAGCCAGCGCCAGCAGTTCTTTCCAAGCCGCAATGCGCCCCCTGAGTTCAGCGGTTCGCAAAGCGTCCATAGAAGGGGTGTCGTTCTTCGCTCGCAACGTGTCGATCTGCTCTTGAGCTGTTCGCTCGATAGCGCGCCACGTTGGTGAGGTGAGGTCGATGCCTTTCATGCGCTGCAGTGTTCCGATGGCCGACGATCTGCGCGAACCCTACTGGGGGGTCGCGTCACTGGAGGCCATCAGCCTCGGGTGTTTCGATGCCGTCTTGGAACCCAAGCGCAGGGCTTGTGGGAGTGAGTGGGTCGGTGCTGGAAGGCACGGAAACGGGTTCCGGCTGGGTCATTGCGGCCTCTGCCAGCTGGGGAACAATCGTGCCGCCGTTTTGGTCCTCGACCCCGACAGACTGCGCCAATTCGTCGGCCAGTGGCGCCACGCCAGGATTGGTTGCGAGCACCTGGGCGGTCTGCACTCCGCTGTAAAGCGTCTTCATATCCGTCCCGGATCGGTCCGACTCGACCTTGCGCGTCTGGGCCTCTAGCAGCTTGGCTTTTGCGATAGCGACAGGATCGGGCGGCAGTTGCGCGCGCTGCGCCTTCTGTTGTTCGTCCAGCTGGAAGTTCTTGGGGTCCAGGCGCTGGCCCTTGCATAGTTCGGCCGCCAGTTTGGCGGGGTCCAGCTCATAGACAGGGTCTTTCGCCACCTGCAGCAGCGACATCAGGAATTGCTGCTGTGCGTCACGCTCAACCAGCGCCGACGACGCCCGGACGTCGATCTCGAAGTCACCCTTGATGCTTTCGTCGTCGCTGTAGCTCATCATCCAGTCGAAGTAACGCTGGATGTGCGGGCGGGTCAGGTAGTCATCAAAGCGCTTGGCAAGACGGCGCAGAACGCTGGTGGCGTTGTTGTTCTGCATCTGCATCCCGCCTAGCGTGTTCGGGGCGTCGCCCCGGATGCCCTGCAGCATGGCGGGCATCCCGGTGGTGTCCTCGGCCATCTTCAAGCAGAAGTTGATGATGTTCATCAGCTCGGTCTGCACGCTGGGGACCACGAACGCGGAGAAAGCGGCGCGGACGTCTTGCACGTCAGCTTCTGAATTGGCCCGCCACACCTTGCCAGGGCTGATCGAATGCCGCCCATCTTCTGGTGTGATGCCGTTGCCAATGACGATCTGAGGGGCTGCAGACAGTCCGGAGTTGTCCATCATGGCGCGCGTTGACCCGTTGAGCATGCGCTGCACGGTGCGGATCTGGCGGCTGATTCCCATACCCCACGGCATACCGGGGCGGCGCTGCCAGGCCAGGATGTCATAGGGGAATTCGCCGTTCTCGACCGGGCTCTGGGTGGCTTTCACCAGCCGGTCGTTGATCAGAACCGCCATGGTCGGCACGCGGTCTTCGTCGCCTTCGTCCAGTTCCACGCCCACGGTGCGAAGCTGGTCGCCCGCGCAGTGGCCGTAGAAGATCCACATTTCATACTCGTCGTCACTGGCGCGGTACACCGCCTCGGTGCCTTGTCGCGTGCGCGCCGGGCCTTCCCGCAGTGCCGCCAGCAACTCGTTGCGGTCATAGCTCGGGTCTGACAGCATCATCTTGATCTGACGCTTGCCGATGTACTCGCGCTCCCACGTGTGGCTGCCGTTGTGCAGGTTCTCGCCACAGGCAGCGTCAGGGAAGAAGTTCCACGGGTCAATGCGCTTGGAGCCGGGCTGGATGCTGTCCACCCGAACTACTGCGGTCATCTGCGTGACTGGGTCGCGCCGAACCATCCGCTGGGTGCGCTGGATGGGGAATGGCCCCTTGAGCACACCGGAGCCGATGCGCGCGGCGTCCTCGATCACCTGGCGAACCTCGCCGTGCCAGTTGCTTTCGACAAGCGGATCTTCGATAGCCTGCTGCATCTTCGTGGCGGCCTGCTTTGCCTGCGCCTGGTTGGCCTCGATCTGGGCCTGCGCTTCTGCTGGGTCCGCCATGCCCATCGATGTAGCAAGCTGCGTCAGCTGCGAAGGGCTCAGTTTTGGCAGTGGTGTCGGCTTGATCTCCCAGGCCCTGTCATCAGTAGGCAGCAGCATGTCCGCCACCCGCGCGCTGGCGGCGTCGGTGTATGGCCGGGTGATGTTCAAGAACACCACAGAGCGCGATGGCCCGCTGACGCTTGGCGACTGCCCGGTGATCGCAGCCTTGCGCCCGCGAAACAGCTGATTGGCGTTCTGGTACGCCCGGTTGGCGTCGTCGATGCTTTGGTAGTGCTCCTCGTCTTCGGTCCACTCTTCCTCGATGCCGGAGCTGGCGCGGCCGGAAATCGCCTCACTCCGTTTGGACAGAAGCGTCTGCACGAAGATCGCGCGCATGTCTTTGGGGTCTTCGCCGGGCTGCTCGCCCCCGTGTTGTACGTTGGCTTGCATATCAGTACCCAGTTCTAGGCAAAAATTCGATAACGTGGACGTTTGACTTTTTTTCGTTCCACGACTTCGGCACGACTTGAATGTTGTGGGCGTTGTGAAGCCCGCAAACATGTCGTCCTTTGACTGGAACGATGTGGTCAATTTCCCAACGGATGCCCGTCGATGCCGCCCTCATATGGCACAAGCGCACTGCCTCTTCAAAAACCAAATCATCAAGTTCGGTAGGTTTTGTGGCATTCGCTCTTTTCTGGTGGAAATGCCGAAGAGCCGAGATTTTTCGATTTACAGGGTCGTGCTGCTCTCGGATTTCGGAGAGCGATCTACTCCTACTTCTAGAGCCCGTCTTGATACACGCCAGGTATTCCAAATGGCGTATCTGCTGCAACTCGGCCTTTGTTTTTTTGTCGCGCATCTTGCGCACATACGCGACGTGGCATTCCTTGCACTTATTCAATCGGCCGTCGCGCATTCGCTTGTGCAAAGAAAAGGCTTCCACTGGCTTTATCTGCATGCAGCAGTAGCATTGCTTTTCCATGGCATCACCAACCAATCTCTTTGTCCAAGGGAGCCCAGCCGCCACCAACTGGCGCAAGTGGCTTTTGCTGCTGCGAACGCAACATGTGCTCTGCCGCTTGCGACAGGTAACGGAAACAGTCGGCGCCGTGGCTGAATTCATCGTGGAGCGGCCCCATCGCCTCACCTGTGCTTGTGTGGATTGCGCGTTGGTATCTCTTAAGGCATTCCAACAGTCGGGCAGTCTTGGCGCTATCGAAATAGCAGCGGGGGAACATCATCCGTGCGGACTTGATCCCCTCCTCTACGTCCAAAGCCGACAGACACACGACGCGCGAGCGCCCCAGCTCTTTCAACACCATTTCGGCGTTTTTCCCGGTCTGGGCGTTCTTCGTCTTCCCATCGTGTGGCAGGTAATCCGTGCCCCACCGATACGGACGCTTTTCAAGCTGGGTCACATACCAGTCGTAGGTCCGGTGGCTGTCTTCGATGTAGTCGATGACGCGCACATCCTGCGGCCCGACTTGCACCATCGCGATGGTCATGGAGTCGTTCCACCCCAAATCCCAGACGGTGTGAACCGGGATGCGCGGGTCATAAGGCACCCGGCCAGCTCGGTTATCCGCGTACAGGTGCTCTATTTCGTGCCGATAGATCGCCCCCGCTGCGACTCGCCTTGCCTTGCCTTCCCAGATGTGCGCATAGTCATCGGCCAACATGGAGCGCTTGGCCTTCTGGCGCTCTTCCTCCAGCACTTGAGGGAACCATGGGTTGTCGCGCCAGTTGACTTGGCAGACCCACGTGTCAGGACTTGGGGTCGCAATGAATCGCTGGTAAACCTCGTCGGTTTCCATATCTGGATTCAAGGTCATCCAGATTTCAGAGCCATCCTTACGGATCGTTGGAATCAGCGTGTCCAGGCTCTTCTTGCTGATTGCGTGAGCCTCTTCAATCCATACGCGATCAACACCCTCAAAGGATTTGATCGAGTCAACCGTGTGGCTTTGCAGCCCGGCAAACAGAAACAGCGTGCCGTTCACCCCTCGGATTTCGGTGTCCAGCACCTCATAGAAGGCGGTCAGGCCCAGTTTGACGATGTAGTCCTTGAGCAGCCGGTGAACCGAGTCCCGCATGGACTTTTGGATTTCACGTGCACACAGAATGCGCAGCTGCTCGCGCGTGCCCATTTCCAATAGCACCTGGGCGACGGTGTGGCTCTTGCCTCCCCCTCGACCGCCGTGCATGACCTTGTACCGGCGCGGCTCATACAGCGGCGCCAGGATTTCAGGCACCGAGATTTCAAGCTCAAGCGCCTCGGTCATTCTTGGCTCTCTGCAGGCGCAGCTTTGACCAGGCGCACGGTGGAGCGAACCTCAATGGCCCCACCATTGGGGCCGCTGTGCTCCGCTTGGATCTTGTCGCCGTACTTCTTGGGCGCCATCTTGGATGCCAGCCACTTGCGCGCGTCTACACGCAGGCGATTCCGGGCCACCGCCGTCGCATCGAACAAAACTTCGGTGTTCCCTGCGCCGTCGTCATCCTTGCTGCCGTGCTTGTCGGAGCGCACCATCGTGCATTCCTCGTCAGCAATGGATAGGATCTCCTCGGCCATTTTGTCGGCCTGGGCCTCGCGCGCGCGCGCGTACTGCTCCGTGAATTCGGCGTGTCGCCCATCCAGCCAAACCATCATCGTGCTCAGGGCTGGCATCCCTGGCATAGCCGCAATCGCACGCAACGGCAGGCCGGATGCAATGTGGTCGCATATTTGCGACGCCAGTTCGGCGGTGTATTCGGTCTTTGGCTTTCTCTGCTGCTTTCCAGGCGCGACAACGCCAGCACCCTTTACTGCGGTGGCTGGCTTGTTGGCTTTGGTGGGCGCCTTCTTCGGCGCGGTGGGTTTGACCATTCCCCGGAGTGTTCCGAGGACGGGCTTTGCAGGCGAACCCTACTGGGGGTGGCAAAGAAAAGCCGCCTCACTGGACGGCTTTATCTGACCCGGGTTGCTGAATTGAACAAGCTACCTCTTGCTTAGAAAGCAAGCGCTCTACCGTTGAGCTATGCCCGTGTTGGTTGCGGTGGAGGCGCTCGCATCCTCGACTTTCGGGGTATGAACCCGGCGCTCTACTGTCTGAGCTACACCGCGATATTTCAATGGCTCCAGGCGCCCTTCCCCCGGATGGCTTGTGGGACTTTCACCCCATGTGGTGGCCGGTGCGGCATTCCCGGCATTGGTGCTCGGCTCACTCCCCCACCGAGCCGATCCATGGGGGACTACGATACCCGAAGGTTTCGGCCTTATGGCCTCATCAGTCGTAGAAGTTGGATCGGCTTGGGCGCCTACTTGCCGAGCGTGGCGCCGTATGCTCTTGCGCATTCACCATCCCTGAACATGATGCCGCGCTCTGCGGTGGTGTCAAGCCTTTGGCATCTCCGGCGTTATGAACGGCATGATGTGGGTGATGAAGTCGGGGTCGTAGCCTTCCTCTTCTCCACTGAAATACACACGGCCAGCATGTAGCTTGGTAGCTGCTATCACTGGCTCTGGGTAATACTGCTTGCAGGCCAGCCAGTATTTGGTATGCAGCGGCTCCTTCTGCAACCTCTCCAGCCGCTCAGGCGTCAGGGGCTCCCATGCTTGGGCTGGAGTTGCCTTTTTGCTCGCGGCGATGAGGTTTGCCCACTCCATAAGATCCCCGCTTGTGAAGCTCTGGGCGTCTTCGATTCCCATGCGTTCAAGCATGTCGCGGGCGGCTTGTTCTGCGGTTTCGTTCATAGCGGCCCCTCTGGATCATGTGCATACCCCCAATCCTGGGCGGCTTGCTTTGATGGGTGCGGACCGTGCCACTTCGGCTGATGCGACGCGAATCCATCCCAACCTTGGCCGGGAAACTCCACAGCATATACATGGATGCCTTATTGGAGGTCAAAGCAAATCTGAATCGCATACCAGCCGTGAGCTGTTGGCGGGGTTTCTCCGTCGTTCCAATCGTCTTGCGTCATGTCGTCATTCTCCATTCATCGTTCGTCCAGATCCACCCCAGCTATCCAACTCCACACCCGTATGCAAGCGGCTGGTTCGAGTGCCCTGATCAATGCATCGCCTTCCCGAATTCGGCGGCAGCCCGAAGAACTGCAAGCCGTGTTTTGTCGTCAATGTCCGCCCCCATTCCGTCTTCGCAGTGCTCAGTGATCCATCCGTCAACAACCTGGCACCACACCACTACGGTATGCAGCTTTTCATACTCCACGCCAATCCGCAAATGGTTCTGCAACCTTCGTGAGTCTCCATCGTCATTTCGTGGGTTCCAGACGAACGTATGACTGATACGAATCTTGTCTCCGTCATCGACCATGTGCTGCTTTAGATTTCGCACTTGTGTTTTGCCATCCCAGGCGCACACCAAACCGCCCATCCACATCTCTCCTGTGGGCTTGTACCCAATCGCCTTTGCGGCTAGTTCAAGCATCTGGATTTCAGTCATCGCTTCATCTGACATAGCGGCCTTTCATGTGTGGTGGGTATGGTAGCGGGCGGGTGTTGAGATGACTCGGCACACCTCACGGCCGTGCCCCGTCGCATCGGTACTGAGGTGTCGATATAGGCATCAAGACCTTGCCAACCATGATGGTGTTAATTGCGTAGTGCGTGAACACCAACCGTCCGCCGTGATCTTCGCACCCGTCACGATTGATTGCCAGCCACAGAACAGCAACCAAGGCGACGGCCACCGCTGCACAAAACACCCATTCAAAGAACTTCACGCCGCCTCCAGCAACGCCAGCTGCGCCGGGTTAGTGGCGATGACCGTGCGCAGCCCGTCCACCTGGCGCTGGAGCTTGCGGACCTGTTCCAGCAGCTGCAGCGTGTGGTGCGTGGCCTCAATCACTGCCGTCTGCGCAGATGCTCCGGCCGCGAACGGCGCCACCTGCAGCCGCCACTCATGCGGGGTGAACTCCATCACCGTGTCGCCCTTCTCCAGCTTCACATGCCCTGTTGGCATTGCGATCAGGATTACCGACTCGCTCGGTTCGTGCCGCAGGCTGGGTTTATAGATCCCCCGGGCCGGTGAAAAAATGTCCCCGCGCTCCTTCAACTCCTTGATGCAGTCGTTCACCGTGACCACCTTCAATCCGGTGTGGCGGACCAGCGCGGACACGTTGATCTCCATCTCTTGATCGTTCAAGGCGTGCACAGCTTCCAGCACCTGCACACGGCTGCTGCGCTTTTCACTGAGGTTCTTGTCGGTCATCATCATTCTCCCGGTAAAATCTGATTGCTCAGGTCAGATGGACCGGGATCGCCACCTACGGGTGGCTTTCCTTTTTCAGGGGCTCACCTCTCCGCCTCTGCCATGTCGCGCACCTCTGGCGCCTTGGACTTGGTCCGCAGTGATGTCTTCTTAATCCAGCGGTCGTACTCCGCACGGCTCACGCATTGCCTTTGCAAATCATGGAACTGGTAGATGTCTCGGAAGGCCTGCAGCCCCGGGCCGCTGGTTGCCATGCGCCGTGTTTTCTCAAAGCGCAGCCCTGCGGCAATCAGTTCACGTTCGGCCCGCTCGCAGGCCTCCAACGCTTCGGGGCCAATCCCTCCGCGCGCCATGGTTTCGCAGATGTTGAGCATTCCGGTGATGTCCGCCCACTCCTGCAGCGTGGCGGACCCCGTCCGGAAAGCCTCCACTGCAGCCAGTTCGCGGGCGCGGAGTTGGTTCAGCAGGGCCTCGGATGTGATGGCCGCGCCCTCTATGGCGTGCTGTATCGGGTTGATGGCGGTGCTCCACACCTTGCGTTTGCAGTGTTTTCTCGTCATTGATGCGCTCCCAGAGCAAAGACGCTGTTCGGTTGTGTCTGCCGGGCGATGGCCACAGTGGTGACGGGCTCGGGCCTGGGCTTCTTTGGCTTGTCCGGTGGGCGGGTCGTCACAAGGAAGGCTTGCCAGCCAGGCTTTGTTGCAAAAACTGGCGGGTTCACGGTTCTGTCTGCCGTCACCAGTCCACGGAATGCGCAGCGGCGCAGGTACTGGCGCACGGTGTCGCGCTCTATGCCAGTGGCGGCGACCACCTGATCCCGGCTCATTGGGCCGTTGGCGTCCAGTGTGTTGAGAATCGCCTTGGTGTTTTCTCCAAGGTAGTGGCGGGTTGTCATGGTTGTGCTCCTGCAGGCGTTGCGTTCAACAGCCCCAGCGCCCAGAGCGCGGCGCCCCGGTCGCGTGGCGAGCTGTTGGTGTCAAAGGCGATGGCGCGCCACTCCAGCACCTGGGCCAGATGGGCGGACATGAACGCGGCGGCCTTCTGCGCGCGCGGCGCGGCCCCTTGATCCAGCCATTGGTGGCACGCGGCGCAGCCCCACACGCTGTAGTGGTCGTCTGCCTTGCGGGCTCCTGCTTTGCCGTGGATGCTCAGGTTGCTGTGGCAGCACACCACCGTGGCGCGGTCCTGGGTGCACACGCCCGGGACGCGCAGCAGGCAAGGCATACCCCGGGCCATTTCGCGCAAGTGGGCGTTGCGGTGGGCCGCCGACTTCGGCGCAGCTACTGGCGCGGCCACCACCGACTGCGGCGCGCGGAATGCCCCCGGCGTCACGGTCGGCGTGGCGCGGGCGCGGTCTGGGTCGCGTGGCTCGCGGTGTTGTGCGCGGGGTTTGAATCCGGTGCGCTTCATGCTTTCTTCCAATCTGGGAAAATCCTGTCCCTCCACACCACTGGGGTCGCGAACCGCTGAAGGCACTCTTGGTAGTTGCTTGCCTCGGTGTGCGATGGCCGCATTCCAAGCGACACAGCAAGGCTGTTGATGGCGCATGCTTCGTGGTCGGCCTGTGCGAGCCGTTCCAGGGCTTCATTCCTTTTGGCCCGATTCGCCCGCATGTGTGCGAACAGATGGCTTCTAGCGCTCATGCAACAACCTCCCCGGCTGACGATTCCCAAGAATCACAACAGGCATGCGTCTTGACGACGAACCCGTGCAGATCGCAGTGCTTTACCCAGAACACGGCGCCCGTTACGCGCTTCTCGCTCTTTTGCTTGAAGTGCTTGCAGGTGGAACACCGGGGCACCTGCTCCTGATAGTTCAGCTTGGACTTGAGTTGCGACAGCTTGCTCATGACTGCACACCCCCCATGATTTCGCCCGTGTCTTGGTCCACCTCGTTGATCCCCAGCGAAGTGACCGACCAGATCACACCCTTGTCGCTGCCGAAGGCGTGGCAAAGGTCGATGACCGCGATCATTTCCTTGATCGTCATTTGGCTGGTGCTGCGCCCGCGCTGAATGCTGATGAAGCCCGTGCCGTCCATGTTGGGGACCAAGTCCTGTCCGTCGAGGTGTCCGGTGATGAAGTCCTTCCAGCCCTCCTTGGTCAACTTCTTCCCAAACCACGTCACCTGATTGGACAAGTCGGTGAGGCAGGACCACATCACGCGGTTCTGCTTGGCGCTACGGGTTTCGGTGCGGGCTTCCAGCAGCACACGGCGGCCGGAGAACAGCATTGCCTTGATCCAGCGCCATGCGTTTGGCAGGTCTGAGGCGGCCTGTGGGATGTTCGTCAGGCGGATTGAAATGCGGTCATCAGACATTGCTAGCCCCTCTGTACGGCCACGCAACCATTGCAGCGTCCCTTGTGTGCTCATTGCTGGCGCCGGACCAGCCGGTAATTTCCGCGAACCGCGCCGCATCAACCTTCGCGCCCTTGCCCTTGGGGCTGATGCCGTGGGCGGGGATGTCCAGCTTCGCGCAGATAGCCACGATCAGCTTGCACCACGCATCAACCTCGCCAACGTTGCGCGCCATCTTCAAAGCGGCCGGCCGGGATTTGATCGAGGTCCAGGTGTAGGACTCCAGGCGGGAATCCTCAAACACCACTCTGGCCGGGCGTGTGGCCTCGATGCACTCCGCAATGTCAATCGGGGCGACTGTGGCAAGGTTCATCAGCTTGCCGTTGATGTAGCTGGCGATGCCGGTGTGGGTGCCGGGGTCTATGCCTAGGATCAGCATGCGCCCTCCTTTTGGCCCCGGGCAAATTTCCATTTGCCGACAAGGTTCTTTTCAATGAACCCCTTGCGCGCAAGTGCCATGACATGGCTTGTCGCGGCATTGATGGAAGCAAACTCAAACTTCTCCTGAATCGCATGAATGGGAGGAATTTGGTCGTTGTCCAAAAAGAACTCACGCATGAATGCAAGAACCTGCTGCTGACGACTAGTCAACGGTCTCTGTTTTCGTGTCTTCATCACTTCACCCCCATCAAGAGCGCAACGACCCAGCACAGCAACACGACATTGAGAATCAGGTCGAAGCAGGTAGCGCCTCTGCTTCTTGGAGGGAACATCCCAGTTCCCACCATGAGGCCTTTGCCAGCAACATCGACTGCCAAAATGACTACCATCACCCATAAAAAGTAGTTCATGCCACCTCCTTCACAGTGCTGGGCACTGGGAGCCAGGACAGGCTCTCGTCGCGGGCGTCGTCGCCTGGGTCGCGGATGGGTCTGAGAACACAGTCGCGATGCCAGTCGCTTCCATCCCTCGCTGCTGTCGTCAACCACGTGGCATGCCCAAGCCAATCCGGCCCTCTTAGCAGAATGCGAACGAAGGAACCGACTGGCTTTGGACCACGTTGGCTGCTGACGATCACCGCTAAATCTCCAACTTTGCATCGCATCACTTCACCCCTTCCTTCCTTGCGGCTCCACCTGCCACTCGGCACGCTTTGCCATGTGCTGTCGTAGTTCCTCGCTGATTCCGTTCCACATTCCCGTTTCGCATCGCTCCAACTCCTGTGCTCTGTGCCACGAATGGGCCTTTGTTGATTGATGGCTTGCCAACTTGATCAGATGGGATAGCTGCTTTTCGTAATCCGTCATTGCTGTGCATAGACCGCATCGCCCGAATAGGGGACGTATGAAACCGGCTGGCGACGGGGTGTAGTCGCGAACTGCTGCGCCGATTTGCAAAACCACAGGTGCTGCGTGTAGTGCTGGGTGTCGCCGTTGCGCTGCTTTTGCAGCTCCAGGCGGGCGTCCGGCTTGTCGGGGTCAATGTCGGGATCGTTTTCATCCCGGCGGGCACTCCACACGGTGAATACGTTGTCTGCGCCGTCGGTGATCTTTGATGATCCGGCCACGTCGAGCTTTCCCGGCCCCTTGGTTTCGTCCGCACCTTTGCGTGGGTGGGCTACCAGGTGAAGGTGGCAACCATTGCGGCGGGCGAAGTCGCACAGCTTGCGCACGGCCTCTTTCTGCGCCGTCATGGATCCGGGGCCATCCTCGGGCACGTCCGTCATCATCAGACTGTCGATAACGAAATGCCGCATCCCATAGCGCTTATTCGCGTACAGGAACACTTGCAACAAACGGTCAATACTGGCGCTGCCAACCACGTTGAAGAACCACAGCTTGTCCGTGACCCACTCGCCCACAGCGTCGATGTACTTCATCGTCGGGCGGTCCAGTCCGGTCGCCTGCTTCACCACGCGCTTGAGCTGGCGCTCTGGCGTCATCTCCCCGCTAAACACCGTCACGCGCTCGCCTTGCGCCATCAGGCCAAGGAGAACTTGGGACAGCATCAAGCTCTTGCCGTGGCCGTTGTAGCCCGTCCACACCGATAGCTCGCCGGGGCGGAACTCGAACCAATCCAGCTCCTTGTCCAGCCTCAGCACCGGGTCGCGCTCGTCTGTGTGAGCGGGGTAAAACATCGACTTCACTTTGTTGATGAAGTCGGACGCCTGCCGCAGTTCCTCGGGGTCGAGCGTCTTCGCGGTGCGGGTTGCCTCCCAGAAGTCCGAAGCATCGGCACCTTGCAAAAGGAAATCGTTCGCATCCTTGGCGGGCAACGTGACCAGCTTGCAGCGCTCCAACCCGAGGCGGCGAACAATCTCCTGCGCCCCGGCCTTCCCGGCTTCGTCACTGTCAAAGAAGATCAGAATTTCGCTGAACCGATCCAGCCGCTCCCAGTCGTTTTCCATCCACTGGTGATTGCCTGCCCCGGCGTTCACGGACAGCGCCGGTACTCCGCACTGGTGCAGCGTCATTGCGTCAATCTCGCCCTCGGTGATTGCCACCGTCCGGGCCTTCGGGTCGATCAGGTGCCAGCCGAACAGGCAAGGCTCTGCCCCGCCCTCTTGGCGCATGTCCTTCTTCTCCGCGATGTTGCGATACTTGACGTTGACCAGCTCGCCGTCGCGCAGGTACGGGAACACGGCATAGGTCTTGTCCCCGCGTGTCTGCTCCGCGATGCGGAACGCGGCGATGGTTTCAGGCGTCAGGCCCCGGCCTTTGAGCCATTCCAGCGCGCCAGCCTTGGCGGATTGGCATTGCGGCTTGGCGGGACGCTTGAAAGTCTTTTTCTCGCGCTCGGGCATGGAGTCGCGCACACCAAGATAGTCCTTTGCTTCGCTGATGGCCTCAGAAATGGAGCATCCACGGACAGCCGCCCACAAATCGAGCAGGTCGCCTTTCTCGCCCGATGCGAAGTCAGCCCAAACACCGGCCTTGGCACCGGTTAGCCTGACGGACAAGGACTGGCCTTCTTCGCCGCTGGTGCTGCCTGCGGCCCATTCGCCCGCTTTGCGCTTGCCTCCGGGCAGCAGGTACTGGGCAATCGCGGCGGCTTCACCGGCCATGCGCTGTGACAATTCCTTCGCATTCATGCCGCCACCTCCACGCGCTTGCCGTCGCGGAACTGGTGGGCGGTGTTGTGCCAACACTTGGCGGATATGGCGGACCAGACGCTATCAAACCCGGCATCGCGCCACCACGATGCGTTGCGATGGAGCGCGGCGTATTCGTCGCTGTCGCGCCTCGGCCCTGATCCGCCAAGGTGGACGCCCGCATCCTCCCATCGGGCTTGATTCAGCCACGTCGCCGGGTTCGGGATGAACTGTCCGCCGTCCTTGCGCCATTGCTCCGATGCGGCCTGAGCTGCGATTGCTGCCAGCATCCTGGCGAGCAGGTCCGCGTCCGGTTTTCGCTTCTCGAACGCCTTCAACGCGGCATCCCTGCCGACTTTTTTCGGGAACGCTGCCCAAAACTCCGCAAACCCCCCGTGGGGGGTAGGGGGGGTATTTCTTTCTTCTCTTCTCTTATCTACTCTTATCGGTTTCGTCTGGGTTAGCGATGGGTTAGCCATGGGTAACCCATGGGTTACCGGTGGGTTTTCTTCGGGTTGCCCATCGGTTTGTTTTGGGTTCTTTTTTGGCCTACCGCCCTTGTTTCCGTTCTCCCATGCAGCAAGCAATGCGGCATTCTTTTCAGCCCACCCGGTAACCGTCACCGTCAGGCCATCGCGGGCGATGTACTCGGCAGCAATCAGTGCTTCCTCAAGGTCTTGGGCTGCGCCAGGGAATTGGCATAAAGCCTTCAAGCCTGCGGCGGGGATATCAAAAACATCGCCCTTGCGGTTTTGGCAGTGCGCCCACAGCCGCATGATGTAAACCGGCGCGAGCTGGTCTTTCAGCATGTCGGCCACCATGCGCGTGCGCCAATGGTCGAAGAAATCAGGATCTACGATCATGCCTGCGACTTTCAGAACGGCATGCTTGGGTCAGAATCAACGAACGCAACCTTGAACTCCCCCAGTCGGAGAAAAGATACGCGGGCTCGCACCCATTCCGCCGCGCAGGCGGTTTCAGCGGGGGAAACTGTGACCAGCGGGTCGTCGATATAGCCGCCAGCCATAGTGAAACCACTGCTTCTCGCCGCCGCATCCACCCACTGCGCCGCAAAGTAGCGCAATTCACCTGGAAGGCCGGGCACGCCGGTCAGTACGAACAGCGGCTGGCCGTCCGCCAGCGCCAGTTCGCCAATGGCGCCGTTTTGGAATTTGAAGGACGTTTGCACTTGATACCCTTTCAAGAAAACCCAGAAAAATCACGTCGGCAGGCAGTGGGTGAGGCTGCTTTTCGGTAGCGAACCTAGCCGGGTGAAACTCATACGTGCTTCAACCGAAACACGCGAAAAACAAAAGCCACCAGCCACGCGGGCACCAGACCCCAGCAATAGGCCGTCATCACGGCGCGCTTGATGGCGGTGCGCATGGTCAAACCTTGAACCGCCGCGCAAGCGCCTTCATGGCCGCTTCGTATTGCTCGGTGGTAGAGCCAGGATTGGCCGCGATCCATGCGCGCTTGGAGGCTTCGTAGGCTTGCCAGCTCATGCCGAAGTCCCCCGCTTGATCGCGTCATTGCGGTCCTGGCTGGCGCGGCCGTCTTCGCGGTTCTGGATTGAGATACCGCCCAGCACCCGAGGCGGCAGTCCAACCGTTGGGCGCCCATTGCGATCCAGAGCGCGGATAGGGCCGTCCATGGGTGCGCGGCTGGTGTTGGTCTTGCGTGGGGGTACTGCGGGGATGTCGAGGTCAGCGCCGCGTGGGCGGACCGCCATGAAGGCGTTGAGTGGGAGGCTGTTGTTCATGCGGCTGCCCTCATTTCCGACTGAACCTCAATCACTTGCTCTGGCAGCTTTTGCAACCAGTCGGCGGCGAATTCGCAGCTGTTGCCCTTCGCGCCGTACTCGGTCACAAGGTCTTTGCCAGCGCAGAGCCAGATGCGCCCGTACTTGGAGTGCTCACCGCGCAAGCCATGGACCGTTACTTGCTTGCCGATGTTTGGACTGTTGGCACCAAAGATGCCGTCAATGACAACGCAAACGTCGCCTGATTTGATGGGCTCGTTCATGCTGCAACCCTCCCTTGCAGCAATTGACGCATCAGCCGGTTCTCAGCTTCGGCGGCTTGAGCGCGCTGCTCTGCCAGTTCGGCGCGGCGCTCGGCTTCTGTCTTCACCATCACCAAGGTGCACCCGACTTGATAAGCGGACCACTCTGGATAGATCGTGTTGCCAACCAGCTCGCAGAACTGCGAAACAAGATCAGCCTGCAGGGTGGCCTTGCCCTTCTTGATGTTGGAGAAGTACCCGGCGTCAATGCCGAGTGCCAAATAGATTTCCTTGTCTTCCAAGCCAGAGACGCTGCAGGCCAGTGTGAAAGCTGCTGCGGCGGTCTTCTGTGCGCGGACCATTTCAAGAGGAACAGTGCCGCGATGCGGCGCACGAACCAGGGCCAGTTCAGGCTGGTCTACAAGCTGCGTCATGATGTTTGAACCCGTTTGTGTACCCTGTTGGGGCAAATAAAAAGCAAGATGGAGGCATGAAACAAAACGCCTTTTTGATGCACCCGACCCACCAAACCAGCGCCACGGAGGGCAGCCGGATGGCGCATGACCAGGCGGGGGGATGCATCAAAAAGGCCCCTGCCGGAGCAGGAGCAAGCCGTTGCAGCGGCGAGGAGGGAAATGGAGAGGGGCACGGCTTAGATGCCCAGGCGGCCGTGTGCGTCGGCCAGTGCGCCGCGAACGGAATCGACCCGGCTGGCCAAGGTGCTGATCTGTACGGCCAGCTCGGTGGAAGCAAGAGCGCGGGCGGGTCCGGGCCTTTCGCTTGGATCAGCGCATGGGCACAAAACCGGCGAAAGGCGTGCGAGCAAGTTGCAGCTTGCCGCGTCCAATTTCGCGATGGAGTCCTCCAGGTACTCGATCTGGGCCTGCACATCGCTGATCGGCGCTTGAGCTTTAACTACCAATCCATCGGCTATGGACTGAAGGGTTCTGCGGGGTTGCTCAGAGTTCTGCATGAATTACCTCATCGGTTGGTTGGTGAAGAAAAGCCAGCCGACGCACGAAGCGCCGACTGGAAAGGCCGCTGCGAAGCGACTGAGGAGGGAATGGGTGCGGGCCATGGGTTAGGCGCCTTTGGCGAGACAGACGCTGCCGATGGGGAGCGCGATGAACGCAGCGATCAAAAGCAGCTCGCCCGGCAAACCGCCTACAGTTGCGCCAGCAACCATCAGGAGGTAAGCAATGAAGGTCATGGCGTTGCCAATGTGGCGAAGGCGACGGTTTGCGCTGGCGGCGGCAAAACGCTTCTGGAGCCTTGGCGCAGTGCCGGTGCTGCTGTTTTGGTTTTCAGCCACGGCAACCACCACTTTCGAGGCATGGCGCTACTTTTTCTTGGGCGCGGTCACCACAGCGCACTTCGGCATCTATGTCTTCTACGAAACCATGAGCTTGGTGCGCGCTCACCACTGGGCACTGCTGGAGGCCAGGGAGAAAGCAGCCATTCGGCGCTACATGAAGGGACGCTGATCTCACGCGGCCTCCTGCTGCTTTGCCTTGCGGGCGGGCTTAGCAAACTCACGGGGAACTGCAATGCCTGATCGAACGCAGGCAGCAATCACTCGGTCGGCCAGCCGGGGCGGCAATGTGTCTGGCCATTGCGAAATGGCCTGGGAGTTGATGCCTATGGCATCCGCTGCTTTTGCAACGGTTCCGCCCAGTAATTCGATGGCTTTGATCTTTTCCATGTCGTCATGTTAGCACTCTTACAAATGAAGTCAAGCACACTAACAAGCGGAAACAGTAAGCTCGCTTACATGAATACGCTGCAGGACAGGATCGCTGAAGTAATGGCCGTTGCTGGGCTGACTGTTGGAGAGCTGGCCGACATTGCTGGCGTAACTTCTTCGGCAGCCACACAGTGGAAGGATGGGCCGACCAAAACGCTGAAAGCCGCGCCAGCCGCCAGGCTCTCGGCAAAGACGGGATTTCGTGCACTCTGGCTATCCAGCGGCGAAGGCCCAAAAATGTCGCACGGCGTTTCCAACACCGAAGCTGGGCCGGACCTGCGCGGCAAAGTGCCATTGATTTCCTGGGTGCAGGCTGGCGAGTGGTGCAACGCAGCGGACCCACATCTGCCAGGCCAAGCGGATCGCTGGATGGATTGCCCCGTCAACCACAGCAGCAGCACCTTCGCCCTCAGAGTGCGCGGTGACTCCATGACAGCGCCCAGCGGTAACAGCCGGACTTACCCAGAGGGTTGTTACATCTTTGTGGACCCCGAGCGCAAAAACCCGGTGAACGGTGATCGCGTGGTGGCCTGTTTGGATGGAACGGACGAAGTGACATTCAAGGTCTACAAGAATGAAGACGGCCGCCAGTGGCTGCAGCCACTTAACCCGTCACATGAGCCAATCCGCGAGAAATTCCACATCCTGGGCACCGTGCTGGGCAAGTGGGAAGACGGATAAGCCAAATAGGCGGCTTGGCCCGAAGCCGCCAAAGCAACGATTGCCTATGCCTAAAAAACCAACGGACGTTGAAAAACTGCAAGCCGAAGTCGTGGTCTTGAAAAGAGAATTGAGGCAGCTGTACCTGCAGTTTGCGGTGGACCACCATCTCGTCGTCTCCCTCGCGCTACAGTGCAACAGCCCCGCGATCCTGCGCTCCAACTTCAACGAACTTGCTAACAAATCGAAAGACCGGCTGCTAAACACCACCCTCACGGACGCTGAAATCGATGTGCTAGATCGCTTTCAGAAATTGGTTGATAAACAGCTTCCCGCAGCCCCGCTGACCACTGTGAAATAGTGGAATCCTGATCGGCCTCGTGCTTCTTGATTTCACGCTCCCATTTTTGATTGCAGGCGGCCAGCTCGGGGTCCACCCGCCTCTCGGCAAGGCCCTGCCAAGCCTCATACCCCGCCCGCACCGCTGTTTCGCGGTGCCGACGCTTGCGCATCTCTGCCAGCCCCGCCGCCAGTGCGGCGACCGCAACCACAACCGCTGTGATCGCCACCCACTCTAGATAACCGGCCATAGCCACCCTTCCAACCGCCCATCGAGGCGGTTTTTTGTTGCCCGCCCGGATTGGGCGTAGAACAAATGTTAGTGCATTTACAAAAATATTGTTAAAGCACTTGACTTTGATTGTTAGCGCACTTACAGTAACACCCATCGACGCAAAACGCGGCGACGGGTGAAGCGGATCGGCGCACACCTCGGGTTCTTGCAGCAAGCCCGGCTGGATAAACACAAGGCAACCGCAGGCGGTAGCGGTATAGAAAAGATCGTCGGTGTGAAGGCTAGTAGCGCTCTGCCCCCGGATGGGATCAGGCAACGCGAACGAGATATGTAGGGCGAAGGAAGGAAACGACCGGCTGCCCCAGCACTGCGAAATCCAACGCTGGGTTCTATACGGCGGTGAGGCTAGGTCGCCAAGAAAAGCAAGACCGGAGCCCTGCTAACGCGGGGCGATTTCAAAGCATCGCGGGTCGGTGCTTTGACATTCAACAGGAGAACGACATGGCCATCAGCATTCAAGTCCCAACAAAGTTCCGCGTCACGCTGGAGAACTACGACGGCCGCTGCAAGCGCGTGACAGTGCAAGCGTTTTCGGCCTGCGACGCCATGGCCATGTGCCAAAAGGGCGGATGGCATCCAGTAGATGCGCAGGAAATCAAGTAACCCCCCGGCCTGCCAACGTGGGCCAAACCCAAAGCCGCTTCACAGAGGCTGCTTTGGATTTTCAACAGGAGATAGACATGCACGCAATCATCATCAGCGGTGTCGAGTTCAAGCGCGTTATGCCAGAGCGCTGTGTGCGCCTTACTCAGTGGGGCAAAGGGCAGCCCATTACCTGCCGCTGCACACCTTGTGCTGCGCGCAACCAAACGCCAGAGCAAGCCAAGGTTTCAGTGGATGCTGCCCATGGCCATTGACCACAGCAAGCTCAAGGCCTGGGCTTTGTGTTGGCCTGAGGACCCGAGGCCATTGCTGTTCGACAACGAGCAGACCGCCGAAGAAAACCGGCAGTGGTTCGCAAAGAACTACAAGACCACTCCGCAGGGAACTCCACGCGGTGAGCCGTTTGTGCTGCAGCTGAGCGTGACGGCCAGCCTTCCAAAGTAACCCCCCCCCCCCACCAGCGCCTCAGAGGCGCTTTGTTTTCAACTAGGAGATAGAGATGTACGACGAAGACTATGAAGTAGAAAGCAACCCAGCACCAGAAGCAAAAGGCGCAGTGACGATCAACCCGAACGTGATCCAGTACGACGCGGAAAAGATGTTTGACTCCATTGCGCGCATTGCTGCCCACCAAATCGTGGAGCAGTCTCGCGGAGACATTCGCCAAGCCGTGCAAAACGAGGTTCGGCTGACGATTCAATCCAGCGTTGGCGCGATCATCGAGAAGGTTGTAAACGAACCTATCCAGCAGCACAACGGCTACGGCGAAAAAATTGGCGAACCCACCACCTTGAAGGCACTGATCGGAAAGGCTGCAGAAGGTTATCTAGGCGCCAAAGTCAATGATCGCGGCGAAGCTGGCGGCTATCAAGCAAACCAAAGCCGCCTTGACTACATCGTGAAAAAGAACGTCGAGGCCACTATCGACTACACGATGCAGAAAGAGATCAAACAGGCCGTGGAAGCCGCTGTCGCCGCAGCGCAACTCAAGGTCGCAGAAGCAGTAGCTAAGTTGATCAAGTAACCACCCCCCCACCCCACAGGCTATCCAGGGGTGATTGCTTTGATGGGCGGAAGCGCTGAGAGAAGCGCGACACACAGTGAGTAGATGGAAATTCTGGCGGGTTGGACCCGCAAAGAGGCCAGTAGGGGCTGTGTGTGCAGGCATTGAGGAAGGCCATGCCGGTGACCTGTTGTCGAGACAGGTAGGTAAGAAGCTGAAATAAGTGACGCCCACATAAGACCTAGCTAGGTTCGCACCCTAGCCCGCCCTTCAAAGCAATCACCAATCAACGAACAGGAGAGAGAGCATGAAATACCAAAACCTCACTGAACTTGCCGCAGCGTTTCGTAGTGGCGATTTGAACCGCGATCACTACACGCTCGTTCTTGATAACGATGACTCTTGGCTTGACTACATCGGACCGCTGCCAGATGGAGTTGCGAGAGATAGCGAGGCGGCTGATGTTTGGCTTGATGCAAAGCACGACGAATGCCGCGCTTGGTTTCGCGGGAATGGATACCAGGATCTGAGTGATGCCTGCGATGCAGCAGGTATCCCGAATGAATGGTGCTAACCAGCTCCACCAATCAACGAACAGGAGAGAGAGCATGACAACCGAAACGCTGGCAGACGCACTGCCTAAAGAATGCGCACGTGTTCGCGAGGTGCTTGGCTACTACAAAGCAGTAAGCCCGGCAGGCTTTTTTGGCGCGGCGATGATCGAAGCGGAGTTGCGCGCTGCAGATAAGGCGATGGCATCCGGCGATGTTGTCGCAATGCTTCGCTCGATGAAAGTGCTGCAGGGAATCGAAGGCTAACAAACTCCACAGGCTGCGGTATCGCGGCTGGTGCGGATGGAAGCTCCGACAACCTCCTGGGTGAAAGGCCCCAGGGCCACTCATCAAGCGTTGCGTGCAGTGTTTGATGAGTGGGGCGGAAAGCGGGATGACTGCAGCGACTTGTAAACGCGGAGCATGACCCGGTCGGAGCACACCGACTTGAAAAAGCAACAACCGGCCATCCAAAGCCGTGAAGCCTGTTAGTGGCGAATGCCCTTGGCAATTTGGCGCGGTCCCTCGGGACGCTGGAGACGTAACCAGCACCATACACCCACCCTAGCCGCCCTCTGAGGCGGCTTTTTCATGGAGAAACGCATGCCAGCAGACAAAGCAATTGTCCTCTACGAATCCGATGAGGCAGCCAGCCTACAAACCGTCACTGGCTGGGTATCGCGCACGGGGCACTTCTGGGGCCAGGATGAGCATATGGCTCGTTACGACGGGTCTACTCACAAAGTCTGTAGCGAGAACCCGGCGCATGGCGTTGTCGAGACGCGCGGATGGTGCCGGATGTGCCGCGATGAGCGCATGAATGCGAGGTTCGCAGCGATGCCGCGCCGCGCATACGACGGCACGCCAGTGGCTGTGTTTGATGGGGAGACCTACTTCTTCGACGCCCAAGAAATAGCGGATTGGCTGGTTGATAACGACATCAAACCAGAAGACGCACGCTTGGTGTTCTGCAAGCCACAAACGGCCAGCGAAATTGATCCGAACGAGCACTACCACGACGACCTTCCAGAAGATGGCGAGGTAAGCGACCGGCTCATGGCTGCGTTCGATGCACTCAATGCAGTGATACGAGAAGAACCGCCATTGAGTTGGTGGCCCGGAGAGGAAGCCGTCATCCTCCCGCCTGATTTCCTTGAGCCCGCTTAGTCGGGCTTTTTCATGGAGGCAGCAATGTCGCAAACATCAATACCTGCAGAGTATCGGGCGCCGCGCTGCCCAAAGGGGGAGCATGAGCTAACCCTGTACCCAGAATGGGCCAACGACGAACCAGTGGTGTGCCATTTTGAGTACATCCCTGGCGAGGCTCAAACCATTGACTACCCGGGTTGCCCGGAAGAAGTGAACCTCACCAGCTCATATGTGCGGGGCTGGGACTGCTACCGGCTTCTCAGTCAGAAGCAGATCGCGGAGTTGGAAGAACAATTCGCAACCTGCCAACCAGAGCCGGAGTTTGAGCCATGACCAGGCTACTCAAAGACCTCCCAGCAGCACGGAAGGCAAGCGCTGAGGCGCAGGCTAAGGTGAAGGCGGAGAACCTGAAAGCAGAGCTTCTCAGCACGCTCATAACGATTGACCAGCGGTTCACGCTGTGCGCCGAAGCCGGGGCATCTGCTGCTGAGGCTTATGACTCGTTCTATCAAGGCTTCGTCCGCGCAGCAATCGCCAAAGCACAAGGAGAGCCACATGAGTGATTCAAACTGGACCCTGCGCTTTCCCCGCACCACGCGATGCGACGGACACGCAATCTACTACTACAAGACCCCGGCCCATCGCCGGTTTTTTTACGCCTTTGTGCGTCGTGGATGGCTGCTAGTGCCTGTGGTGCTGGCTGTCATTGTCCTGGCCGGATGCGTTGACATGGCATCAGAAGAAAACACAGCCGCAAGCCTTCGGGATGCTGTGGCGCAAGCAAGGAGCGGGCAATGAATGATTCATGCTTTTGCGACTACGACCCAGCGGACTTTTACTGCGCTACGAAGCCCGTGGCGCGGAAGGAGCACCGCTGCTATGAATGCGGGCACGCCATCAGCCCGGGCGAGACCTACGAGCGTGTCAGCGCAAAGTGGGAGGGCATCGTAGATGTATTCAAGACTTGCAGTCGCTGCACAGCGTTGCGGGAGCATCTAAAAGCCCACGCTCCATGCTTCTGCTGGGCGCACGGGAACCTGCTCGGTGACGCTATTGATACATGGAGCGACATTGCTCCAGGCGCAGAAGGAAGCGGCCTTGCTTTTGAATTGGGTCGCATGGCAGTCGCCATCAAGCGCTCTCCTATGCCGGGAGCACGGCAATGATCCCACTCTCTCAAATGACCGAACACGAGCAGTTCTTGTTCTCGAAAGAAGCCCTGGAAGACGCTGGCGAGGCGCTGCGCCGCAAGGGCTTTGAAGAAGAAGGCGCTCGCTACATCGGCTACGTCCGCGAGATGCGCGGTGAACAACAGACCAAGGAGCCATCCCCATGACAGAAGACGAACTCAACATCACCGAAGGCCAGCGCGACTCAATCGAAATCGCCCTGGCCTTTGTCGTTGCGCTGATGCTGGCGGTGGTGGTTGCATCGCCGTGGATTGCATGAAGCACCTCGCATTCTTTGCCGCGTGGCTCCTTGCCTGCGCTCTAGCTCTCGCACTTGCTTTTGTGCGGGGGTATTCAACACCGATTTATTGAGAGGTGCGCCATGCATCCAGTTTTGCAAGAGTCGTGCGATGAGGCTATGGCCTGCGCACAAATTGAATTCGACCAATCACACCAAGCATTCCAAGGAACACACCATGTCAATCGCAACCCTCATCCTGGGCCAGTCCGGCACGGGAAAGACGACCAGCCTTCGCAATCTGGACCCGGCGCACACGCTTCTGATTCAGGCGGTCAAAAAGCCGCTTCCATTCCGCTCTGAGGGGTGGGGCTGGTTCCACAAAGAAAACAAGCCCCACGGCAATGTCTTTGTATCCGACAACGCTGACCAGATCATCAAGATGATGAAGGGCACACGCCGGGATGTGATCGTGCTGGATGACTTCCAGTACATCCTGGCAAACGAGTTCATGCGTCGCGTGTTGGACAAAGAAACCGGCAATGCCGCGTTTGCCAAATACAACGAGATTGCGCACAACGCATGGTCGATTTTGATGGCCGCAAGCCAGCTGCCAGACCACAAGCGCGTCTACATCCTAGGGCACACCCAAGAGGATGAGAACGGACGGGTGAAGGCCAAGACCATCGGCAAGTTGCTGGATGAAAAGATCACGCTGGAGGGCCTGCTGACCATTGTCCTGCGCACCACCGTGATCAACGGTCAGTACCTTTTCACCACCAAGAACAACGGCCTCGACACCGTAAAAAGTCCCATGGGCTTGTTCGAGGCAGACCAGATCGACAACGACCTAGCCGCTGTCGATGCGGCCATTTTTTCCTACTACGGCCTTCAAGAAACCGTCTAACACCAAGGACACATCATGTACCAATTCAATGCAGCAACTGCGGCAGAAGCCGACAACATCAGCGCTTACCTCGACGAAACCGGAAAGTACAAAGGCAAGTTCACGCGGGCCGAAAAGCTGGTAAGCACCAACAAGGGAACGCACGGCATCGGTTTCACATTTGAAGATGAGTCCAAGCGCACGTGCCGCTTTGACCTCTGGACGATGGACCGCGACAACAAGCCGCTGATGGGCTTCAAATCAGTGCAGGCAATCCTGGCTGTGCTGCGCTTCCCGGCAGGACGAGAACTCAAGGTTCTTCAAGCCCAGGTAGACCGCTACGACTACGACACGCGGCAAACCAACAAGGTGACAGCCGAAACCTTCCCCGACCTGATCAATCGTCCGATTGGGCTGGTGATGCGCAACACCGAGTACGCCAAGATGCGCGATGGTCAATTGACCGGGGAAACCGGCTGGCGCCTTGAGCTGGTGGTGCCATTTCAAGCCGACACCGAATTGACCGCAAGCGAAGTTGTTGGCAACAAGACGCAGCCGCAAAAGCTTTCGTCAATCCTGGCGACCATAGCAGATCGCCCATTGAAGACCCGCCCCGCCGGTGCATCACATCGCACCGATCATGGCGGTCCTCCCCCAGGCCATCCGGCAGCGGGTGGGTTTGACGACTTCGGCGACGCGCCCTACTGACCATGCCGCAGCGCGATTACCGTGCCTACGCCCAATCGCCCAAGGGCAAGGCAGCAAGAGCCAGGGCGCATGCACGGTACATCGAAAAACGCCGTGAACTGAATCAACAACCGAAGGCCAGCACTGCACAAGTCGCTGGCCTTCTTACTTCTTGGGGAAAAAATGAACCTCTTCATTGATATTGAAACCATCCCAGCGCAACGCCCTGATGTGATGGAGGAAATCAAAGCCAACATCAAGCCGCCAGCCACGTTCAAGAAGCCCGAAAGCATCGCGGAATGGATGCGCACAGAAGGCCCCGGCGCCGTCGAAGAGGCATACCGCAAAACCGGATTAGATGGAGCCTACGGGCAAATTTGCGTGGTGGGCTTGGCTGTGAATGACTTTGACCCCGTTGCCATTTGCGAGCTGGACTGGGAAGACCCAGGCGCAGAGCGACGTATTTTGGAGACACTGGGTTGCCAGCTAACCGACTTGATTGCGCCAAACGGTACGTTCACAACATGCGTGATCGGCCACAACGTCAGCGCCTTTGACCTGCGATTCCTGCTTCAGCGAAGCATCGTGAACGGCATCCGCCCGCACGCGACGCTGGCGCGAGCCGCCCAGGCAAAGCCATGGGAAGGTGACAAGGTCTTTGACACCATGGTGCAGTGGACTGGCTCCGCCAGTGTGCGCATCAGCCTCGACAAGCTATGCAAGGCTCTTTCCATCCCCACCCCGAAAGACGGAATTACTGGCGCCATGGTGTGGGACGCGGTACGGGATGGGCGGATTGACGAGGTCGCAGCGTACTGCCTGAAAGATGTGACCGCCACACGCGAGGCTTACAAACGTATGACGTTTCAAATGGCGCAAGCCGCGTAACCACTCCCCCACCCCACCCAAAGGCCCGCAGTAGCGGGTCTTCTCATTTCAGGACCAGATATGACGAAGCCAACCACATACCAACCCATTGACCCATCCGAACTGAGCATTTCCAACGACCCCTACACCGGGCGCGAGCGCACGAACGAAGGCAAGTACGCAGAAATCTTCTGCAAGGTCAAGCAAGGCCAGCGCATCGTCTGCCCACCAGGACGCGCAGGCGCCATTGCCCACGCTTACGAAAAGTGGCTGGTGAAGAACCTGGGCGCAAAGCAGCCGGTTATCCGCACCAAGCGCGCTTGCGATGACGGCAAGGGCGGCGTGTGGTGGCTTGGCGAGAAAGAAGCGAAGAAGCCTGAGACGGTCTGGGCTGGTTTGAAGAAGGCCGCATAACCGCACCCCTGGTGCACCACCACATGGAGGCCGTATGGCTGACAAAGAGCCCACCCTGAAAGAGTGGAAGCGCCGAGCGCTCAAAGCCGAAGCGCAGATCGAGTTCATCCAGAACGTGCGGTCTCTGGAGGCTCAGCAAGAACTGACGTCTGCGCGGGAGCGGGCTGCGCAAAAAGTCGCGCTTGATGAAATTCGCGAAGTCCTTCAATGGGCACAGGAGCAAAAGACATGACCGACACGAATACAGCAGAGCGCGAGGCTGTTGCGCGAGCAATTTGGGCTCTGATGCGCGAGCACGAAGATCGCTGCGATGAGGAATTGGAAGACTTGAGCCGATGCCACCCAGTCTGGGAATACGCAGATGCCGCCCGCGCATCTCTCGCAGCAAGTGCGGGGAGTGAGCCGGTAATTGGATGGCACGCATTCCCGCACTACCTTCAACACCCCGATGGACGGCTTCTGCGAACTGCATCCGATCTTTTGGCGCGGCACGGCTACACGGGCTGCGCTGAACCATTGCGCGCAATGTCCGATGTCCTGTTGTCCACCCACCCCTCTCCCCCAGAGGGAATGGCAGGGTGGAAATGGGTTCCGGTGGAGCCGACTGAAGAAATGAAGGCTGCGGCAGTGAAGTATGCGAACGGGACTGCGGTCTACAAGAACGTGAAGGCCGAAGTGCTGCGCATCGAGGAAGGCATCTACGGCGAGGTCTACGAGGCGATGATCGCCGCCGCCCCACCACTTCCCGCATCTGAGGCAAAGGAGCCGATATGAGCAACGAACCTGAATTCTGCGAGCCATGGGTAGAGGGAAAGCTGCGAGAAAGGCTTGCCCCGTACAAAAAACGCTACCCATTGTTCGATCTTGAACGAGTTGTGGACACAGTGAAAAACTGGGACGCGAAGAGTCAGCGGTGGGCGCCGTACATGACCGACAAAGATATTCAAAAGCTGAACAGGTCGCACCACAAAAGCGTCAGCCTCAGCCGATTGGCCAGCCTAGACAACTGGTGAAAACCATCAAGGAAACCCCATGACATCCCCCACCCAAGGCGAACACGCCCAGACAGAAGCGCTGCGGCCAAAGTTTGGCGATCTGCTGCGAAATACGATGGCAAGCGAGAGCAACCCGCGCCGCGATGCTTACTTTATCCGAGAGGTGCACCGATCAGGCGGTGGCGTGAACCCAGGCCGCTGGTTTGAAATGACCGATGGCAAAGGCGAAACGTGGCTGAGCAACCCGCAAAACATGGTCTCAGCAGCCCCCCGCGCAGCCAGCAGCCGAGGGCGCGGCCAAAGTGAATTGGTGGGAGGCGAATGGAGACAAATATGACGCTTCCATTTCGCCAATGCAGCCAGCACCAGCCACACAGCAAGCGGGCTGGAAACTGGTGCCCTTGGAGCCCTCCGTGGACCAAGAGTGGGAAGGTAAAGAAGCATCGCGCCGAGTCGATTCAATGGCCGAAGCCTGCAAGATTTACAAAGCCATGCTTGCCGCCGCACCCCAGCCCACCCCAGCCGCCCAGGCAGACAGCGTGCTGGAGGACGCGGCGAGCGCAGGATTCTTTCTGCAACTCCCTCAACGCCCGAAGCCAGAAGCGCCAGCCGGGACTGTTGGCCTCGACTGGGACGCATACAGCGGCGCCCAGATGCTTGCCTTTGGGCGTGATTGCTCGAACGCCGCCATCGTCGCAACTCAGAAGCCAGGAGGTGCGTGATGGAAGGAGTTTTCATAACCACAGCGACAGGCAAAGCGCTCGAAGATCAGATCAGTCTCATGGACAAACTGACGAAGGAATGGACTATGCGAGCCGCCCGTGGCGAGTGCGCATGGATCTGCTCAAGTTGCTGTATGTCGTTCCCGGACGGCATGCCAGATGCTTGTGCGCACGATATCCAGCAATGCACAAACATCATCGCCAGCGACAAGGTGGATGCCCGCAAGCAAGGAGGCACACATGACTGAGCAAACACAGCCCACGGATGCAGAACTGGAGGCATGCCCGTTCTGCGGCAACGCAAACGCAATCGTGTATGACGATCTGCTCACCTTCCATGCAGGCTGTTTGAGCTGCGGGGCGACAGGGAGCGTGAGCAGCTACAGAAACGGCGCTATCGCAGCTTGGAACCGACGCGCAGTCTTGGCAAAGTGGGGCACACCTGCAGGGGCGGAAGAAGTGGTGGCGTGGCTATCAACAGATAGCATCGGAGAGCGGTATTTGTGCTTCACGAAGCCAAAAGATACCGACCCAGCAAGACCGCTAGTGTTCGGAGACACCACCCCGCAGCCCACCCAGGCGCAGGCCGGTTTTAAATCTGGCGCAAAGTCTTTCCAGACGTATGCCGAGGCCAATGCGTATTCCAAGGGCTACTACGCCGGAAAGAAGGCTGCAACCAAGGCGCAGGCCGGGGCAGCGCCCATGTCTCAGCCCAACCGTCTGACTGCGTACAGCGCGGCGGAAAAGTTGCGGGAGCTTGGCTACTACTGGGACGAGAAAGCCGAGTCATGGGTGCGCGGCATCAAAGGAGGCCAGCATGGCGCTGAGTGAACTCGACATGATGAACCTTTGGGCAAAGCAACTGAGTGGTTACAAGTCCCAATGGGAGAGGTTGTTTGGATTTGGCTACGCCATCGAGGCCGAGGTCCGCAAGGACGACGAATCGCTTATCAGGCAGATGCTGGAGGCGCTAACCGCCCCAGTGGATGGGGAAGCGCTGCACGCACTGCACATGTCTGCCATTGCAGCCGCCCGCGCCCGCCTGTTCGACTCTGACCTATCCAAACTCACCGAGCGCGGCGCAAAGGCATGGGCCGGTGTTGATCCGCAGAAGCTGCGCGAAGGAGGTGCTCTGTGAAAACCATCACTGTAGAAGTCGAAGACGACGAAGTCCTGGTGGCGCTCAAGCGTCCGGAGGACTATGACGATGTGCACCCGCAGCTCGTGGCAGAGGATGCCATCAAGGAATCGTGGCCCGATTACCGCACTGTTTGGCCGGAGAAAGCACCATGACCCAACACACTGATTTGATTGAGCGGCTGCACGCGTCGTCTGAAGACGGGCTAACCCCTGACGACGCTTATGCAGCCGCCAACGCCCTGGAAGCGCAGGCGCGGGAGCTTGAGCGGCTGTGCAAGGATGCCGCCCTTGTGGCTGCGCGAGAGCGGGAGCGGATTGCCGCGTGGATTGAGCCGCAGCGCAACGACATCCCGGCTTGCGGATTCGAGTTTGCCGCCGCTATCCGCGCCCTCAATACCGAAGGAGAAGGAAATGAGCCATCAACGCAAGCATGACCGCGACGACAAGCGCGACCGCTGGGAGGCTCAGCGGTGGCAGGAACAGCGGGATGAAGCCGACAAGCCACCACCGGAGCCCGAGGAACCGGAACCGATTCACACTTTTCACTAGCCGCCACTGAGCGGCTTTTTTTATGGGGAACCGAAATGACGCCTGAACAAAAACTCATGCACATGGTGCTTATCAATCACGCGAGCTTTGACGATGTTTACACCGTCCCTGAAGACTTGAGCGCCGAGAACATCGAACGCTATTACAACGAAGCAGATGATGCTGACGGGGGCTACGCATTGCAGGACGCCAGGAGCGAAATACGCTGCAGCGGCATTGAAACCAACATCCGGCCACCCTCATCCAGCCACTACGAAGCCAAGTCTGTTGCAGCCCAGTACATCGATGGTTCATGGGTCGGCTGGACCTACTGGTATGGCGGCGGCAAGCACGGCGAACCAGAAGCTATTGATTGGATGGACGAGGCATATGACCTGAACTGCGAAGAAAAGCAAGTGACAGTCACACAGCGCACCTTCACACGGCCACCCACCACCGCCTAACAGGCAAACACACCACACCAGGGCTCCGAGAGGGGCCTATTTTTTTTGGGGAAACTAGATGAGCGCCATCTACATCGAGGTCAGCGCAGAGGTGCGCTATTGGGAAGATGCAACCGTGAACGGACTGGATGACACGGACGGTGAATTGATCCCCATGAAACTGGGCAAAAACTGGGTTCCAGTCATCAGGCTGGAGGACGGCCAGATCATGAGCTGGCCCAAAGGCACCACTGCAGACGTTCACTACAAGGTGTGCGACCAGGGCGAATACTGGTTGCGCGACGAAGAAAAGCGCATCGCCAAGTGGCGCGGCTGCTACGTGCCAAACGATTTCCTTTGCCATGGATCCCAAGGGTATGGCGATTACATCATCTTCAAGGTCGATGAATCTGGGCTCATTCAAGGATGGAAGGTGCCGGAGGTTGACCCCGACGAATGGGAGTAACCATGGATTTCTACATCTGCAAGAAGGCCCTGGACAAGACCATCGAGTTTCACGGCTCCATCGGTTGCGACGACATTGCGAGATTGCGGCTTGATGCGCTGGACAGGGCTCTGCTAAACGATGGCGCAGAAAACGCAGCGGATTCCCTGCTCATCTTGGAGATGCTTTTCCGCCGCCACGCAGAGCAGACGGGCGAGCAGATCGTCAAAGGAGCGGTATTGCCATGAAAGCCGGAATCGCCCGCATCTACTACGGCGGCCAGCCGGAACGAGAACACAGGAGAAAGACACCATGAGCACCTTCCTGAATCAGCGCGAGATCGCGGACCTTACCGGGGTCCGCATCGGCAAAGGCGGCAAGACCCGTGAGCAGCTGCAAGTTGCCGAGCTCAAGCGCATGAAAATCCCCCACTTCGTCAACGCCCGTGGCTGCCCGGTGGTGGCGCGTGCCGTCATCGAGGGCGGGGCACAACAACCACCACAACAACACAAGGGCTGGGAACCGGCCTTGGCCTGACCATGCAATATTTCCGCTCAAGAACCCATCGCTCGGGCATCACGTACTACTACTTCGACAAGGGCGGGAAGCCGCGCAAGGAGATCCCCCTGGGGAGAGACTACGTGCTGGCCGTGCGCAAGTGGTCCGAATTGATCGCCACCACCGAGAAAGCAGCCGTTGCAAACTTTGCATCCCTGGCGGACAAGTACGAACGCGAGGTGGTGCCATTGAAGGCAAAAAGCACGCAGGTACTGCAGTCGTCCGACATCAATCTGCTTCGTGAGTTCTTTTGCTTGCCATCCCCTGCTCCACTGGACGAGATCAAACCCAGCCACATCCATGCCCTGCTGCAGTGGAAGAAGCACCAGCCCACCACGGCAAACCGGCTCAAGCGCACGTTCTCGCACATGTTCAACATGGCAAGGGCCTGGGGTTACACCGATAAAGCAAACCCATGCATGGGGATCAAGGGCCTGCCGGTAAAAAAGCGCGAGCAGTACATCACCGACGAGGTGTTCCGTGCGGTGTGGAACGTCGCGGCGTGGCCGCTGCGAGATGCTATGGATCTTGCCTACCTGACCGGCCAGCGCCCCGCCGACACCGTGGGCATGACGGACGGCGACATTGAAGACGGTCGGCTGAAAGTAACCCAAGGGAAGACCGGGGCGAAGCTGCGCATCCGGATAGAAGGAGAACTGGCTGTGTTGCTGGACCGCATCAAGGCCCGCAAGGATGCCTGCAAGATGTGGAGCTCTGCGCTTGTGGTGAACCAGGCCGGGGAAGCGCTTTCTCAGAAGGCGTTGGCAGAGGTCTACAAGCGAGCTCGGAAGAAGGCGGCCAAGCTGAACCCAAAGCTGGCAGACCAGATCAAAACCATGCGTTTCTACGACCTGCGGGCCAAGGCTGCAGACGATGTGTCGGAAGTGCGTGGCGAGGCGGCGGCGGCAGAGCTACTAGGCCACGACAGCGTGACTACCACCCAGCGCCACTACCTGCGAAAAGGCCGTGTTGTTGGTCCGACCAGGTAGGCGCAGCAGGTATGATTCGGCACCTGCATAAGGTGACTTTGCGTAGCAATACGCAATAAGTTAGTAAGCGCTATCGCTGAAAACATTACTGCCCGTAGCTCAACTGGATAGAGCAATAGCCTTCTAAGCTATAGGTCGGGGGTTCGAGTCCCTCCGGGCAGGCCACCCCATCCCCTCTGAAAAACACCTTTTCTGCATTGCGCCAGGGAAGAATCGGGGAGGAATTTTCGATTCATGCGACGCCATCCTGACAAAATCGCAGGCATGGCCGCCCAGAACATCGTAGACCTCCCACCCTGCCGCCCAGGCATGGCAGACACCCACCGCCGCGCGACAAACGCATTCCGCGCACACTGGCGCGCACACGGTACAGCGCAACCGCAGAAGCTGGTCCTGACCAGGGCCCAGGCCGACGATCTGCTTCTGTGCCGCCTCTATGGCTGCGTGCCAATGAATGGCGTGAAGCCAGAGCAAGGCAAATTCAATGGCAGCCCGATAGAGGTATCGGATGCCACTGCTGGCGTTCTTGTGGCCCACGATGGCACCGAGATGCCGCTGGCGGACTTTGACCAACTAGCTCACGCCTGAAGCCAGCTCTGGACGGTCGTTCTATATGGATGACCTCCTACGACGGCCGACACAGGCGAGTGTCCCAATGGACTCTTTCCACAAGGAGCTCGCCATGGCCACCGACCCGAACGAACACCCAGCCCACAAGGTCCCCGAGACCTATCCCCTTCCCCCGGGCGACCTGCCGCCCAGTACCGAGACGCCGACTATCCCCCCGCAGCCCCAGCTCCCCCAATCAGGGCCGGACTACGTTGGCGAAATTGAGGATGAAGGTGCAGATCCTGTGGGCCTGTCGCCCAGGACCAGATTTCTTCCGATTGCGGACGTCCCTTAGCCCCGCTGACGCCGCATAGCTACCATGCCCAGAATAGCTAGCAATGACGACAGTCCAAGTAAGGCGTACTCACCGAGCGTGGGAATGCTAGCTGGAGCGGCGGGTGGCGCTAGCCCCACATTGATGATGATCTCGTCGCCAGATGGCACGAACAACGTTTGAGTCCCCACGTTGAGGCCAATCGCTGCCAACGTCGTACCTGCAAAAGTCGTTTGATTGACGAGCGGAGACGCTGAAACATAGTTTTCAGGTAGGTACAGTTCAGTTCCCAGGAGGAACACGTTGGGCCCCGAAGAGCTTGACCCAGCGGTCGGCACTATAGAAGGCAGCGAAATGCCAGGCGACAGCGCCCCAGGATACCAATCTCCGTTTGTGTCTGAGCCAACGCAGAGGGCATTTGTACCGATGAATCCATCACCAAGAAGACACGGTCCAATGAGGCCCACGGAGGAGAAAGAACTGGTGTTTATCGAGCCTGAGCCACTCATCACAACATCAGGCCCCACCTGTTCGATGTTGATCGTGTAGACGGCCTGAGCTAGGTTCGCTCCCAGGAAGAAAATCAAGCCCACGCCAACGTCTCGCAAATTCATCTCCACCCCTTCATAAGAATACGTATCATTTGAAGTGTAGAGGATGTCTTTAATCCAGCCTAAGCCAAAGTTGCGAGCACGGCCCATGTAACGTCGGTTTTGGGGTGGTGAAAAGGTCGGCCCCTCCAGCTCCCGAAGGGCGATGCAAGGCGCCAAGCTGGTGAATTTGTCTATGTCCTCCCGGGGCTCCGAACTCACCCAGCCCCTCTAGGCCGTCAAATACTTGGGCCCGGTAGCTCCCGGGTTCTATCTTGTCGATTCTCAGCGTCAGGATCATCAGCGTTCAATGGATCAGGAGACGGCACAGCCACAGCATGGAATGCGGTCCACAGCCGACCATCACAGCGTCGGCTTCCACCCCTGGCTCACGATTCAAGCGGCGCGGTGGCTCAGTTCTACGTCGGCACGGACATTTCATGCACTGATGCCTGAAGTGACACTCCCTTCCATCAAAAATCGGAGCACTATCGGTTTGGCTGCGGGACTGCAGCGTAGTTCATGGCAATGGCCTGGACCACTGCGCCAATGAGCGCGCCATCGCCCGCACTCTGAGGCAAAACCTCCCGAACGATCTGGACCGCGTACTCCAGCTGCTCCTTGGCAAGGGCTGCTGACATGGCGTTGCCACGTTTTTCGCTGGGCGACGCGTCGCGGATCACAAGGCTCATGGAAGACTCCAGAAAAAGCTAAAGACGCAGTATGCGCTGCATACGACGCGCTCCATCCCGGCACTACCCAAATCCCGCCAAGAAAGACTGTTCGAAGAGTGGGCAGAAGTAATGGCTCCGGACTGCCCCTCACATGCTGGAGGCCCAAAACAAAAAAGCGCCGCAACATTTGTTGCGGCGCTTTTTCTGATTTGGGGTGGCTGATGGGGCTCGAACCCACGACAACAGGAATCACAATCCTGGACTCTACCAACTGAGCTACAGCCACCGTAGCTTT
This sequence comes from Acidovorax facilis, assembly GCF_023913775.1. Lineage (GTDB taxonomy): Bacteria > Pseudomonadota > Gammaproteobacteria > Burkholderiales > Burkholderiaceae_C > Acidovorax > Acidovorax facilis. The sequence continues at coordinate 83,444 of NZ_JAMXAX010000009.1, forward strand.
GTATTATAGCCTGGGATTTTGAGTCCCAAGGCCAATTTGCTTAATTTTCTGCAGCGGCCTGCAAAGTGGCCGAGGGTCGCGGCGCTTTGATCTCTGCCTTGAAACGCTTCTTGAGCATCTCGTAGTACGCCTGGCCTTCCGCCGAAGCCCACCACTGCATATATTGCTGCCGTTCCTGTTGCGCGCGCTGGCCCTCTGGAGCCGGCCGAGGCACCACACGGTTTACCTTGACCACGGCATAACCCTCGCTCCCCAGGTCCACACCAACCCAGGCTGGGAGCGCGTCGGCTGTCGGCGCGTGCAACGCTGCATCAATCAGAGGACGGGGCAGGTTCTGGACCTGCTCACGCGAAATCTGGATGGGAGCACCCAGGCCGCTGGCGGTGGCCGGGGCCGCTTTCCACGCAGCCAGCTTGGCTTCGCCATCCTTGCGCGCCAATTCAGAGGCTTTCTGCCCCACATACAGTTCGCGCACGCGGGCTCGCACTTCGTCCAGCGGCAGGGTTTTGGTCGGGGTGTACTGCACCACGCGGCCAGCAGCCAGTTGGCTGGGGCCTATTTCCACGGCCTCGGTGTTGCGTTTGTTCTGCACCGAATCCGAAGAGAAAAGTGCTTCCAGGAACTTGGGGTTGGCCAGCGGCCCCACCGCGCCAGGTGCTGGCGTGCGGGTGAGGCCGGACGCGGTCTGCACCTTGAGCTTGAGCTTGTCTGCCATCGGCTTGAGGCTATCGGCCTGTTCATACACGCTGTTCGTGAATGACTCCGCCACCTCGGCAAACTTGCGCTGGGCCTGCTGCTGCTTGAGTTCGGCTTCCATGGTGGGGCGCAACTCTTCAAAGGAAGGCTGGCGGGGTGCCTTGATGTCGGTCAGCTGGATGATGTGGTAACCGAAGTCGGTTTCCACCAGATCGCTGATTTCACCCTTCTTGAGGGCAAAGGCCGCGTCTTCAAACGGCTTGACCATGGCGCCCCGTCCGAAGAAATTCAGATCGCCACCTGCGGTGGCCGAGCCTTTGTCGTCCGAGGCCTTCTTGGCCACATCCGCAAACGTGGCTGGCGCCTTGCGCACCTGCGCCAGCAGTTCCGCAGCACGTGCCTTGGCCTTCTCACGGTCGGCAGACGATGCATCCTTGGAGGCATTGATCAGGATGTGGCTGGCGCGACGCTCTTCCTTGCCGGCCATGCGCGCCACGTTTTCCTTGTAGTAGGTGCGCAAGTCGTCCTCATTGAGGGTGATACCGGAACGCACGCTGTCGAGGTCCAGAACCACATACTCCACCGAAGCCTGCTCCATCTGAAGGAACTTTGCAGGATTTGCCTTGTAGTAGGACTCCAGATCCGCGTCCGTGGGCGCAACCTTGGCAGAGAAATCTGCCGACTTGAAGCGCACCACCTGGATTTCTCGCTGCTCATAGAGAGGGTCCAGCGCGAGCTTGACCTGGGCATTGGTGCTGAAGGCGGTACCCATCACACCACCGATGACCTGGTTGATCGACAGATCGCGGCGCACATTGGCCTCGAAGCCTTCCGGCGTCAAACCTTGCGTACCCACCAGGGCCCGATAGGCTTCTGCGTCCAGCGTACCGTCAGCGCGCTTGAGTCCTGCGATGGCGGGAATCTCCTGCAGGCTGCGTGCCAGCCGCGAATCACTCGTCACCAGGTGCATTTCCTTGGCCGCAGCTGCCAGCACGCGGTCACGCACCAGGCGCTCCAGCGTGGCGTAGCGGGCCTGGGGAGAGTCAAGAAGCTTGGGATCGACCGAGGGAGACTGCGCACGCATGCGGTCGGTCTCCATGCGATGGGCATTGTCCCAGTCAGTCTGGTTGATCTTGTCGCCATCGACGCGCGCCACCACTGGGCTCTTTTCAGAGAAGTAGTTGCTGTCAATGCCTACCAGCACAAACGATGGAATGATCAGCAAGAACAATAAGATCATCACGATCTTGGAGTGCTTGCGGATGGATTCAAACATGGTCGATCTTTCAGAAGGCAAAAAACAAAAGGCGAACTTGCGTTCGCCTTTGTTCGGTGGTGGTGGGTCCTGACGGTCTCGAACCGCCGACCTACTCCGTGTAAAGGAGCCGCTCTACCAACTGAGCTAAGGACCCCACCTAAACTGATCCTCAGTTCAAGGCATCTTTCAATGCCTTGCCAGGACGGAACTTTGGAACTTTAGCAGCTTTGATTTTAATCGTAGCGCCGGTACGGGGATTGCGGCCCGTGCGAGCAGCGCGTTTGCCGACCGCAAAGGTACCGAAACCGACGAGCGAAACAGTGCCGCCCTTCTTCAGGGTCTTCTTGACGGCCTCGATCGTGGATTCCAGGGCACGAGCAGCGGCGGCCTTGGAGATGTCGGCGTTGGTAGCGATGTGCTCAATCAGTTCGGTTTTGTTCACAAGAAGCCTCTCGGAAAAGAGTTGATGGAATGTCTCGCGGATATCTGGTCTTCACACGTCCGAAAGCGCAGCCGGAGGCTGGTTGAAAACAGACGGGGGAATGACTGGCATACACAGCAGTGGCTGCTGTATCAGATTAAAGCCATCGAGTTTCCGGGTGTCAATACAACACGCTGGTTTGGCGCAGCGTTGGGATGAATTCTAGTCGTATTTCACGCTGCGACAGGGCTTGTGGGGCGTTTTTGTCTCAAACACGCCGTATGGGCAGCACTCCGTATTGACACCCCAGTTCCGACAATGCAGCGCAGGCCACAGTCCCTCGCATTCATCCGCCAAACCACCGACAGGATGCGCGCGCTCCACTCCTGCTACTTCACACGCGCCCGGATTTCCGGCAATGCCTTTTGCAGGTAGTACACCATCGACCAGACCGTGAGCACAGCCGAGGCCCAGATGAGCCAGGTGCCCCACACGCCGGTATCGATGACGCCGAACAGGCGCCCGTCATAAAGAAGGAAGGGGATGGCCACCATCTGCACCGTAGTCTTGACCTTGCCGATCATGTGCACAGCAACGCTTTTGCTCGCGCCGATCTGCGCCATCCACTCGCGCAGGGCTGATATGGCGATCTCGCGGCCGATGATGATGAGCGCAACGAACACATCGGCACGCTGCAGATGCACCAGCACCAGCAGCGATGCACACACCAGAAACTTGTCGGCCACCGGGTCAAGAAAGGCGCCAAACGACGAGGTCTGGTTCAGTTTGCGGGCCAGGTAGCCGTCCAGCCAGTCGGTGGCGGCGAACACCACAAACATCACGGTGGCAATGAGGTTGCGCGTGGCCGGGTCCAGTGGCGCGTAGAACACCCCCACGATCAAAGGTATCGCGACGATGCGCGTCCAGGTCATCAAGGTGGGGATAGTCCAGAACATGGGTCGATTGTGTCACGGCAGGCGAGCAGTCCGGCCGGGGACTCAACGCAAGGCGCGATAGATCTCTTCGGCCAGCTCACGCGAGATGCCGTCCACGGTGACCAGGTCCTCCACACTGGCCGCAGCCACACCGCGCACCCCGCCAAAACGCTGCAGCAGCCGTGCACGCTTCTTG